>NZ_CALXEE010000136.1 GCF_944387245.1 uncultured Intestinimonas sp. | reverse complement strand
AAACGAGGCGCTTCCCGCAAGGGAAGCGCCTCGTTTTCCGTCAAAATAACAGTATTCAAAGCCCGTTGATGAAGTCCGCTGCCGCCCGATAATCCGCCTGGAACACGCCGGTGATGTGGACCGTGGTCCCGTTGGAGAGGTCCAGGCGCACATGGGCCTCCTCCGCTCCGCCGGTCACAAAGGTGACGGTATGGGCCGTTCCGCCGGCAGACGCCAGCTGGACCGCGGCCTCAAAGCCCGGGGCGCTGTTTGCCCGGCTGGTCTTTTCCTCCGCCGCTCCGGCGAAGGAGAGCTGGTCTAGCAATTCCTTTAACTCCGCCGCCTGTGCCCCCTCCAATGTCAGCGTCTGGCCGTCCTGCCGGGTGGCCCGGACCGTTTCATACCCGTCCAGGTCTCCCACATAGTCAGCCAGGGCGGACCTGGCCTCCGCCGGTCGGCCCCACCAGAGCAAGGCAGCCGCAAGAAAGAGCACCGCTATTATCCCTGACAGCAGCCACAGCGTCCTTTTCCCATTCCGGAATGCTTTCGTCACCGTCCGCACCGCCTTTCATGGATCTGGTAACACCAGTATAGCCCATTTGGTGCTGTCGTTCAACATGCTTTGTGCCTATTACATCACAGAGTCCCGCCGCCGGAGGAGCCACACAACCGCCCGGTAGCACAGGAACATACCCCCAGCGAAGAGAGCCAGCATGATAAGTCCAAAGAGAGAGGACACTACACCGCCCACCACATAGTGGAGCCCCCAACCCAGGCCGTGGACAAAGAGCCCGGCAAAGCCTACCACCGAGGCCACCGCTCCCGCTCCCACGCTCAGCACACCGGCCACCCCGGCGCCGGCGATGAGGGTCAAAAGGCACAGCAGCAGACCTCCGGCCAAGGCGACGCCCCCCACCGCCAGGGGGATGGCGATGGGCGCCCCGCATAAAGCCAGCACGACAAGCCACACCGGCCACCGCCGGTGCTGAGAGACCGGCTCCTCCCGGATCTCCCACGGCCCTTTTTCCATTCTTCCATCTGTGATCGCCCGCATGGCCATCCTTCCTTTCTCTGTTTTCAGCTCTATTGTAGTCCAGTTTTCTTAAACCAAGAGAAGATAAGGATTAAGATTGTTTAAAATCTCGGTCTTGAACCGTTTTCAAAAATCATCCAATTCTTTCCGTCAAAATACCATTGAAATCCACTAGGTTTTGTGGTATTTTCTTTACAGATTTATCAGTTGTAAAATCTGTCGATTTGTTATAGTATATAGGGTACGAAAAAATACGCCCCCGGTGGGTTCCGGGGCTATGAGGTGAACCTATGAGCCTTCGCATCGGCATCGACATCGGCTCCACCACCGTCAAGGTCGTGGTGCTGGATGAGGACAACAAACTCCTGTTCCGCTCCTATGAGCGGCACTATTCCAAAGCCCGGGAGCGGGCCTGCGAGACCCTCCACTCCATCCAGGACAAGCTGACCGGAAAGGACGTAAAGCTGGTCATCACCGGCTCCGCCGGACTGGGCGTGGCCAAGGCCGCCGGCATCGACTTCGTCCAGGAGGTCTACGCCACCGCCGCCTCCGTCAACACCTACATCCCCGGCACCGACGCCGTCATCGAGCTGGGCGGCGAGGACGCCAAGATCATCTTCTTCGGCGGTGCTCTGGAGGAGCGCATGAACGGCTCCTGCGCCGGCGGCACCGGCGCCTTCATCGACCAGATGGCCTCCCTGCTCAACGTCACCATCGACGAGCTGGATGCCCTCTCCCTCAAGCACGAGAAGATCTACCCCATCGCCTCCCGCTGCGGTGTCTTTGCCAAGAGCGACATCCAGCCCATCCTCAACCAGGGCGGGCGGAAGGAGGACGTGGCCGCCTCCATCTTCCAGGCCGTGGTGGACCAGACCGTGGCCGGCCTCACCCAGGGCCGTGAGCTCAAGGGCAAGATCGTCTTCCTGGGCGGCCCCCTCCACTTCCTCATGGGCCTGCGGCAGCGCTTCGTGGAGACCCTGAAGCTGGACGAGGAGCACGCCATCTTCCCCGCCGACGGCGACTGCTTTGCCGCCATGGGCGCCGCCCTGTGCTCCACCGACTATGTGGAGCGCCCCTTTGACGAGGCCCTTAAGCTGCTGGAGGAGTCCGTGGAGGCCAAAAACACCATGGACACCCTCCTCCCCCTCTTTGACGGCCCCGAGCAGTATGAGGACTTCACCGTCCGCCACAACGCCAACCATCCCCCCGAGGTGGACGTGAGCACCTACACCGGCGATGCCTGGCTGGGCATCGACGCCGGCTCCACCACCACCAAGATGTGCCTCATCGCCCCCGACGGCGGCCTCCTCTACACCTACTACCACTCCAACCTGGGCAATCCCGTGGCGGTGGTGCTGGAGCAGCTCAAGGAGATCTACAAGCTCTGCGGCGACCGCATTACCATCAAAGGCGCCGCCGTCACCGGCTACGGCGAGGATCTGGTCAAGAACGCGTTTGGCTGTGACCTGGGCCTGGTGGAAACGGTGGCCCACTACAACGCCGCTGCCCACTTCAACCCCGACGTGGACTTCATCATCGACATCGGCGGCCAGGACATGAAGTGCTTCAAGATCCGCAACGGCGC
>NZ_CALXEE010000135.1 GCF_944387245.1 uncultured Intestinimonas sp. | reverse complement strand
AACTTCCATTCTGCTCAGGAATTATGGGACTTCGAGCTCAATTCCTGTTGCACTTAGTTTGACAATTCACTGGTGCGCTGGGTCGCTGCGGTAAAAAAATTTTCTCCACCTGTCACAAAAGGGCCCTCCCAATCGATATACCCTACAGAAGGACCTCCGCCGGAGCGGAGGAGATGGGAGGGCGCTCCATGACAGAAAAGAGAACGAGATCCCCCCTGCCGGCGGTGGGACTGGTGGCCGTGGCCGCGGCGGCGCTGCTGTTTCTGGGGGTGTGGACCCAGGCGAGCCGGGCGGAGAATTGGGCCCAAGAGCCCTCCCAGGCCCGGGGCGGCGCCTGCCAGGCCCCGTTTGTGCTGGCCTGCCCGGATTTTGCTTGACAGGGGTAAAAGTTCATGTTACCATACTTTTCAAGCATAAGGGAGTAGTCGGCGCGGCCACCGCGTAACGGAGCCAACATGCTGGAGCGGCGCGCTCCTGGCTTTGTTTTCAATGACGAGACTTATCTGCTTTCGGCAGATGGGTCTCTTTTTTTGCGCCCCGACGCATACCCTGTCCCAGGACCCATCTGCCGGACCAGTATCAGGGAGGAATGTCATCATGAGCTTGTGGGAACTGTTTATCATCGCGGTGGGCCTGAGTATGGACGCCTTCGCCGTGTCCATCTGCAAGGGATTGTCGGTGGGCCGGGTGTCCCCCCGCCATGCCCTCACCTGCGGGGTGTGGTTCGGCGGCTTCCAGGCCCTCATGCCCGCCTTCGGCTGGCTCCTGGGCACCCGGTTCCAGGCCCTCATCACCACCGTGGACCACTGGATCGCCTTCGTGCTCCTCTGCATCATCGGCGGCAACATGGTCCGGGAGTCCTTCGGGGACGAGGAGGAGGAGGTCTCCGCCTCCTTCTCCCCCGCCGCCATGCTCCCCCTGGCGGTGGCCACCAGCATTGACGCCCTGGCCATCGGCGTCACCTTCGCTTTCCTCAGCGTGGACATCGGACCCGCCGTGGGCTTCATCGGGGTCACCACCCTGATCCTCTCCGCCATCGGCGTGTGGGTGGGCGGCTTCTTCGGCGACCGGTGGAAGGCCCCCGCCGAGCGCTTCGGCGGCGTCGTGCTCATCCTCATGGGCTGCAAGATCCTGCTGGAACACCTGGGCATTTTAGTGTTATAATAAAACAATCGAGAAAAAGAAAAAAGGAGGTCCCTCATGGACGAGAGACGGCTTTTGACGGTGGAGGAGGAGACCACCCTCCTCCCCTTCCTGCTCCTCCGGGTGAAGGACAAGTCCCGGAACACGGTGAAGGGTCTGCTGTCCCGGCGGCAGGTGATGGTGGACGGCAAGGTGGTCACCCGGTTCGACACCCCCCTGACCCCCGGCCAGACGGTGGAGCTGCTGCCCAAGAGCGCCGCCGGCGCTGCCGAGCTCCCCTTCCCCATCCTCTATGAGGACGCCGGGCTCATCGCCGTGGACAAGCCCGCCGGACTCCTCTCCATGGGCAACGAGCGGGAGCGCCGCCGCACCGCCTACCGGGCGGTCTCCGAGTATATGAAGGCCCGGGAGCCGGGCAAACGCATCTTCATCGTCCACCGGCTGGACCGTGACACCTCCGGGGTGCTGGTCTTTGCCAAGGATGAGAAGCTCAAGCACGCCCTCCAGGACAACTGGGAAAAGTTAGTAAAAAAGCGGGGCTATGTGGCGGCCGTGGAGGGCGCCCTCCCCCAGGCAGAGGGCACGGTGCGCTCCTGGCTCCACGAGACGGCCACCCACCTGGTCTACTCCGGCCCCAAGGGGCGGGCGGCCAAGGAGGCGGTGACCCGCTACCGGGCGGTGGCGGAAAACCGGGGCTACACCCTGGCGGCGGTGGAGATCGACACCGGCCGGAAAAATCAGATCCGGGTCCACATGCAGGACCTGGGCTGCCCCATCGCCGGCGACCGGCAGTATGGCGCCCAGACCGACCCCATGGGGCGGCTGGCCCTCCACGCCGACGTGCTGGTCCTCACCGACCCCCGCAGCAAGAAGGATCTCACCCTGAAGGCTCCCCTGCCCCTCCCCTTCCGCAAGCTCTTCCCCGGCGTGGAACTGTGAGGGCACTGTTCCAAAAAGTTTAGATTTTATTTGTAAAATCGCCATAGAAAATGTTAGGCCTGCGGTGTAGACTAGTTCCATCTCAAAGGAAAAACAGAGGTGAACTGCCATGGTGATCGGAGACATGGGTGGCGGTGCGAGCCGGCAGAGCGGTCAGGACGAGGCCACCATTGAGCTGCGGCTCCGGCATATGGAGGTCCAGCTCCGGCAGGCGGAGGATGACCGGATCCGGTCCGAGGAGGAGCGGGAGCCCCGGACGGAGACGCCGGGGGGACGGATCGACCGTCTGGAGCGGCAGGCCCCGGCCCAGAGCGTCTCCGGGGCGCAGCCGGAGACCACGGCGGCCATATCCACCCGGGCCATGACGCCCCGGTTCGATACCTTCTCCACCCGGACCGCCGAGCCGTCCATGGGGCTCTATAAGCTCACCCGGGACGAGCAGGGCGAGGTGTCGGTGGAGCTGGACTGACCCTTCGCTCAAAATCGGGATACAGGATACAAAACCGGCCGTGGGACCTTCCCACGGCCGGTTT
>NZ_CALXEE010000134.1 GCF_944387245.1 uncultured Intestinimonas sp. | reverse complement strand
GAGGCGCCCGCTCATCGGAGCGGGCGCCTTTCGTTGCCGCCGGGAAAATGCGATTGTCAATTTTCTCCGAATGTGATATGTTTATACGTATCAACATCACAATATGGTAGGAGGCACCGCTATGCCAGAAGAGATCGCGGCCGGGATCTACCGGATCCCGGTGCCCCTGGTGGGCAACCCGCTCAAGGAACTCAACGCCTACCTCCTGAAGGGTGAGGACGGGAATCTGCTCATCGACACCGGGTTCCGTCAGCCGGCCTGCCGGGAGGCGCTCTTTACCGGACTGAGGGAGCTCGGCATCCGCCGTGGGGAGACAGAGGTTCTGCTCACCCACCTCCACTCCGATCATTCCGGCCTGGCGCCGGAGGCCGCGGGGGAGCGGACCATCTATATGAGTGAGGTGGACCGTCCCCATCTGGATGATCGGACCTATGGGGAAAAACACTGGGAGCGCATGAACGAGCGTTTCCGAACGGAGGGCTTTCCGCGGCATCTGCTGGCCCGGATGAGCGAGACCAACCCGGCCCGGTCCATGGCGCCGCCGTCCGGTGGGCACTATCAGGGCCTGGCCGACGGTCAGATTCTGGAGAGGGGAGGGTGCCGCATCCAGTGCCTGCTCATGCCCGGCCATACGCCGGGGCAGATGTGCTATTGGCTGCCGGAGCGTGGCATCCTCTTCACCGGGGACCATGTGCTCTTCGATATCACCCCCAATATCACGTTCTGGCCTGCCATGGCGGATGCCCTGGGGGCCTATCTGGAGAGCCTGAAAAAGATCCGCGCCTACGACCCGGAGCTCACCCTGCCCGGCCACCGGAAGAGCGGGGACCTGAAGACGCGGGTGGACGAACTCCTTTGCCACCATCAGAGGCGGCTGGAGGAGGCGCTAAACGTGGTAAAGGCCCATCCGGGACGGGGGGCCTATGAGCTGGCCGGCCACATGACCTGGAAGATTCGGGCCAGCTCCTGGGCGGACTTCCCGGTAGCACAGAAGTGGTTCGCCGTGGGCGAGTGCATGTCCCACCTGGACCACCTGATCGTCCTTGGCCAGCTCCGCCGGGAGACGGTGGAGGGCAAGGCGGCCTACTATGCCATTTGATGTGAAAGAAAACGAGAGGAATGACGATATGGAACAGGCAAAGGTATATTTTTCTGATCTGAGAGCTCCCATTGGCACCAATCTGCTGAAGAAGCTGGAAAAGCTCATCCGCACCGCCGGCATGGGCGACATTGACATGGAGAAGAAGCTGGTGGCCATCAAGATCCACTTTGGCGAGCCGGGCAACCTCTCCTTCCTCCGGCCCAACTACGCCAAGGTGGTGGCCGACGTGGTCAAATCCATGGGGGGCGTGCCCTTTCTCACCGACTGTAACACCCTCTACGTAGGCCGCCGGAAGAACGCCCTGGAGCACATGGACGCCGCCTATGAAAACGGCTTTTCGCCCTTCTCCACCGGCTGTCAGATCATCATCGGCGACGGCCTCAAGGGGACCGACGATGTGGAGGTGCCCGTGGAGGGGGCTGAGTATATCCAGACCGCCAAGATCGGCCGGGCGGTGATGGACGCCGACGTCTTTATCAGCCTGACTCACTTCAAGGGCCACGAGGCCACCGGCTTCGGCGGCGCCATCAAGAACATCGGCATGGGCTGTGGCTCCCGCCGGGGCAAGATGGAGCAGCACAACTCCGGTAAGCCGGAGGTCCGCCAGAAGAAGTGCGTGGGCTGCCGTCAGTGCGCCAAGCAGTGCGGCCAGGACGCCATCTCCTACGGCGAGGACCGGAAGGCCTTCATCGACCAGAACAAGTGCGTGGGCTGCGGCCGCTGCCTGGGTGCCTGTAACTTCGACGCCATCGTCAACCGGAACTCCAGCGCCAACGACGACCTGAACCGGAAGATGGCCGAGTACGCCAAGGGCGTGGTGGACGGCCGCCCCCAGTTCCACATCAGTCTGGTCATGGACGTTTCCCCCTTCTGCGACTGCCACGCTGAGAACGACGTCCCCATCATCCCCGATGTGGGTATGTTTGCCTCCTTTGACGCGGTGGCGCTGGATCAGGCCTGCGCCGACGCCTGCCTGCGTCAGCCCGTCATGCCCGGCAGCCGTCTGGACCAGTACCTCCACACCGAGGGCTGTGAGGACCACCACGACCACTTCTGCAATAACTTCCCCGAGACCAACTGGCGCTCCTGCCTGGAGCACGCCGAGAAGATCGGTCTGGGTACCCGCTCCTACGAGCTCATCGAAGTGAAATAAGCCATCAAGTCGAGAAAGGATGTTATCTATGGACGTAAAGGAGATCCTGAAGCACTGTGACCACACCCTCCTGAAGCAGGAGTCTACCTGGGCACAGATCAAGGAGATCTGTGACGACGGCCGTAAATATGAGTGCGCTTCTGTGTGTATTCCCGCCGCCTATGTGCGTCAGGCCGCCGAGTATGTGGGCAATGACCTGAAGATCTGCACTGTGATCGGTTTCCCCAACGGCTATTCCACCACGGCTGTGAAGGTCTTTGAGACCGAGGACGCCATTCGCAACGGCGCCGACGAGATCGACATGGTCATCAATATCGGCTGGGTGAAGGATCAGAAGTGGGATGACCTCCTCACCGAGATCAAGGCCATCAAGGAGAGCTGCCAGGGCCGCATTCTCAAGGTCATCGTGGAGGCCTGCCTCCTCACAGAGGAGGAGAAGATCAAGATGTGCGAGATTGTCACCGCCTCTGGCGCCGACTACATCAAGACCTCCACCGGCTTCTCCACCGGCGGCGCCACCCGGGAGGACGTAGCCCTCATGGTGAAGCATGTGGGTCCCGGCGTGAAGGTCAAGGCTGCCGGCGGCATCACCAGCCTGAAGGACGCCGAGGACTTCCTGGCCCTGGGCGCCGACCGCCTTGGCACCTCCCGGATCGTGAAGCTGGTGAAGGGCCAGCAGGGCGAGGGGTACTGAGA
>NZ_CALXEE010000133.1 GCF_944387245.1 uncultured Intestinimonas sp. | reverse complement strand
GCGGTGGTGTGGTCAGCGGGCCGAGAGGGCCTTCCAGAGCTTTTTCTGGTTGGGCATCATCTGCCGGGGCGGGGTCTGCTTGCCGTACCGCTGGGCCAGATCCAGCCGGTCACCGGGAGAGAGGAGGGGGGGCAGGGGCAGGCCGCAGCCCTCCAGGGCCAGCAGGGTGTAGGTCTCCGGCATGGTGGCCGGCCTGGGGTAGAAGAGGAGCCGCTCCAGGCCCCGGAGGGCGGCCGCCTGGGCCTCGGGGCCGGGACGGGCCTGGACGGCCAGGACCAGGGTCTCCACGTGGCCGTTCAGGAGGGGGAGGTAGCGGGCCATCAGGGCGTCCAGGCCGGGGTGGTAGCTGTGGCCGGAGAACATGCTGGCCAGAATGCCCTTGGGGTCCTCCGACCGCCTGGCCGCCGGCAGCTCCTCCAGGAGGGCGTCGTAGCAGTCCTCCAGGGCCTTCAGGGCCTCGGAGGGGGTAAGTACTGTATCCATAGGCGATACCTTTTACGCGAAGTAGGCGGCGCCGCTCTCGAAGATGGGCTGGAACTTGTCGCCGGGGATGTTCTTGGCCAGGTGCTCGCCACGGCGCTCGGAGTGGCCCATCTTGCCAAAAACCCGGCCGTCGGGGGAGAAGATGCCCTCGATGGCGCAGAGAGAGCCGTTGGGGTTGGCGGAGATGTCCATGGAGGGCTCGCCGGAGAGGTCCACATACTGGGTGGCCACCTGGCCATTGGCGATGAGCCGGTCCAGCAGGGGCTGGGGGGCCACGAACTTGCCCTCGCCGTGGGAGATGGGGATGGCGTGGAGGTCGCCCACCTGGCTCTTGAGCATCCAGGGGGAGCGGACGCTGGCCACCCGGGTGGTGACGTACCGGCTCTGGTGGCGGCCGATGTCGTTGAAGGTGAGGGTGGCGCACTTGTCGTCCATGGAGGGACGGATCTCGCCGTAGGGCACCAGTCCCAGCTTGATGAGGGCCTGGAAGCCGTTGCAGATGCCCAGCATCAGGCCGTCCCGGTTTTTGAGCAGGTGGTGGACGGCGTCGGTGAGCCGGGGGTTCCGGAAGAAGGAGCAGATGAACTTGGCCGAGCCGTCGGGCTCGTCGCCGCCGGAGAAGCCGCCGGGAAGGACGATCATCTGGGCGCTCTGGATGGCCTGCTCCAGGGCCTGGGCCGACTGGGACAGGAGGTCGGAATTGAGGTTGCGCACCACCACGATCTCCGGCTCGATGCCGGCCCGGAGGCAGGCCCGGGCGGTGTCGTACTCGCAGTTGGTGCCGGGGAAGACGGGGATGACGGCCTTGGGCCGGGCGGTCTTGTGGCGGCACACGGCGGGGGAGGGCTCGGCGCAGCTGATGGTGGGCACGTCGCCGGCGGCGTCGGTGCGGGTGGGGTAGATGTTCTCCAGCACGTCCTCGGAGACGGCGAGCAGCTCGTCGATGGGGGCGGAATCGTTGGGCAGAGAGACGATGGGCTCATTGGAGGTGTAGCCCAGCAGGGTGGCGCCGGGTACGGGGCCGTCGCACTCGGCCACAATGGCGCCGGGGGTGGTGATCCAGAAGGGGTCCCGCTCCAGGCGGGCGTCGGAGGTGAAGCCGATGCGGTTGCCGAAGGACATCTTGATGACGGCCTCGGCGCTGCCGCCGGCGGTGACCGCCCAGGCGGCCTTTACGTGACCGGCCAGGCACAGCTTGTGGAAGTCCATCCACAGGGCCTTCAGGTCGCCGTAGTCGCCGCTGAACTTGGGCTGGAAGAGGTAGACCGGGTGGCCGGCCGCCTTGAACTCAGGGGTGATGACGTTCTGGGCCTTCTCCGGGGCGATGGCGAAGGAGATGAGGGTGGGGGGCACGTCCAGGCCCAGGAAGGAGCCGGACATGGAGTCCTTGCCGCCGATGGCGGCCACGCCCAGGCCGATCTGGGCGGTGAAGGCGCCCAGCAGGGCGGCGAAGGGCTTGCCCCACCGGACGGGGTCATTGCGCAGCTTCTCAAAGTACTCCTGGAAGGAGAGGTAGGCCTTGGCGGGGTCGCAGCCGGCGGCCACCAGCTTGGCCACCGAGTCGATGACCGACACGCCGGCGCCGTGGAAGGGGTCTTTCTCCATCCACCGGGGGCGGAAGCCCCAGGCCATGACGGAGCAGGTGTCGGTCTCGTGGCCAGGGTCCACGGGCAGCAGGGCGGCCATGGCCTGGGTGGGGGTAGTCTGGGTCTTGCCGCCGAAGGGCATGAGCACCGAGGCGGCGCCGATGGTGCCGTCAAAGCGCTCCCCAAGGCCCCGCTGGAGCCCCAGGTTCAGGTCGGAGCACAGCTCCCGAAGGCCCGCGCCGGCGAAGGGCAGACCCATCTCTGCCGGGGGGACCACCACGGTGGTGTGCTTGTCGGCGCCGTTGGAGGAGAGGAACTCCCGGGACAGGTCGGCGATGACGGCGCCGTTCCAGTGCATGACCATCCGGGGGGACTCGGTGACGGTGGCCACGACGTAGGCCTCCAGGTTCTCGGCGCTGGCGGCGGCGATGAAGGTCTCCACGTCGCCCTCGGCCACCACCACGGCCATGCGCTCCTGGCTCTCGGAGATGGCCAGCTCCGTGCCGTCCAGGCCGTCATACTTCTTCCGCACGGCGTCCAGATCGATGTCCAGGCCGTCGGCCAGCTCGCCCACGGCCACGCTGACGCCGCCGGCGCCGAAGTCGTTGCACCGCTTGATGAGGCGGGTGACCTCAGGGTTGCGGAAGAGGCGCTGGAGCTTGCGCTCCTCGGGGGCGTTGCCCTTCTGGACCTCGGAGGCCATGGTGTCCAGGCTCTTGAGGTCGTGGCTCTTGGAGGAGCCGGTAGCGCCGCCGATGCCGTCCCGGCCGGTGCGGCCGCCCAGGAGGATGACCTTGTCGCCGGGGGCGGGGCGCTCCCGGACCACGTTGGAGGCCGGGGCGGCGCCCACCACGGCGCCCACCTCCAGGTGCTTGGCCACGTAGCCGGGGTGGTAGATCTCGCTGACCAGGCCGGTAGCCAGACCGATCTGGTTGCCGTAGGAGGAGTAGCCCGCCGCGGCGGTGGTGCACAGCTTCCGCTGGGGCAGCTTGCCCTCCAGGGTCTCGCTCAGGGGCGTGCGGGGGTCGCCGCAGCCGGTGACTCGCATGGCCTGGTAGACATAGGACCGGCCGGACAGGGGGTCACGGATGGCGCCGCCGATACAGGTGGCCGCGCCGCCGAAGGGCTCGATCTCGGTGGGGTGGTTGTGGGTCTCGTTCTTGAACATGAGGAGCCAGTCCTG
>NZ_CALXEE010000132.1 GCF_944387245.1 uncultured Intestinimonas sp. | reverse complement strand
GTTCCAAAAGCGGAACAGAAGAATAAAGCAATATGAAATTATAGATGAGGCAGAAAACCGAACCCTTTGCGCTCCCAACTGCGCTACAGGCCCAAACAAAATCTTTTAGACAAAAAAGTTATGCCAATAAAATATTGCGAAGGAGATGAATGATAGTAGAATGCCCTATCATGCCGAGTCAACGGATAATATTATAACATATTTCTAAGTTTTGTAAAGCCTTTTTTATAAAGCAAAAAAACGGGATTGATAAATCGCGGAAAGTGTAGTACAATACCCTATACCGGCTTTACCGGACCTAGTGGTGGTCCGGCGTGGAGCAAGGCCGCACTAGTTGGGGAGATAGCGGTGCCCTGTACCTGCAACCCGCTACAGCAGGGATGAATCCCGGTCCCCGGAGCTGCGATGTGTCGTCTGCCTCAGGTAAGCGGCGATGATAGATTGGTCCTGCGCAACGGAAACCCGTGAACCATGTCAGGCGGGGAACCGAGCAGCATTAAGCGGATCCTTCCGTGTGCCGCAGGGTTGCCGTTCTTGAGCTGGCTGCCTGGGTTACGGACATAGCGTAGTATTCAAAGACCGGTGTGCGGTCTTGTTCTGCGTCGGAAGAAGTCGGATAAGAGAGGGAGGGGCACGGCGCAACCGCGTCCCTCTCTTGCTGTTTTGGGAGGGATGGACGTTGTATCAGGCGCTCTACCGGAAGTGGCGGCCTCGCACCTTTGACGATGTGGTAGGCCAGACACACATCACCGAGACGCTCAAGCGGCAGGTGGACACCGGTCGCCTCTCCCATGCGTACTTGTTCACCGGCACCCGGGGTACCGGCAAAACCACCTGTGCCAAGATTCTGGCCAGGGCTGTCAACTGCGAACACCCCGTGGACGGAAACCCCTGCAACCAGTGCGATGCCTGTCGGGGTATTGAAAACGGCTCCATCCTGGATGTGCTGGAGCTGGATGCCGCCTCTAACAACGGTGTAGACCAGGTCCGCGCCCTTCGGGACGAGGCCGTCTACACACCCGCTGCTGTCCGTAAGCGGGTCTACATCGTGGACGAGGTCCACATGCTCTCCACCGCTGCCTTCAACGCCCTGCTGAAGATCCTGGAGGAGCCTCCGGAGCACCTCATGTTCATTCTGGCCACCACCGAGCTCCATAAGGTCCCAGCCACCATCAAATCCCGTTGCCAGCAGTTCTCCTTCCAGCGCATCCTGCCCGGCGACATCGCTGCCCGCCTCCGCTATGTGGCGGAGCAGGAGGGGATCCAGCTAACCACCGAAGGGGCATCATTGCTGGCCAGGTTGGCCGACGGCGGCCTGCGGGACGCTCTATCTCTATTGGACCAATGTGCCGGCACCGACGGTCCGGTGGATGAGGGACGCATCCTGGATGCCCTAGGTCTGGCGGGCAATCTGGAATCTGCAAAGCTCATGGGCATGGTGGCTAAGCGGGATACTCAGGGAGCCTTGGAGGACCTGGCCCGACTGTATAGCGGCGGTAAAGATGTATCCACGGTGCTGGGGGAGTTGTCCGCCCTGACCCGAGACCTGCTCATCCGAAAGACGGCCCCCCGGTCCGGCAGCGCCCTCCTCAGCGGCAACTGGGATGAGACCACTATGCGGGGGCTCTCTGAGCACTTCACTGCCCCCCGGCTGGTGTGGATGCTGACGGTGCTCCAGGGTGTGCTGGCCGATTTGCCCCGGAGCAGCAACCGGCGTACCGACGCCGAGCTGTGCCTGCTGCGGCTGTGCGACGAGCGGCTGGACGAGAGCGTCCAGGCCCTCTCCGCCCGACTGGACCGGGTGGAGCAGCAGCTCTCCACCGGTGTGCCTGTGGTTCAGGTGCAAAGTACTTCCGCATTACAGAAAAATGAGAGCGAAAATCCGGGGAAAACGCTGGATACCAGTCATACGCAAGGAGAAACTCCTGTCAGCGAGACAGAGGAGGAGCCCCCTGTCCGGGCCCCGGCGGCGGCAACCTTGGCGGCTCCGGCTGAGGTGGTCTCCGGGGCGGCTGAGCCCCCCGCCGCCCCGGCAAAGACCCAGGCACAGAACGCCCCGGTACAGATGGTGGCGGCCTCCGCCCCCACGGCGGCGGGACCGGCCGACGACGGCCGCTTCTGGCAGGCTCTGGCCCCGGCCCTAAGGGACAAGGTGCCCCGGAATGCCTGGCCTTTCCTGGGAAATCCCAGCATGGTCCAGGGCCATCTGGAGTTCGGCGTCCTCACCCTGTGGGTGGACGACGAGCTGGTGAAGGGTGTGGTGAGTCGTCCGGCGGTACTGGAGGCAATCCGTGCCTTAGCCCAGTCCAAACTGGGCGAGGCGGTGCGGGTGCAGGTCAAGGTGGGGAAGGCCCCCGCCGGTGCGGCTGTGTCCGCCCACGACAATCTGGACGATCTGCTGGCCATGGGCCGGCGGTTTGATAACATTACCATCAAGGAGTGACGAACAATGGCAAAGGGATTCGGCAGCCGCGGCATGGGCGGCATGGGTGGCGGCATCAACATGAATATGATCAAGCAGGCCCAGAAGATGCAGCAGGACATGCAGAGAATGCAGGCTGAGCTGGAGAACAAGGAGTACACTGCCCAGGCCGGCGGCGGTGTGGTCTCCGCCACGGTGAGTGGCAAACATGAACTCAAGGCCATCACCATTGACCCCGAGGCCGTGGACCCCGACGACGTGGAGATGCTCCAGGACCTCATCGTGGCGGCGGTGAACGAGGCTATGCGTGCCGCTTCCTCTGATGCGGCCTCCGCCATGGGCCAGATTACCGGAGGCCTCAACCTGCCGTTCTAAGGAGGACCGCACCATGAAACTCCCCGGCGTGGGGATGCGCACCGTCAAAACGGCGGTGGCCGTTATGCTCTCCTACCTGGTCTTTGTGCCCTTTGGGCTCCTCTACCGTACGGAACTAGGCGGTATTCTGGGGCAGATTGGCCCTATGTACGCCTGTATTGCCTGTGTGGTGTGTATGCAGAGCTCCCTGGGACAGACCATGCAGCAGGGGATATCCCGATTCATCGGGGTGGCTGTAGGCGGCGCCTTAGGTGTGCTGGCCCTGTCTCTGGGGGAGATCGCCCGGCAGCCTCTCGTCAAGACCGTCATTTTGGGACTGGTCTGTGTGGCCGGAATTTGGGTGTGTCTGCTCATTCAGCGGCCCACTGCCTGCGGGATGGCCTGCATCGTTCCCTGTGTCATTCTCATCAACGATATGACAGGTGTGGAACGGTACTTTTATGCTGCCGCACGGATCATCGAGACGGTGGTGGGGGTGGCCATTGCCTTTGGTGTCAACGCCGTGCTCCCGGATCACCGCCTGGAGCAGAAACAAGCGGATGACGACTTGGACACGCACCACAAGGGAACATAACAAAAAGCTCCGGATTTCAACGATCCGGAGCTTTTT
>NZ_CALXEE010000131.1 GCF_944387245.1 uncultured Intestinimonas sp. | reverse complement strand
CCCCCGGAAGATCATCTTCGCCCCCGTCCCCCGCAACGCCACCGGCAAGATCGAAAAGCCCAGGCTCCGGGAGCAGTGCTGCTCCACCCGCCTGGTGGAGGCCCAGAGCACCAGCTGAGGCCGACCCAATCAAAAACAAGAAGGTCCCGAAACAGCGTGCTGTTTCGGGACCTTCTGTCTTTTTTTGTTATTCCAGGGGGAGACCGGTGAGGTAGCGGCGGACCAGGTCGAAGGCGTGGTGGGCGGAGCGGTTGCGGATGCCCGCCCGGCCGGAGGCCCCCAGGCGGAGCTCCTTCACGTAGCAGAAGTCGGGCCCCGCCAGGGCCACATAGACGAGACCCACCGGATTGCCCCGGTCGTCGCGGTCGGGGCCGGCCACCCCGGTGGTGGAGACGGCCAGGTCGCAGCCCAGCACCCGCCGGGCGCCCTGGGCCATGGCCTGGGCCACCTGGGCGGAGACAGCGCCGTACCGGTCCAGCAGGTCCTGGGGCACCCCCAGCACATTGTGCTTGACGGCGTCGGTGTAGCTCACCACGCCGCCCATGAGGACGGAGGAGGCGCCGGGCAGGTCGGTGATGCGCTTGGCCACCAGGCCGCCGGTGCAGCTCTCGGCGGTGCCGAAGGTGAGGCCCTTGTCCTTCAGGAGCTGGAGGACGGCGGACTCCAGGTTCTTCACGTCGGCGCCGTAGACCAGGGGGCCGAAGAGGGCCCGGATGTCGGCCTCCACCGGGGCGATGAGAGCGTAAGCGGTCTCCTTGTTGGGGGCGTGGGCGGTGATGCGCAGCTCGCACTCCCCCTCCTTGGCGTAAGGGGCCAGGGTGGGGTTGGTCATGGCGTTCATGCGCTCCCGGAGCCGGGCCTCCATGGCGGACTCTCCGATGCCGAAGAGCTTCAGGGTGCGGGAGAGGATGACCCCGTCGGAGAGGGACTGGAGGTAGGGGAGGGCCCGGTGCTCGAACATGGCCCGGCACTCCCGGGGAGGACCGGGGAGCATGAGTACCCGGACGCCGCCGGATTCAAAGGCGCAGCCGGGAGCGGTGCCCCAGTCGTTGTCAAAGACGGTGCAGCCCTGGGGGAGCATGGCCTGCTGGAGGTTGTTCTCCGTCATGGGCCGGTCGGGGTGGAGCCGGCGGAAGTAGTCGGCGATGCGGTCGGCGGAGGGCTGGTGAAAGACCAGGGGCAGGCCGAAGGCGGCGGCCAGAGTCTGCTTGGTGAGGTCGTCGCAGGTGGGCCCCAGGCCGCCGGTGGTGATGATGATGTCGGCCCGGCCCTTGGCGATGTCCACGGCGGCGCGGAGCCGGTCAGGGTTATCCCCCACCACGGTGTGGTAGTAGACGTTGATACCCATGGCGGACAGGCCCTGGGAGATCATCTGGGCATCGGTGTTGGCGATGTTGCCCAGCAAAAGCTCAGTGCCGACGGCGATGAGCTCGGCGGTATAGGACATGGTAAAGACCTCTTTTTTCATGGGATGGGTGGGGAGCGCACACTGCGCAAACTTGGGTTGGCCGCCCGCAAAACCTTCCCCCCCAGGGGGGAAGGTGCCCCAGTGCGCACACTGGGGCGGATGAGGGGGCGTCCGGGGATGAAGATGCGGATTCGTCGACTCTGCCTTAGAATGACGGAGGGAGGGGCGTGGTTTGGCGCGCCGAGGTCGTCGCGCCCCACAACAACCTGGTACCGTGGGCGCGTCTGGGAAGCCGCGTCCCACAAACAGTGCGATGCTGTGGACGGGTGTCAGCCCAGCTGGACCCGCTCGATGCCCTCCAGGGCCTCCTTCACCAGGCCGTCGATGTCCAGGGGGGCCTCGATGGCCTCCACGTTCTCCAGGCGGGGCCGGGTCCGGGGGTGGCGGGGGGTAAAGACGGTGCAGCAGTCCTCGTAGGGCAGAATGGAGGTCTCAAAGGTGCCGATCTTGCGGGAAAGGCGCACCACCTCCTCCTTGTCCATGCCCACCAGGGGACGGAAGACGGGCAGGTCGGTGACGGCGCCGGTGACGGCCATGGCGTCCATGGTCTGGGAGGCCACCTGGCCCAGGGACTCGCCGGTGATGATGGCGTGGCAGCCGGTGCGGTGGGCCACCCCCTCGGCGATGCGCATCATGAACCGGCGCATGAGGAGGGTGAAGTAGTCCTCGGGGCAGGAGCGGCGCAGCTCCTCCTGGATGTGGGTGAAGGGTACCACGTGGACGGTGAGCCGCCCGGTCCAGGGGGTGAGGAGCTTTGCCAGGTCCAGCACCTTCTGCTTGGCCTCGGGGGAGGTGTAGGGGTAGGAGTAGAAGTGGATCATCTCCAGGGCCACGCCCCGCTTGGCCATCATCCAGGAGGCCACGGGGGAGTCGATGCCGCCGCTGAGCATGCTCAGGGCACGGCCGCTGGTGCCCACGGGGAGGCCGCCGGCGCCGGGCTCCGGGTCGGCATGGACGAAGGCGGCGTAGTCCCGGACCTCCAGGTGGACGGTGAGCTCAGGGTTGTGGACGTCCACGGTGAGGTTGGGGTAGAGGTCGTCCAGCTCCCCGCCCACCCACTGGCTCAGGGCGATGGAGGTCATGGGGAAGGTCTTGTCGGCCCGCTTGGACTCCACCTTGAAGGTCTTGGCCCTGGAGAGCTGGTCCCCCAGGTAGCTCTTGGCGGTCTCCAGCATGGCCTCCTTGGTCTTTTCGCAGGCCTTGGCCCGGCTGAGTCCCACCACGCCGAAGACGTGCTTCATGGCCTCGTAGGCGGCGTCCATGTCGCAGTCCTCGCTCTGGGGCTCCACGTAGGTGGTGGACTGACGGGTGTAGACCTTGAATTTGCCCAGGTGCTTCAGCCGCCGGGCGATGTTGGCCCGCATCTTGTCTTCAAAGGTGTATCGGTTGGTCCCCTTCAGGACCATCTCCCCCTGCTTGAGCAGGATCATCTCGGTCATAAACTGTGCCTCTTTTCCCATTGTTTGTTCCAATATCGAGAGACATTATATCGAAAGACCAAAGAAATGTCCAGGGAAAAGCGAGAAGCAGGCAAGCGCCAAATCAAAAATCATGACGATTGCCGCAATCTGCCCCCAAATGCTCAAATACACCGACAATGTGCTCTATTTTATGAAAACACTCCGGGTCAGATAAGGTGTCATCCAGCAGGATTTCATGTATCTGGCGAAGGGCTTGGTAACTGGCGGATTCCAACATCTCCGGCGCAGTCAGATCAAGTTGAGGAAAGCTCACGGACATTTGATGATTTTCCAGAAGTTTTGACAAAAGAGATACTGCAAGCTCCATAAAAATGCTCCTTTTTTTAGAGTGGACCAATATTGGTCCTATTATATCACCTCATTTCCATAAAATAAAGAAAAATGGACCCAAAGCAGTCCAGGAGGTGAGGACATGGAGGAGCAGAAGATCAAGCAGGATGAGATTCGGATTGGTGAGAACATCCGCCGTGTCCGAAGA
>NZ_CALXEE010000130.1 GCF_944387245.1 uncultured Intestinimonas sp. | reverse complement strand
GGACCCGCATGTTTAGACATGCGGGTCCGTTTTCATTTTCTTCAGCGAAACCAGCGCTCCAGGCAGTCCCGAACGGCGCCCTCGTCGTTGGAGCAGACCACGGCGTCGGCCACTGCCTTCAGCTCGGGGGCGGCATTGGACACCGCCGCGCCGATGCCGGCCAGCTCCAGCATCTCCTTGTCGTTGGGGGCGTCGCCCACGGCCACCACCTCCTGGGGATCGATCCCCTCCAGCTCCAAGATGACCGACAGAGCCGCTCCCTTGGAGACTCCCAGGGGGAGGATCTCCAGATAGGTCCCCTCGGAGAAGACCGTCCGGCCCAGGCCGGGGAGCTGAGGGTCCAGCCACGCTTTGACCTCCAGCAGGGCTTCATGGTCCTGGGTCATGAGGGTCTTGTTCCAGGGCCAGGGAGAGGTATCCACCGTGGTGGGCAGAGCGGGCCGCTTTTCCTTGGCGATGAGCCCCTCCACATAGGGGGTCACCCGGAAGGAGCAGAAGCCGTCCAGGCCGTAGTAGGCCACGGCTCCCATTTGGGGAAACCGTTCGATGGCCTCCTTCACGATGGGCCGCACCTCCTTGGGGAGGACCCACCGGCGCAGGATACGGTCGCCCCCTCTCAGGTCCACCACCTGACCGCCGTTTCCGGTGACCACCGGCAGGTTGATACAGGGCAGCAGCTCGGGGAAAACCCGGATGGCCGCCGGCGCCCGTCCGGTGGCTACGGTGAAGAGGCCGCCTTTGGCCACATGGCGCCGGATGGCCTCCAGGTTCTCTCTGGAGAGCTGGGATTGTTCGTTCAGAAGGGTATGGTCCATATCCGAGACCAGCAGACGTCTCCTCACAGACCTGCGCCTCCCATCTCGGCCTTCTGGGCATACCGCCGGGCCAGCTTGACACCGGAGAGGAGGATGGCAAAGAGGAACCAGAAGATGACCATGACCCGGGGATAGTTCCACAGGTAGTCAGCCAGGCAGTCCACCAGGATGCCGGCCACCGCTGCGGCGGCGCCGATGGTGATGAGCCGTACCTCATGGGGGCAGCGGAGCTTGCATGCCTTGGCCGCAGACTTGAGGCCGCAGATCATGGCCGCCACGTAGGAGACCACACCCAGGAGGCCGGTCTCCAGCCAGATCTGGAGGTACAGGTTGTGGGAGTGGACGAAGGGGGCGGTGCCGTGGTAGAGGTTCATGTCCTTGATGGCCAGGCGCACCGCGTCGGTGCCCAGGCCGGCGCCCCGGATGGGGCGGGTCTCGATCATCTTCAGCGCCGCGGCGTACAGGGGGAAGCGGCTGGAAGTGGAGGAGTCCTCCAGGTTGAAGATGGTGAGGATTCGGTTGAAGATGGTGTCGGGCAGGAAGGGGATGGCGCACAGGCCCAGCAGCAGGAAGCCGGGGATGAGCTTGCGGTTCCACAGGAACACGAATACAACCGCGGCAAAGGCGGCACCGATCCAGCTGGCCCGGTTGTAGGTCATACCCAGAGCAATCACACCTACCGCAGCTGCGCAGACCGCGCCGATCCTCCCCCACCAGGAGCGGCTGCACAGCACCAGAGCCACCGCCAGGGGGAGGAGCATCACCAGCACCTCGCCAAAGGCGTTGGGGTTTTCAAAGACAGAGTATACACGGCCGGGCATGCCCTCGTTGAGGAGAGGGTCCACATAGGAGTAGTTGACCTCCACGCCCTGGATGCGCTGCACCACGCCGTAGGCCGAGGTGCCGAAGAGGGCCAGGCTGGCAAAGCCCGCCAGACGCTTGAGGTCGTCGGCGCGCTCCACGGCGCTCACCGTCACCCCCACACACAGCATGGCCGTGATGTGGAAGAAGAGAAAGCGCATGGAGGCGCTGGAGGAGTAGGACACCGGCCAGGCCAGGCACACGGCGCCGGCGAAGATGAGGGGATAGGGCCCCACGCTCTTCAGGTCCACCCGCAGGGACCGGTTCCCCATGCCGCCCACGATGAACAGCAGGGCCATGAGGATGAAACCCAGGAGGGAGTACCGGTTGTCCCAGTGCTCGTAGGGGTAGATCATGATGCCCACCATGAGCCAGCCGATGGCGGCGGGGGTCTGGTTGCCCATGGCAAAGCCCAGCTGGGCAAAGAAGCTGTTGTCAAAGAGGGGCTTCCCCTTCCGGTAGATCCAGTGGAGGATGGCGGCGGGAAGGTTGATGATGGTCTCGGCCAGGGCGCAGAAAAAGCTGTCCCGCCAGGCTTTGGGGAAGATGCCTTCCCGGACCAGCAGGTTCATGAGGGCGCTGCCGTGGAACCAGCGGGTCCACACCCGGGAGATACCCCGGAGGAGCCTGCACACGCCGCTGCCCTCATACCAGCGGTACACCACATACCAGATGGAGAGCAGAACGCGCCCCACCACACTGTTTTCCATTACTTCCAAACAGAATACGCCTCCTTACCGCCGGTTCTTCACGGCGTACATCAGGGCCAGGAGCCCAAACCACCGCCGGCGGACCAGTCCGGCCACCAGCTGCTTGTTCCGCCCCATGCCCTGGGGGTTCAGGTCCCGGATGGCCTCCGCCATGCCGGGCTCCCGGGTAAAGCCCTCCACCCGGCGGCGCTTCTCCGCCAGAGGGGCGGGATTGCCGGGGGCGAACTCGTTGCCGATGGCAATGAGAAGCCCCGCCCAGCAGGTGCTCTGCCGCCACCGGGGGTCGTCCCCCTCCAGGCCGTACCGCTCCACCACGGCCTCCTTGGCCGCCAGGAAGCGGCGGAAGGTATCCATATAGTCGGGCAGATAGTTCCGGGTCACAGAGGCGGGATTTTGCAAATAATAATAGAGGGGCTCGTCCACCATGGCCAGCTTCCGGGCCAGGCAGAAGTACTCCATCAGGAAGAGCTCGTCCTCCAGATAGGCGCCGGAAAAACGGATGGTATGGTCCATGATGATGGACCGTGAGAAGAGAAACCGCCAGATGAAGCCGTTGAGGACCTCTCCGGGCTTCCCCAGCCGCTGGCCCAGGAGCCGGTCCACGATGCCCTTTCGGATGGCCCCGGCGTCGTACACACCGGCGGGCAGGGCTCCCGGCTCGGCCCACTTCTCGCCGCCGGGCTGGATGTTCCAGTGGGCGCAGCCGGCGGAGTCGGCTCCCGCCTCCTCCAGGGCCCCCAGCAGGGTCTGGCAGGTATTTGGCTCGATCCAGTCGTCGGCGTCGATGAAGAGGATATAGTCCCCTTTCGCCTCCTCCATGCCCAGATTGCGGGCGGAGGAGACGCCGCCGTTGGGTTTATGAAAGACCCGGACCCGGTCGTCCTGGCCGGCGTAGTCGTCACACAGAGCGCCGCTGCCGTCGGGAGAGCCGTCGTCGATGAGGAGGAGCTCCCAGTCGGCAAAGGTCTGGGCCAGGACGGAGTCCACGCACTTGGCTAACACGTTCTCCGCCTTGTAGACGGGGACGATGATGGAGATGTTTGGCATACGCCGCCTCCTTGCCTGGTTTTGATCGTTTCATTATACCGTCCTTTCCCGGGAAATGCAACAGCGACAGCGGTCCGAAACGGCAAAAAGGAGGCCCGGAGCCATGCTCCGGACCTCCTGAGCCTGTCGACAAAGTCGACAGGCTCTCTCAAAAATGCAAGCATTTTTTCGAAGAGATGCAGCCTGCTGCGTCGC
>NZ_CALXEE010000129.1 GCF_944387245.1 uncultured Intestinimonas sp. | reverse complement strand
TGCTTCACCGCCTC
Source organism: uncultured Intestinimonas sp. (assembly GCF_944387245.1). Lineage (GTDB taxonomy): Bacteria > Bacillota > Clostridia > Oscillospirales > Oscillospiraceae > Intestinimonas. The sequence goes on along the minus strand of NZ_CALXEE010000129.1, from coordinate 3,651 downwards.
GGTGGCGGCGTTGAACACCTTCATGAAGGAGATGGGGCCGCTGGCCACGCCGCCGGTGGAGTTCACCGTGGAGCCCTTGGCCCGCAGCCGGGAGAAGGAAAAGCCGGTGCCGCCGCCGCTCTTGTGGATGAGGGCGGCATTCTTGATGGCGTCGAAGATGTCCTCCATGGAGTCGGCCACCGGCAGCACGAAGCAGGCCGACAGCTGGCCCAGCGGCCGGCCGGCGTTCATCAGGGTGGGGGAGTTGGGCAGGAAGTCCAGACTGGTCATCAGCTGGAAGAAGTCGGAGGCGGTGGCCGCGGTGTCCGCCTGGGGGTCAAAGTGGGTGTCGGCGGCGGCGATGGCGTCCGCTACCCGGTGGAAAAGCTCCTCCACGGTCTCGGTGGGCTGCCCCTGCTCATCCCGGATCAAATACCGGCGCTCCAGCACGGCCCTGGCGTTCTCACTGATCGGCATAATTGTCGTCTCCTCTTTCGTTGTGAATATCAATCATGGGAGGACGGTGTCCTCTCCAAAACGTGCACTAGATATTGTATCAGAGAATCGGATGAAGTCAATATATCGTTTTAGACGAAAAAAACGGAGGGGATCTCCCCTCCGTTGCCGGAACTCTTAGAGCCAGACGAAAAACGCTCGTCAAAGGTGATTTTTACCCCTCTCCGCCGGGCAGGCTGGCCAGGGGGAGCACCAGGGTCATACGGGTGCCCACCCCCCTGCGGGAGAGGACCTCCAGCCAGCCGCCGTGGCGCTCGGCGATGTACCGGGCGATGGACAGGCCCAGGCCGGTGCCGCCCGTCTTCCGGTCCCGGGACTGGTCGGCCCGGTAGAAGCGCTCGAAAATGTGGGGGAGGCTCTGGGCGTCGATGCCGTCCCCCTCGTCCTGGACGGACAGCCGGGCGGCGCCCTCCGCCGTCTCCAGAGAGAGGGTGATCTCCCCGCCGGCGGGGGTGTATTTGATGCTGTTGTCCACCAGCACCCGGAGGCACTGCTTGATGAGGCCCAGGTCGGCGTGGACCGGCACCGGGGTCGTCCCCCACCGGGCGGAAAAGGGATGGGTCTGGTCGATCATCCCCGTCTCCTTATACACTTGGGCAGCCACCTCGGTGAGGTCGAAGTCGGACATCTCCACCTGCATGGTGTCGTTGTCCCCGCGGGCCAGGAAGAGAAGCTGCTCCACCAGCTCCTTCATGGACTCCGCCTCCCCACGGATGGCGTCGATGGCCTCCTGGCGGGTGGCGGGGTCGTCCTTCCCCCAGCGGTCCAGCAGACTGGCGTAGCCCTGGATGACGGCGATGGGGGTGCGCAGCTCGTGAGAGGCGTCGGAGACGAAGCGCATCTGGGCCCGGTAGGCCGCCCCCAGCCGGTCCAGCATGGCGTTGATGGCCTCGGCCAGGTCCCGGAGCTCCTTCTGGGTCCCCGATACCGGGATGCGCTTGTCCAGATGGGTGGCGTTGATCTCGTCCAACCGCCCCGCCAGGGCGGAGAGCTCGGCGGCCGACATGTTGGGGGGCGCGCTGCCCAGCCGGGCCGCCGCCGCCGCCAGCTCCTGGATGGGCCGGAGGGTCTTTTTGATGGTGCCGGCGTTTTTCAGCAGGTTGAGGAGGAGGCTGAAGAGCTGGCACACCAGCAGGATGCGCCCGGCAAAGGCCAGGATGGTTACCGGCTGCTCCAGGTCCAGGGTGATGGCGTAGGGCTCCCCATCGTTGGGCAGGGAGAGGGTATAGGCGGCACCCCGGCCGGGGTGGGTCCCCCAGGGACCGAAAAACAGCGGCTCCTCCCCCAGGGAGAGAACCCGCAGGGCCTGTTCCTCCTCCGGGAGGGTTTGGTCCCCTAGGGGCATGGGCAGCAGAAGGCCGCCCAGCCGCAGGCCGGACTCCGACGGCGCCTCCTCCAGCGCCGAGATGGTGTAGTCTCCCGCCGACATCCACACCGTGGCCTCGGCAGAGGGCACCCCCCGCTGGGCCACCAGTTGGGCGATCTCCCCGCACTGGTGGTCCGCCCACAGGAGGATGCCCCCCCAGGAGAGGGCCAGCAGCAGCAGGTCGGTGGTGAAATAGATGCCCAGCAGCCGCAGAAAGAGCCGCAGATTGAGCCGCAGGACGATGGAGGAGCGGATGCCGCCCCGGTCCTGTCTCGGTTTGGAGGCCATGTCCGCCCCTCCTTTCCATGCAAGTGGATGCCCCGTCAGCCCTCCTCCCGGATGACATAGCCCACGCCCCGGACGGTGTGGATGAGCTTGACGCCGAAGCGCTCATCCAGCTTGGACCGGAGGAAGCGGATGTAGACGTCCACGGCGTTGGTCTCCCCGGCGAAGTCGAAGCCCCACACGTTGTCCAGCAGAGACTCCCGGGAGATGACCTTTTCCTTGTTCTCCAGCAGATAGCGCAGCAGGTCGAATTCCCGCCGGGTGAGCTCCACCGGGGTGCCGGAGACGCTCACTTCGTGGCGCTCCACGTCCATGGAGAGGGGGCCGCAGGTGAGCCTGGGGGCCTCCGCCGGGGCGGCGGGGTGCTTGCGCAGGGCGGCCCGAATCCGGGCCAATAACTCCTCGATGGCGAAGGGCTTGGTCACATAGTCATCCGCACCTGCGTCCAGGCCGGACACCTTGTCCACCACCGCGTCCCGGGCGGTGAGCAGGATCACCGGCGTCTGCCGCTCCTTCCGCAGCCGGCGGAGCACCTCCATCCCCGAGAGGGCGGGGAGCATGATGTCCAGCAAAATGAGGTCAAATTCCCCAGTGAGAGCACGCTCCAGCCCCGTCCGGCCGTCGAAGGCCTTCTCCACCTCATAGCCCTCGTACCGCAGCTCCAGCTCCACCATCCGGGCCAACTTCTCCTCATCTTCCACCAACAAGATCCGTTCCGCCATGGACGGGTCCCTCCTTTTTCCTTATGAACGGCGCAGCCGCGCCAGAAAACGATCCATGGCCTCCCGCAGGGAGGACAAGAAGCTCCGCACGGTCTCCCCCTCCACCAGAGGGCCGGAGAGCCGGTACCGGAAGCCCAGCAGCAGCCCCGCCCCCAGCACCACCGCCATCTCCAGGAAGAAAAAGAGCAGGAGCACCACCAGGATAAGCAGGGGCACCGAGGCCGCCTGCTGTCCCTTCCGCCACACCTCCAGCCGGGTGGCCAGACAGTTGTGGAAGAGGTCTTTCAGGCCCTCTTTCAGATCGGACCAGGGAACCACCAGCACGCCGCTGTGCCGGGCGCTGTCCGAAGCATCCGACGGACCGGGTCCGGGGGGTGGCGGTGTACCCCCAGAGGGGGCACGGGTGGAGTAGAAGCCGCCACCCGGCGGCGTCGGTGTCAGACCTTGCCGCTCCAGCTCCAGCATGGCCGCCAGGGCATCGCCATTGTTCCGCTCCAGGGCCGAGAGAGCGGCGATCACGTCCACACCGGCGGCCTCGCTGATCCGCCGGGCCTGTTCCACCGTCACCGACATGCTTCTCCCCCTCTCCCCGTGTACTGACCCGATTATAACCTGCCCCGCCTAAAGACGGCTTTGGGTTTTCTTTAGATCTCATTAAAAAATACCGTGTAGGGCGATTTTACGAGTACCATGATGATAGCACATCCACCCCAGCGGGACAAGGGTAGGGGTTTACCCTGGACCTAGTGCTGTGATATAATGAAAACGATCCTGTTTAAAGGA
>NZ_CALXEE010000128.1 GCF_944387245.1 uncultured Intestinimonas sp. | reverse complement strand
TTGTCTGTACAAAAGTCGAAAAGTGTCAGTGGCGCAGCGGGGAGAGACCTGTTATAACCTGAAAGTGGAGTTTTGTAAAAATAAGCCGCAGAACGGAAGGAACATGATATGAATGAAGTAAAGACCCCGAAAAAACCGCTGATTTACTACTATGTCATCATGATGCTGATCCTGCTGCTCTTCAACTTCCTGGCCATGCCCTGGATTGCCCAGCGGCAGATCCAGGAGGTGGACTACGGCACCTTCATGCAGATGGCAAAGGACAAGGAGATCGGACGGGTGGAAGTCCAGGAGACAGAGAACCAGATCGTCTTTACGGACAAGGATGAGACCACCGTCTACAAAACCGGCATGATGCCCGACCCCGACCTCACCCAGCGCCTCTTCGACTCCGGTGCCAAATTCTCCGGAGAGACCATCCAGCAGACCGACCCGCTGCTGAGCGTCCTGCTCAACTGGATCCTGCCCATTGTGATCTTTGTGGCTCTGGGGCAGTACCTCTCCAAGCGGATGATGAACAAGATGGGCGGTCCCAACTCCATGATGTTCGGCATGGGGAAGTCCAACGCCAAGGTCTACGTCAAGTCCTCTGAGGGCATCAAGTTCTCCGATGTGGCCGGTGAGGACGAGGCCAAGGAGAACCTCCAGGAGGTGGTAAACTACCTCCACGACCCCGGAAAGTACAAGGAGATTGGCGCCTCCATGCCCAAGGGCATCCTTCTGGTGGGCCCTCCGGGCACCGGCAAGACCATGCTGGCCAAGGCCGTGGCCGGCGAGTCCAACGTCCCCTTCTTCTCCATGTCCGGCTCGGAATTTGTGGAGATGTTCGTGGGTATGGGCGCCTCCAAGGTCCGGGACCTCTTCAAGCAGGCCAAGGAGAAGGCCCCCTGTATCGTCTTCATCGACGAGATCGACGCCATCGGCCAGAAGCGCAACTCCGGCGCCTATGGCGGCAATGACGAGCGGGAGCAGACCCTCAACCAGCTCCTCACCGAGATGGACGGCTTTGAGGGCAACAACGGCGTCATCATCCTGGCCGCCACCAACCGGCCGGAGTCCCTGGACCCCGCCCTCACCCGGCCCGGCCGGTTTGACCGGCGTGTGCCGGTGGAGCTCCCCGACCTGAAGGGGCGGGAGGACATCCTGAAGGTCCACGCCAAGAAGATCAAGGTGGCCGAGGACGTGGACTGGGAGAAGGTGGCCCGGATGGCCTCCGGCGCCTCCGGCGCGGAGCTGGCCAACATCGTCAATGAGGCTGCACTGCGGGCCGTCCGGGATGGCCGGCGCTTTGCCACCCAGGCCGACCTGGAGGAGAGCATTGAGGTGGTCATCGCCGGATACCAGAAAAAGAACGCCATCCTCACGGACAAGGAGAAGCGGATCGTGGCCTGCCACGAGATCGGACACGCCCTGGTGGCCGCCCGGCAGACCAATTCGGCGCCGGTGCAGAAGATCACCATCATTCCCCGCACCTCCGGCGCTCTGGGCTACACCATGCAGGTGGAGGAGGGCAACCACTACCTCATGAGCCGGGAGGAGCTGGAGAACAAGATTGCCACCTTTACCGGCGGCCGGGCGGCGGAGGAAGTGGTATTCGGTTCGGTGACCACGGGAGCCTCCAACGACATCGAACAGGCCACCAAGCTGGCCCGGGCCATGATTACCCGCTACGGCATGAGCCCCGACTTCGACATGGTGGCCCTGGAGACAGTACAGAACCAGTACCTGGGCGGGGACGCCTCTCTGGCCTGCTCCGCCGAGACCCAGACCGAGGTGGACCGGCAGGTGGTGGAACTGGTCAAGCGCCAGCACCGGAAGGCCGTGGAGATCCTGGAAAGGGACCGGAAGAAGCTGGACGAGCTGTCCGACTACCTCTACCAGAAGGAGACCATCACTGGCGAGGAGTTCATGGCCATCCTGAACCGGGATGGGGAAAACGAAAATTAAAAAACAGGCGCTGTGTGCGAAGGCACACAGCGCCTGTTTTTCATTTTATCAAATCCCCACCAGGGACTGGTAGAGCCGCAGGAAGGAGCAGCAGGCCTCCTGAAGGGTGTAGGTCGCCAGGGGGGAGAAGCCGGTGCCGGTGCTCCCCATGACGGTCCGGCCGTCCGGGGTGGAGAGGGTGGTGACGAAGGACACGCTGTCGGCGGCCCAGGGGGCGATGTCAGCCTGATCGGAGAAGGTCCTGGATGTGCCGGTCCCTTCCATGCCCAGATACCGGGCGGTGCGCGCCAGCATGGCGGCGGCCTCCTGGCGGGTGATGCTGCCCTCCGGATCGAAGGTGCCATCCCCGCGGCCGCTCACCAGCCCCAACCGATTGGCGGCGATGACCCAAAGGGAATCGGTATCGGTAAAGGGGCTGGTCTTGTCGCCCTGGAGGATGTCGGAGCTGTCCAGACCAGTGTGCTTGCTGATGACCTGGATGACAAAGCCGCAGAAGGTCTTTCTGGAGACAGGCTGATCGTAATCGCGACCGGTCTGGAGGGGAAAGAGCTCGTAACAGTGGGTGTCCCACACCTCATCAAAGGCCCAGTCGGAAATGGAGCCGTCATTCCAGGGGAAGAAGTCAGAGGGCTCTTGCAGGACTTCCCCCGGCCGGCCGCCCCAGTTGAGGTCGGGGTGCTCTTGAAGCAGCTGCTCGGCGGTGCCCCAGGAGGTATCGCCGGCGGGCCAGATCCCAGCGCCACTGGAGCCGGAGAAGGGACTCTGCTCTCCAGTGGGCATCTGGGGCTTGGCCCCCAGAAAGCGCACCGTGTGCAGCGCCCAGCAGGAGCCGACGGCATTTTCGCCGATTGAGGTGACCCCGGCGGGGATGGTGATCTCCCGCAGGGCGTAGCAGTTGTGGAAGGCCAGCATTCCGATCTCGGTGAGAGAGTCGGGCAGCTGGATGTGGGTGAGAGACCAGCAGCTGGCGAAGGTGCCATAGGGAAGAACGGTGAGTCTGCCCGGCAGACGCACCTCACGGAGGGAGGTGCACAGGTCAAAGCAGCCGTATCCCATCTGGGTGACGCTGTCGGGGAGGGTGACGCTGACCAGGTTTTCGCAGAATTGAAAGGCCCACTCCCCGATGGAGGTCACCCCCTCGGGAACGGTGACGCTGCGCAGGTTGTCGTTTTCCGCAAAGGCCTTGGCTGCGATGGCGGTGACCCCGGCGGGGACCGTCACATCGGCGGCGGAGCCGGTATAGCGCAGAAGGGTGCCGTCGGCACTGATCTGGAAGCCGCTGTCGTCCGTCTTGGGCGGCTCGGCGTAAAGCTGCTCCTCAAAGGCCTCTAGGGAGCGGATGGAGTCGGTGACCACGGGGGGCGCGCCGTTGCCCCAGAAGCGGATGGCGACGGGGTATTCGCCGTAGACATCGATGCCGAAATTCATGACGCCCTGGTCGGGGCCATCCACATACTCATCCATGCCGTAGACGGTGATCCCGGCCTGCTCGGCGTAGTCCTTGAACTGGGGGATCCAGTTCTGGCTGTACCCGCAGTGGCGGGAGTAGTAGAGGATGAGGATGGGCTCGGTCTGCCCCCGCTCGATAAGGGCATTGACGTCGGAGGCGCCGTGGGTCTCGATCCAGTAGGTGCCGCTCTCCACCAGGGAGGCGCCAGCGGGGACGCACAGGGCAGTGAGCAGTGTCAGTGCCAGGAGAAGGGTGGTCAGTCTTCGTTTCATCTTCCATTCCTCCAAAAAAGTGGGGACATGATGCGCTCATGTCCCCACTTGATACCGTCTGATGGTAATATGAAATTTGGCTGGTTAGTTGGAAGCGGAGTCCAGGTCCTTGTCGCC
>NZ_CALXEE010000127.1 GCF_944387245.1 uncultured Intestinimonas sp. | reverse complement strand
TCGGTACCACGGCCGGCCATGTTGGTGGCCACGGTGACGGCGCCGAACTTGCCGGCCTGGGCCACGATCTCGGCTTCCTTCTCGTGGTTCTTGGCGTTGAGGACGTTGTGCTTGATGCCGGCCTTCTTCAGCATGCCGGAGAGGAGCTCCGACTTCTCGATGGAGATGGTGCCCACCAGCACGGGCTGGCCCTTTTCGTGGCACTCCTTGATCTGGTTGATGATGGCCCGGTACTTGCCGGCCTCGTTCTTGTAGACCACGTCGTGGTGGTCAATACGGGCCAGGGGCTTGTTGGTGGGGATCTCCACCACGTCCAGGGAGTAGGTGCCGTTGAATTCCTCCTCCTCGGTCATGGCGGTACCCGTCATGCCGGAGAGCTTGTCGTAGAGGCGGAAGTAGTTCTGGAAGGTGATGGTGGCCAGGGTCTTGGACTCCCGGGCCACGGTGACGCCCTCCTTGGCCTCGATGGCCTGGTGGAGGCCCTCGGAGTACCGGCGGCCGAACATGAGGCGGCCGGTGAACTCGTCCACGATGATGACCTCGCCGTCCTTGACCACGTAGTCGATGTCCCGCTTCATGAGGCCCCGGGCCCGGATGGCCTGATTGATGTGGTGGGAGAGGGTGGTGTTCTCGGGATCGGCCAGGTTCTCCAGGTTGAAGGCCTTCTCCGCCTTGGCGATGCCGTTGGCGGTCAGGGTGACGGTGCGGGCCTTCTCGTCCACGATATAGTCGGCGTCCTCGTTGGGGTCCTCCTCCTCCTTGGTGTCCACGCTGGCCACCACCTTGCACTTGAGCTGGGAGACGAACTTGTCCACAATGGTGTAGAGCTGGGTGGACTCGTCGCCCTGGCCGGAGATGATGAGGGGGGTACGGGCCTCGTCGATGAGGATGGAGTCCACCTCGTCCACGATGGCAAAGGCGTGGTCCCGCTGGACCATCTCCTGCTTGTAGATGGCCATGTTGTCCCGGAGGTAGTCGAAGCCGAACTCGTTGTTGGTGCCGTAGGTGATGTCGGCGTCGTAGGCCCGGTGCTTGTCCGCGCCCATGACCCCGTGGATGACCAGACCCACGGTGAGACCCATGAAGCGGTAGACCTTGCCCATCCACTCGGAGTCACGCTTGGCCAGGTAGTCGTTCACCGTGACGATGTGCACGCCCCGGCCGGTGAGGGCGTTGAGGTAGGCGGGGAGGGTGGCCACCAGGGTCTTGCCTTCGCCGGTCTTCATCTCGGCGATGCGGCCCTGGTGGAGGATAATGCCGCCGATGAGCTGCACCCGGTAGGGCTTCATGCCCAGCACGCGCCAGGCGGCCTCCCGGCAGGCCGCGAAGGCCTCGGGCAGCAGGTCGTCCAGGCTCTCCCCGTTCTGATAGCGGTCCTTGAACTCCTGCGTCTTGGCCTGGAGCTGTTCGTCCGTCAGGGCGGAGTACTCCGCGTCCAGGGCTTCGATTTTATCCACGATGGGGGAGATCGCCTTCACTTCGCGCTCTGAGGATGTACCAAAGAGCTTCTTCAGCAGACCCATTTTATCGTACACCTTTCCTAATTGGTTCTGGAATCAGTTTAGTATATCATACCCAGCCAGAAGAAAAAAGAGAAAATTGTGAACAAATCCCCCGGCGCCGCCGGGGTCCATCCTGTGCGGCCGGGCTTTTTTTGAAATAAGGTAGCCGGGCGGCGGGGGGCTGTGGTACAATGTTGCCAGATTGACGCCGCCCGCCCCAAGACAGAAAGGAAGGTCCCTATGCGCGCTAGACCCCTGCTGCTCGCCTCCGTCCTGGTCCTTGCCCTGGCCGCCTGCGCTCCGGCAGAGCCCCAGGCCACCCCCACCCCTGCTCCTGTGGAGTCTCCGGCACCGGAGGAGACCGCCCCCCTGGAGCTGGTGTGGACCGACCAGACCTTTGCAAAAGACTTCACCGCCGATGACGGCACGGTGGTCATGTCGGTGGACTATGTGTTCCCCGACATTGAGAATGCCAGTGCGGTACCCGCCTGGCAGAAAATCCAGGACTACTACGCCGCCGAGGGCATGGCCTACCTGAGCGACGCCGCCGAGTTGGCCGGCTACGCGGCCGGGGACTACGAGGTGGCCCAGGCCATGGGGGAGGACTTCCTGCCCTACGGCGAATCCATGAGCTACCGCCTTACCCTCCAGACGGAGTCCTTGGTCAGCATCGTGCGCAGCTACTACGCCAACTCGGTCACCGGCGCGGCCCACCCCTCCAACTTCCAGTTCTCCGAGACCTTTGACCTCACCACCGGGGAAAAGCTGACTCTGACGGACTGCTTTGCCGACCCCGACGCCGGCCGCACCCGGGTGCTGGACCTGCTGGAGCAGAAGGGCACCGACGCCGGCTACTCCCGGGAGGCGCTGGAGTCTGAGCTCAACGACGCCTACTTTTACCTCAGCGACCAGGGCCTGGTGATCTACTACCAGCCCGACACCCTGGCCCCCTACGCCGCCGGCCTGCTGGAGTTCACGCTCCCCTACGCCGACCTCCAGGACCTGCTGGCCGTCTCGCCCATCCCATCTTAAAATGAGGTGTTCCCCCATGCCCAAGAAAAATGACATTCTGCCCCTGACCATCGAGTCCATCGGCCTCAACGGCGAGGGCATCGCCCATCTGGACGGCCAGGTGGTCTTTGTCGCCGGCGGCCTCCCCGGCGAGGTGTGCGACACCCTCATTTTGAAGGTGGGCCGCTCCGCCATCTGGGGCAAGGCGGCGGGGGTCAGGACGCCCTCCCCGGACCGCATTGCCCCCGACTGCCCCCAGTATCCCAGGTGCGGCGGCTGCCAGTTCCGGCACATGAGCTACCCCGCCGAGCTGGAGGCCAAGCGCCGCCGGGTGGAGGACGCCATCCGCCGGGTAGGGGGGCTGGACCTGGCGGTTTCTGTGATTTTGGGGGCGAAAAATACACAGCGTTATCGAAATAAGGTGCAGTTGCCGGTGGCCGCCGGGAAGGAGGGGACCAGGATCGGTTTCTTCCGGGCCCGGAGCCACGACGTGGTGAATGTGGACGACTGCCTCCTCCAGCCGGAGACCGCCTCCGCCCTGGCCCACGCCGTCCGGCGGTGGATGGCGGAGTACGCCGTCCCCGCCTATGACGAGAAGGCCCACGCCGGACTGGTGCGCCACCTCTTCGTCCGCTTCTCCCGGACCCAGGCCCTGTGCTGCCTGGTGGTCAACGGGGAAAGGCTGCCCCACGAGCAGGAGTTGGTGGAGGCCCTCCGCTCCGCCGCCCCGGAGCTGGCGGGGGTGGTGCTGTCGGTGAACCAGGAGCGGACCAACGTGGTGCTGGGCAAAGAGCTGCGCACCCTGTGGGGCCGGGACGATCTGGAGGACACCCTCTGCGGCCTCACCTTCCGCATCTCGGTGCCCTCCTTCTACCAGGTGAACCGGGACCAGTGCGAGGTCCTCTACGGCAAGGCGGTAGAGTTGGCGGGACTCACCGGCACGGAGACGGTGGTGGACCTCTACTGCGGCATCGGCACCATCTCCCTGGCTATGGCCCGCCACGCCGGGCGGGTCATCGGGGCGGAGATCGTCCCCTCCGCCGTGGAGGATGCCAAGGCCAACGCCGCACGCAACGGCATCACCAACGCCGAGTTCTTCTGCGGCGACGCCGCCGACACCGCCGCCCGGCTGGCCGCCGAGGGTCTGCGGCCGGACGTTGTCTGCGTGGACCCGCCCCGGAAGGGCCTGGCCCCCGAGGTGGTGGCCTCCATCGCCCAGATGGCCCCCGAGCGGGTGGTCTACGTCTCCTGCGACCCGGCCACCCTGGCCCGGGACCTGGCCCGCTTTGCCGAATTGGGATACGACGCCCAAAGCGCCGTGGCGGTGGACATGTTCCC
>NZ_CALXEE010000126.1 GCF_944387245.1 uncultured Intestinimonas sp. | reverse complement strand
ACGCCGCCCATGTTGTAACATGGGCGGCGCTGTGCTCATTCCGCAAAGGTCAGAGTGACCGGTCCGGTATACATCCGGTAGGGTACTTGGGTGGCGGGCAGTGTGGCGGTGCTTCCCAGCAGAACTACGGCGGTGCCCGGCGTCTGGGAGAAGAGGCGGCCGGTCTCGTCCATCTCCACCACTGCGTCCCCACCGATCTGGAGGAAGCAGTCGGCATTGACCGTCTCGCTGCCGCACCGGGTCCAACGAACCACCTGGAGGGCACCGCCTTCCTCCAGGCCGGTCTGGAAATCGGCCTCCGTCTGGACAGCCTCCGCTCCGGTCAGATAATAGGAGGCGAAGTCAGGATGGTCGGTGGTGATGCCGTGGTAGCCGTCATAGTACTTCTGCTCAAAAAGCTCATACTCGTCCACGGTCCAGGGTTGGATCAGGATGCCACGGTGCCGGGCCGCCCGGGTGAGGGCAGTGGTCTGGGCCTCCTGGGGGCAGCTGTAAAAGGCGCACAGGGGGTCCAGCACCTCTGCCATGGCCTTCAGATTGGCGGCGGTATCCGCCCCGCTCTGGGTGCAGGCGGCCAGATAGCCCACCGCCGCCTCGGGCATCCGCGCCCGAATCCTCTGGAGCTGCTCTGTGCTGTAAGAGAGAAAGACCACCCGGTCAGTCATACCAGCGGTATACACCGTCTGGACCAGGGGTTCGATAATGGCCGGGTCCTCACTCTTAATTTCCACCAGAAAGACCGTGTCCCGTTCCTGGACCGCCTGGAAGAGCTGGGCCAGGGTGGGCATCCGGTCCCCGGCCAGGGCCTTGTCCCGGAACGTCAGGCTCTGGAGCTGGAGCCGGGTGGCAGCGGCAATCCACAGGTTCTGGTTCATCAGGGCGCCGGTGGTGGAGTCGTGGTTCACCATCACCACCCCGTCGGCGGAGAGGTGGACGTCGCACTCAATGGCGTCCGTCCCCGCCTCCGCCGCCAGGACGGCGGAACGCTCCGTGTTCTCCGGTGCCGTCTCGTGAAGGCCGCGGTGGGCGGTGATGACAGGGGCGCGGGTAAGGGTGCGCTGACCTGCCGGGAAGGACTCGATGGCGTCCATGACCCCCTCCCAGCCGTCGGTGACCAAGCCGTCCGCCCCGGAGAGAATGGCGGTGTAGGCCGCCTCCCCACCGTCGGTGCGGACCCAAACGGCCACCCCTCTGGTCTGGATGGCCGCCACCGTCTCAGGCGAAGCGTCGGCCTGGTCCAGGACCACCACCCGGGCCCCCGCCCGGCCAGCCAGGGCGGCGGCCGACCTGGGGTCTGCAAGGTCCATGTCGGAGCAGTCCAGGATGGCTCGGACCCCCGGTTTCCCGGCACAGGCCGTCTGGAGGACTTGGAGCTGGCTGGAAAAGACGTTCACATCCACGATGCCGTTGGCAGAGACATACTGGGCAAAGGCGGCGGCGGTAGTCAAGTCCTCGATACGGAACCCCGCCAGCACCCGCTTGTCCAGCCGGTCCATATAGCTTTTCAAAGAGATCCTGGTGCCGCGGTCCACTACGGTGAGGTCGGAGAAAACCCCTTTGATCAGCGTGGCCGGACGCCGCTCCCCTGCCGCGATGTCGGAAGCGGACAGGCTGTCCCCTTCCGCCACAACGGTGGGGGACATGACCAGCCCCGTTTTGGGCTCGTAGACCTGGGTATCGTAGCCGTTGGCGGTGAGGGGCTCCTCCGTGGAAAGGTCGGGCAGCCGGTCGGTGACCGACAGGGAGAGAAGCTCTGCCGATGCCCCGTCAAAGGTGAAGGCCACCCGGCCATCCACTGTGGATTGGTCGGCCACGTCGGCCCGCAGCACCAGGGCTCCATCCACATACTGGCAGACCACCCCGTTCTGGTAGAGGATGGTGAGGGTATAGACCTGTCCCTCCTCCATCGCCGTGCTCAGGGGGGCGGCGCACTGGGTGCTCCAGGCCCCGCCGGGCAGCATCCGGGCGCATTCCACCCCGTTGGAGGCGGTGGGGTCCTGCCGTAGGCCCAGCTGCCAGAAGGAATATTTGGAGTTGGTACCCGTCCCGCCGGCAGATCGGACGCCGAAGGCCAAGCCGCACCAGCGACTGCCGCTCATGGCGTCGTTGATCCTGACCTCTGCCTGGATGCAGAAATCCCGACCGTAGTTCCAGATGGGGAAGGCCACCGCCTCGTAGCCATTCCCCGCTACCCCCACAGTATTGAGGGTGCCGCCCGCCACATAGACGTCGTCAGCGGCGGCCAGCCGGATGCCGCAGCGGTTCAGGAGCGCAGGACTGTCAAAGGCCAGGTCCACCCGGCTGTTGAGGTAAAGGGGGGCCTCCAGCTCCTGACCCTGGCGCTTGAGGAGCACATACCAGCACCCCTCCTCTTCGCTCCAGCGGGCGGTCACCGTCGTCTTCTCATCCCCCACCATGGCGGCTGCCTGATCGGCGATGGACTCCGCTGTGATCTCCTCTGCCGTTTCAAAAGAGAAATCCCCTGTCAGAATGGCTTTCAGCTGGTTTTCCAGCGTCTCCTGGCCGGAGGCGTCCCGGCGGTAGACGCTCACCTTGGTAGGCAGGGCTACTGTCTGCCCCTCACCGGTGAGGGTGATGGAGAAGCCCTTCTGCTCCTCCCCCGTAACCCGGACCTTCCCGCCGGCGGCGGTAAACCCGGAAGGGGCAAGGGTGTTCTCCACTTTCTCCGCCACCGCCGTCCGCACCGCGAAGGCAGAGGCGTCCTTAGACACGGTTACCGTCAGCCGGTCGGGCGCCAGGGACACGGCCCATTCCAGGGCCGAAACCACCTCCAGGGACACGGTGCCCGTCCGGCCACCGGCCTCCAGGCTCAGGGCATAGTTCCCCACTGCCCCGCCCACCACGGGCAGCGCCGCCTCCCCCTTCTCAAACTCCAGGGTGATCTGGGTCTCGCCGTCAGCCTCCAGAACCTGTCCTCCCACCGTGAGAGCCGGGACCATCCCACCCTCCTCCAGATAGCCGGAGACTGTCACAGTCTCAGCTCCGTCCAGACTGCGGGTGCCGCCGTCCAGCTCCAGCACCTGCTCCGCCCCCAGAGGAAGCCGGTCCGGCGCCTCGATCTCCAGCCGTCCCGCTGCCTGGGCTCCCACAGGCAAAAGAAGCAGGGCCAGACAGCTCCCGCACAGTAAATTTGTCAACGCTCTGACTTTAGACATGGGTATCCTTTCCGCGCTCACTCGCTTTTCCGACTTTTACGGATCTCTCTTAGCATGACCAGGTAAAAACAAAAAAACTCGCCGCAAGCCTTTTCACGCTTGCGGCGAGTTGGCGCAGAAGGAGGGATTTGAACCCTCGCGACGGTTTCCCGCCCTACTCCCTTAGCAGGGGTGTTTACGCCATTGCGCCGCAATGAAAACGCGGATTATGCTAACTATTTTGCTAACTGTTTTGCTAACTATTTCATGTTTTTATCCAATGCAATGCAAGCTAATTATAGCATTAGCGTTTATGCATGTCCAGGAGCACCTTGACGCGGGCGGTTTTGTCCGCCATGCCATCATGCTCCCAGTTCCACACGGCCATCATAGCCTCGGGAGGCGCGCCGTGCTCATCCCGGTAGTTCTGGATGATCTTTACCACTTGGACGTGGAGCATTTCGACGTGGTTCAGCTCCTGAGAGGCCATAGTGGCGTAGGAGTCAGCCGGAGCGTGGTTCTCGTCCTTATGGGGATCTCAATAGACTGTTTCTGCCCGTCGGCAAACATGGGGACGACGGCCTGATACAGGCGGTCAGTGTCAACGTTCCCCTGGTCGTCAATGACTTTGAGCACGGAAACCGCCGGCCTGTCTCGGTACTGCTCCACCAGGCCGGACAGGTTTTCGGCGGCCAGCGCCGTATAAACGCCCAGACCGATACGCTTCATGCCGGTCAG
>NZ_CALXEE010000125.1 GCF_944387245.1 uncultured Intestinimonas sp. | reverse complement strand
TGCCGTCGCCGCGGCCGTCGACGATGCCAAGGCTGGCAACGTAGGCGATGTAGGACTCAGCCCAGTGGCCCTTGGTGTCGGTGAAGTCGGCAGTGATGGCGCCCAGTGGTCATCACGGCCTCAGTGTTGACGATCTGGTCCTTGTCGGAGAAGTCGTCAATGCTCACAGCGCCGGCGCCGACGACCATCATGGACATAACCATGACGAAAGCCAGAGCCAGCCTGAGAGCCCGCTTGAGGTTTCTCATTTGGAATTCCTCCTTTTAAAATTTGGGGTTTTAGGGGTCAAACGCCTGAAATACGAACTTTTTCGCGTACTACGGGCGTATAACACCCCTTGCAGTGCAAAAAACGGCCAGTCTTTTCCAAAATATGAAAAAGACTGGCCGTTTTGATAAAAAAGTTCTCTTGGTAGCATCTTGGTAGCATTTTATTTCAGCCATTTTTTGAATCCCTTGCGCCCCAAGGGTTTGAGCCAATTTTTGGTAGCATCTTGGCAGCATGGGAAAAAATTTGGCGCATGGGCCTTGACTTCAACAGCAAAAAGTGCTAAAGTACCACAACAGAAGGAAGTGTGTCGCATGAAACGGTTCCAGGGTCACGTCTATGGGTATTCCTACCGCTGCCGCTATGCCGGCAACGGCGCTTTGTCGTGCCCTGGATCTGGCCCGCTATGAATGCGTGTGGACATCACAACGCGGCGGTCCCAACCGGGGCTGCCGCGTTTTTCTTATCCGTGCCGACAGAAAGGAAGGAATAAGTATGGTCGTTATTATGAAGCCGGGCTTCTCCGAGGAGCAGCTGGCATCCGCTATCCACACCATGGAGGAGGGCGGCGTCAAGGTTATGGTCTCTAAGGGCTCCGAGACCACCATTTTGGGCGCTGAGGGAGATCCCTCCCACATCGATCAGGAAAAGCTCTCCCTGCTCCCCGGCGTGGAACGGGTCATGCGGGTTACCGAGCCCTACAAGAAGGCCAACCGAAAATACCACCCCGAGGACACCGTCATTGACCTGGGCGGCGGCGCCCGGATCGGCGGCGAAAAGCTGGCCGTCATCGCCGGACCCTGCTCCGTGGAGAGCGAGGAGCAGATCGTGGCCGTGGCCCAGGCCGTCAAGCAGAGCGGCGCCTCCGCCCTCCGGGGCGGTGCCTTCAAGCCACGTACCTCCCCTTACTCCTTCCAGGGCATGGGCAACGACGGTATCCGCCTCCTCCAGGAGGCCCGTGCCGCCACCGGACTGCCCATCGTCACCGAGATCATGTCCACCGACAACATCGAGATGTTCGAGATGTGCGTGGACGTCATCCAGGTGGGCGCCCGCAACATGCAGAACTTCGACCTTCTCAAGCAGTTGGGCCGCACCACCAAGCCCATCCTCCTCAAGCGGGGCCTTTCCTCCACCATCGAGGAGTGGCTCATGTCCGCCGAGTACATCATGGCCGGCGGAAATGACAAGGTCATTCTCTGCGAACGGGGTATCCGCACCTTCGAGACCTTCACCCGCAACACCCTGGACCTCTCCGCCGTGCTGGCGGTCAAAAAGCTCTCCCACCTCCCCGTGGTGGTGGACCCCTCCCACGCCTGTGGCCAGGCCTGGATGGTGGAGCGCATGAGCATGGCCGCCGTGGCCGCTGGCGCCGACGGCCTCATCATCGAGGTCCACAACGATCCCCCCCATGCCAAGTGCGACGGTGCCCAGTCCATCACCCCGGCCCAGTTCGATGACCTCATGGGCAAGCTGCGCACCATGGCTCCCTGCGTGGGCCGGACGGTCTGAGGAGGGGCGGACATGAGCAAAACCATTGCCATTATTGGCCTGGGCCTAATTGGCGGCTCTATGGCCATGGCCCTGAAGGGCTTTGAAGACTTTGAAGTCCTGGGGGTAGACCGGGACTCCGCCACTCTTGAGTTTGCTGCTGCCCACAAGGTGGCCGACCGCCTCACCGACGACGCAGAGGCGGCCATCGCCGACGCCGATGTGGTCTACCTCTGCCTCCACCCCGGCGCCATCGTGGACTTTCTCAAAGCCCACCGGGGAGATTTCAAGCCCGGCAGTCTGGTCACCGATGTGTGCGGCATCAAAACCGCCGTCGTGGACGCCGCCGCCGTACTGCCCGACGAGGTGGATTTCATCGGCGGCCATCCCATGGCCGGCAAGGAGACCTCGGGTATCTTTCACGCTGACGGAGACCTCTTCCGGGGGGCCCACTACATTCTCACTCCCCGTCCCGGACACCGCCCCGAGCACCTGGACCTGCTCCGGCGCATTGCCGCCTACATCGGTTGTCGGGACGTAGTGGAGACCACCACCCAAAAACATGACGCCATAATCGCCTATACCAGCCAGGTCATGCATATCATGGCTGTGGCGGTATGCGACGACCCCGACCTCTTCGAGTGCAGGGGCTTTGAGGGCGGCTCCTTCCGGGACTGCACCCGGGTTGCCGCCCTGGATGTCCCCCTTTGGACCGAGCTCTTCTCCATGAACGCCTCCGCCCTTACAAAGGTCATCCGCAACCTGGAGGACAACCTGCGGGCCTACCGCCAGGTGCTGGAGCGGGGCGACACCGCCGCCCTCGCTCGGAAGCTGGCCTGGTCCGCCGACCGGAAACGGCACATGGATCTGGAGTGAGCTTTTTTCTCATCTTGCCGGTGGTGCATTGACTTTCCCATGGGGGAGATGCTATATTGGTGTCACTCAAATCATACGGATAAGGATGGAAATTCCTCCATGGACAAAAAAATGTTCCGCAGCATTCTAATCCTCATCACCTTCACCGTGGGGCTGGTTTTCGTGATCGTCAGGTTTGACGACCTCTGGCACATGGTCCGTCTGATCCTCTCCCAGTTGACCCCACTCTTTGCCGGCTTGGCCATTGCCTTCATTCTGTCTCGGCCCTGCGCCTTCTTCCGGCGGACGTTGGACCGTGGCCTGAAAGGCACACCTCTGACCGGTTTAAGCCTTCCTCTGGCTGTGGCCCTCTCCTATGTGCTTCTGATCGGCGCGGTTGCCGCCATCTTCGCCTTTGTCATTCCCCAGCTCACCAGCAGCGTGGGCCGCTTTGCCGCCAACCTCAGCGGCTATCTGGCCCAGGTCCAGGTCTGGATCAACGACATCACGGCCTGGCTCCACCTGGAGGAGTTGGACCTCTCCCAGTTTGGCCAGACGCTGCGGGAATTCGTCAACAGCCTCTTCTCCGCCCTCTCCACTGCCGTCCCCCAGCTCCTGTCTCTCACCAGCGGACTGGTTTCTGTGGCCATCACCATGGTACTGGCCCTGGTCTTTTCCGTCTATTTGCTCTCCGGCAAGGATACCCTTCTGGGACAGTGCCGCCGGGTCCTCAAGGCATATGTCCCTAAAAAGGTCTACGATGTGGTGCTGGATGTAGCTTCCCTCACCGCCGACACCTTCAGCCGCTTTGTCAGCGGCCAGATCACAGAGGCATGTATTCTGGGCGGACTTACCTTCCTCGGCATGCTCATCCTGCGGCTGGATTACGCCCTCCTCATCGCTGTACTCATCGGCGTTTCCGCACTGGTCCCCGTGGTGGGCGCCTATGTGGGCGCTATCACCTCCGCCCTGCTGCTGGTCATGGTGGACCCCATCGACGCCCTCATCTTCCTCATCTTCCTGGTCTGCCTCCAGCAGATTGAGGGCAACGTCATCTACCCGCGAGTGGTGGGGACTTCCCTGGGGCTGCCCGGTATCTGGGTCCTCACCGCCGTCACCGTGGGCGGCGGCCTCTTCGACCTGGCCGGCGTTCTCCTCAGTGTGCCGGTGGCCTCCATCCTCTACGCCCTGCTGAAGCGGGACGTGCGGAAGCGTCTGACCCGACAGGAAAAAACCGGCGAATAAAGATAAAACGGCGTGCGGAAAACCGCACGCCGTTTT
>NZ_CALXEE010000124.1 GCF_944387245.1 uncultured Intestinimonas sp. | reverse complement strand
CATATCGTTCCACGGTCCTTTTTTCTTGTCGTTATTCCACCACCAGCAGGTCCTTGGGGTAGGCATTGAGGACCTCGCAGCCGGTCTCGGTGACCAGCACCAGATCCTCGATACGCACCCCCAGCTTGCCCGGCAGGTAGATGCCCGGCTCCACCGAGAATACCATGCCCGGCCGGGTGAGCACCTCACAGGCGGAGGAGTTGTCCGGGGGCTCGTGACACTCCAGACCACAGCCGTGGCCCAGCCGGTGGGTGAAGTAGGGGCCATAGCCGGCGTCGGTGATGACCTTCCGGGCTGCTGCATCGATGTCCCGCATGGGGATGCCGGGGCGAATCATGGCCTCGGCGGCCTCATTGGCCGCCCGGACGGTCTCATACACCCTCCGCCCCTCCTCGCTCACCTGGCCGAAGAAAACGGTGCGGGTCATGTCGCACCAGTACCGCTGGATGGGGATGAAGATGTCCATGACCACCGAGTCTCCGCGCTTGAGCACGGTGTCGTTGGGACCGTGGTGGGGATCGGCGCCGTTGGGCCCAAAGCAGACCAGCTGGCCCTCGCTGGACCGGTCGGCACCGTGGTCCTGGAAGAGTTTCTCCACCAGGCTGGCCAGCTCGTTCTCCGTGGCGCCTGCATGGATGGCCTGAATGGTGGCCGCCATCACCTGGTCGTTGATCTTAGAGGCCCGGCGCATGGCGTCGATCTCAGCTGCGTCCTTGCACATCCGGGCGTCGTCCACCGGGGCGGAGCCCAGCACCGGCACAATGTCACTGCGGCGGCTCAGGATGCCGATGAGGAACTTGCTTGGCCACCACTTGTCCACCCCCAGCTTTCCAGGCTTCAGGTCGGCCGCCAGGATGGCGGCGGGGTCGTCACTGTCGGTGTGGAGCTTCATGGGCAGGTCGGGCTGGGGCTGGAGGGCGAAGAGCTCATTGGCGTACAGGGTGCAGCTGCCGTCGTCCCGGATGAGCAGGGCCAGCATCCGCTCCATGGGCTCCACGTGGATGCCGGCGAGGTAGTACACCGAGGCAGTCGCCGTCACCACGATCTGCTCCAGGCCCTGGGTGGCCATGTTCGCCACCACACGGTCCAGGCGTGTCTGATTCATAGTGTGTATCTCCTTTGTGTCAGTTAAAAAGGACGCGGTCCCGCCGTCAGGCAGGCCCGCGTCCTTTCCTTTATGGGATTGTCTTACTTCTTGGTGTAGTCGAAGAAGCCCACACCGGTCTTGCGGCCCAGCTGGCCGGCACGGACCATCTTGCGGATCAGCAGGGAGCAGCGATACTTGGAGTCGCCGGTCTCGCTGTACAGGGTGTCCATGATGGCCTGGCAGACGTCCAGGCCGATCAGATCGCCCAGAGCCAGGGGGCCCATGGGGTGGTTGGCGCCCAGCTTCATGGCGGTGTCGATGCCCTCAGCAGTGGCAACACCGGTGTAGAGCAGGTCGGCAGCCTCGTTGATCATGGGGATCAGGATCTTGTTGACCACAAAGCCGGGGGCCTCGTGGACCTCAACGGGCTCCTTGCCGATCTCCACGGACAGATCGTGGATGGTCTTGTAGGTCTCGTCGGAGGTCTTGGCGCCGCGGATGACCTCAACCAGCTTCATGACAGTGGCGGGGTTGAAGAAGTGCATGCCGATGAACTTGTCGGGGCGCTGAGTGGCGGCGGCAATGGCGGTGATGGAAATGGAGGAGGTGTTGGTGGCCAGGATGGTCTCGGGCTTGCAGATCTTGTCCAGGTCAGCGAAGATGGACTTCTTGATCTCCAGCTTCTCGACAGCGGCCTCGACCACCAGATCGGCGTCGGCGGCAGCATTGAGATCGGTGGTGAAGGTCATCTTGTCGGTGATGGCCTTCTTGCCGGCCTCATCCAGCTTGCCCTTGGACACCAGCTTATCCAGACCCTTGTTCAGACGGGCCTCGGAAGCCTTGATGATGTCGTCGTTGATGTCGCGCACGGTCACATCAAAGCCCTTCTTGGCAAAGACCTGGGCAATGTCCAGGCCCATGGTGCCGCCGCCGATGACAACGATCTTTTTCATAGTTGCATACCCCTTTTCCCAATTTTTATTAAAATCATGTCTGATCATATTCCAGACCTGATCGTCCGGACGTGCGATAACGGGTGCCATATGTAACCCGGAACCGGCTTACTTGTTCTGGAAGTGCTTCTCAGCGCGCTTCTCCAGGAAAGCGCTCATACCCTCGGTCTGATCCTCGGTGCCGAAGCAGACGCCAAAGGCCTCAGCCTCAAAGGCGGAGCCGGTGGCGATGTCGGTCTGCATGCCCATACGGATGCAGCGCTTGGACTCCTGCACGGCGATCTGAGCGTTGGCGCAGATGGCGTTGGCCAGCTCCATAGCCTTGGGCATCAGCTCCTCGGGGGGATAGACCTCGCTCACCAGGCCGATGGCCTTGGCCTCGGCGGCGCCGATGACCTTGGCGGTGAGGATCAGCTCCATGGCCTTGGAGATGCCCACAATACGGGGCAGACGCTGGGTGCCGGCGAAGCCGGGGGTGATGCCCAGGCCCACCTCGGGCTGACCAAACTTGGCCTTCTCGCTGGCCAGACGGATATCACAGGCCATGCACAGCTCGTTGCCGCCGCCCAGAGCAAAACCGTTCACTGCGGCGATGACGGGCTTGGCCATATTCTCCAGCTTCAGGAAGACGCTGCCGCCATGGACACCAAACTTCTTGCCGCTGGTAGAGGTGAGGTCCCGCATCTCACCGATATCGGCACCAGCCACGAAGGAACGGCCGGCGCCGGTGAGGATCACTACATAGATATCATCATTGGCGGCCACTTCATCGATAGCCGCATCCAGGTCGCTGAGCACCTGGCTGTTGAGGGCGTTCAGGGCTTCCTGACGGTCAATGGTCAAAATACCAACATGACCCTGCTGTTCAATTTTGACAAATCCCATAGTTTGCTACCTCCTTTGTAATGCGATGCAGCCCTTCCCACCAGGCCTTTCGCAAGTATCAGTATAGACCGTTTCTCCCCACTGCGCAAGAGGGCAAAAGGGAAAATTTTTGTTTCAAAAGCACAAGTATTTACAAGATAAGCGGCTCTTTTTCGCATCATTTTCATGTGGTAGCACCAATTTTCCCGTTTTTTGGGAACATCTTGGACGCCAAATTCCCGTTATGGTGAATTTGTCACCCTGCCAACCCGGAGAGCCACTGGGACACCGGCAGATAGAGCAGCGGCAGGAAAATGGCCGGCAGCATGTTCCCCACCCGGATCTTGGCCTTGCCCAGCCCAAGCATATTGATGGCGATCCCCACAATGATGGTGCCGCCCACGGCGCTCATTTCCGTAATGGCAGCGCTGTCCAGGAAGGGCCCCACTTGAGCAAAAAGGAGGGTGAGTCCCCCCTGATAGATCGCCAGCGGAAGGACAGAAAAGGCCACGCCCACACCCATGGCAGAGGCCAGCGTGATGGAGGTCACGCCGTCAATGACGCCTTTGGAGATCAGAATATCATATTTCCCCTGGATGCCAGCCTCCATGGAGCCCATGATGGCCATGGAGCCCACACAGAACAGAACGGCGGCGGTCACAAAGCCCTCCGTAAAACGGCTGCTGCTGCCGCTCTCACCGCCGGCCAGCTTCCGCCGGAGCAGCTCCCCTGCCGCGTCCAGCCGGTCCTCGATGCGGATGGCCTCCCCAAGGATGGTCCCCAAGACCATGCAGACAATGACGCACAGCGTATTCTCCGTAGCGATGGCGGAGGTCACCCCGATGCCCAGCACACACAGCCCCAGTGCATGGGTAAGGATGGTATTGAACCGGGCACCGATTCGATTTTTAAAGAGCACGCCCAGGATGCTTCCGATCAGAACGAGCACGGCATTGATGATGGTTGCAAGCATGAAAACGGGACCTTCTTTCTCTTGAGCACACATTGGGATTATCATACCACAGATTAGCTGTCCATGTAAAGCGTTAAAGTGATAAAACAAAAAAACG
>NZ_CALXEE010000123.1 GCF_944387245.1 uncultured Intestinimonas sp. | reverse complement strand
AGGCGCCGGACGTGTTGTCCGGCGCCTCAGGCGTAAGGGGTTACTCCTCAGAAATGGTATAGCCGCTCAGGTCGATGCGGAAGGTGCAGGTGGCCACGGTGGTGTCCTTCCCCTCCTCGCTCTTGAGGAAGGAGAGGGTGTAGTCGTAGATGCCGCCGTCGGTCATCTGGTAGAGGCCGTCGGCCTCCTTGGCAAAGACAGCGCCCCACTTGAAGAAGTAGCGGTCCTCGCTCTTGGTCCACCAGCCGGAGCCCTCCTCGGCGCCGGTCTGGCTGGAGACGGCCCAGGTGGTGGGGGAGCCGCCGTTGATGGTGCGCACGATCTTGTCGAACTGGAGGGTGCCGTCATCCAAGGCCTGGGGGATGGAGAAGTAGACGGTGTACTCCCCGCCGCCGCCCATGGCGGCCACCTGGGCCTGGGTCAGGATGCCGGAGCCGCCGTTCTGGACCAGAGCGGTGCTTTCGTCAAAGGAGAGGCCGGTCTCGGTGGAGGTCACCCCTTCGGGCAGCTGGTGGGTGGAGATCACCACGTCGGTGAGGGTGACAGGGGCCTGGACATCGGGCTCCTGGGTGTCGTCATTGTCCTCCTGCTCGTCGTCCTCATCCTGGCTGCCGCCGCCCTGGCCGTTCTCGCCGTCCTGGTTGTCGTCGCCGGTCCCCGGCTGCTCGTCCTCCACCACGGGGTTGCCCTCGCTGTCGGTGGGGGCGTCCACGTCCTCGTCCACCTCAATGGCGCCGGGCTTGTTGCCGTCCAGCACCACGCCGCCGGCCTGGATCAGGGCCTTGTCGATGGTCCCCTGGTTGTCCACCTCCACGGCGGCGCGGGCGGTGAGGGTGCCGATGGAGGCCTCCTCCGCCACGACGACGGTGTTCTCACCGCCATCCACGGCTACCTGGGCGGCCTTGGACCCCTTGCCCAGGGCGAGGGCGTTCCCGTCCCCGGACAGAAGGATCTCACCCTGAACCTCGGCGCCGGTGAGGGAGACTTCGGCGCTGCCGGTCTCCACCAGCAGGTGGGACGCCAGAGTGGAGTCCTCCACGGCGAGGGCGGCCTCCCCGGCCTTGGGGGCGAGGAGCAGGCTGCCGGACACGCTGGCGTCCTTCACGGTGACGCCGTCGGCGGCCACCAGCAGGATACCGTCCACGTCGCCGGTGATCTGGGCGTCCTCCTCGGTGACGTACTCGGCCACGGCGTTGTCCAGAACCGTGACCACGGAGGCCCGGGTGATGTTGGCCCCCAGGGCCAGGGTGTCGTTGCCCACCCCCTGGATGATGCCGGCCTTGGCCATGGCGTCGATGTAGCCGGCGGACCACTCGGCGGCGGAGTCGCCGTCCACGAAGCTGTTCAGATTGGGGGCCTCGGAGGGGCGGATGCCCAGGGCCCGGGCAAAGAGGACGGTGGCCCGCTCCCGGCTCATGAGCTCGTCGGCGTTGCAGTTGACGCCGTCCCCCTCCAGGATGCCGGCGGCGGTGAGCTGGAGGATGTAGGGGGCGTACCACTCGTCGCCCTTCAGGTCGGCGTAGCGGTTCTCCGCCTGCTTGGTGTAGCCCATGGTACGGCTGAGGAGGGCGGCGAATTCGCTCACCATCATGGCGTCGTCGGGGCGCATGCCCCGGTCGTCCCCCTCCACGATGCCGTAGCCGTGCCAGCGCTGGAAGGCGGACTGGCTCCAGTGGCCGTTGAGCTCGGGGAGGCTGTCGGCCTTGGCGGCACCGGCCTGGGGGGCGGTGAGGGAGGCGGTGAGAGTCAGGGCCAGAAGGGCCGCGGGGATCTTTCGCATGGTGATGCTCCTTTGTGTGTTGATCAAGTGGAAGGAGCGGGGCTCCGCCGTGGGAGCCTCCGCCCGGCCGCAGCGCCGGCCCGGTGGACCGGAGTGCTGGCTGTGGCGATAAGAATACTAAATCACTATGCTTTTTTCAAGTCTGAACTTCTGGAAAGAGAGGAAAGGGTTGCTGTACAGAGCCATTTTCTCGCCCGAAAGGGAACTTTTTGGATGAAACTGCGTCTGAAGGAATAAAAGAGCCGGCTTTGCGCCCGCCGGGAAGGAGGCCGTCCCATGAAGCTCTGTGCCCTGCACCTCTACGCCGCCGCCCATCTGTGGGTGGACCTGGCCTGCGCCCTGCTGGTGCTGGGGCGGCTGGAAGGGGGCGGCGACGCCGTCACGGCCTTGCTGCTCTATAACTGCTTCGCCTTTGCCGTCCAGATGCCGGTGGGTCTGATGGCCGACGCCCTGGGGGGCGGGGAGCGGTTCGCCGCCCTGGGCTGCGGCCTCACCGCCCTGGCCTGGGGGCTGCCCGGCCTGCTCCCCGCCGCCGTCTGCGCCGGGCTGGGCAACGCCTTCTTCCATGTGGGGGGCGGGCTCTATGCCCTCAATGGCAGCGGGAACTGCGGTCCCCTGGGTCTCTTTGTCGCGCCGGGAGCTCTGGGCGTCGCCCTGGGCACCCTCCTGGCCTCCGGAGACGGCCTTCCCGTCCTGGCGGTGGTCCTGCCCCTTCTGGGCCTTGGGGCCGCCCTCCTCCGCTGGGGCGGGGGCGCCCCCAACGCTCCACTGGATTTGACGCCGGAGGGCGGGACGGAGGCCCTGCTCCCCCTTCTGTGCCTCTTCACCGTGGTGGTGCTGCGGTCCTTCGCCGGCACTCTCTTCGCCTTTCCCTGGAAGGGGAAGCTGCCCCTGGTCCTGGCCTGCGCCATGGCGGGAGGCAAGGCCGCCGGGGGTCTGCTGGCCGACCGGTTGGGACCACGGCGAACGGCTGCCCTCTCCCTCGGCCTGGCGACGGCCTGTTTTCTCATGGCAGGGCGGGCGGGACCCGGCCTGGCCGCCGTGTGCCTCTTCAACATGACCATGCCCCTCACCCTCTGGGGGGCCGCCCGGAGGCTCACCGGGGCCCGGGGTCTGGCCTTCGGTCTGCTCACCTTCGCCCTCTTCCTGGGGGTGGTCCCCTCCCTGCTGGGGTATGACCCTTTGCCGGGGGGACCGGTATCCGCCGCCCTGGCCGCTCTTGTCTCCCTGCCCCTGCTCCTCCTGGGGCTGAGAAGGGGGAAGGGCCGGTGCTGAGTTATTTCCTGTTCTGCCTGGCCCTCACCCTGGCTGTGGAGCTGCCCCTGGCCCTGCTGTGGGGGGTGCGTGGACAGGACCTGCTCCTGTGCACCCTGGCCAACGTGCTCACCAACCCGGCGGCGGTTCTCCTGAACCTCATTTTCCCGGCTCCCTGGCTCCTGCTCCTGCTGGAGTGCGCCGCCGTGGGGGTGGAGGGGCTGGTTTATCTCCTATGCGCCCGGCACATCCGGCGGTCTTTCCTGTTCTCCCTGTGGGCCAACGGCTGTTCCTTCGGACTTGGACTTGTGATTGGAGGTATCCTGTGATGAAACAGAGACTTTTGGCCTGTGTCCTGCTCCTGACCCTGGCGGTGCTGCCTGCTGCCGCCCGGGCCGACGTGGTGGCCCCCGGGCAGAAGTCCCCGGAACCCGCGGAGGAGACCGCCGCCTTCGCCGAGCTCTACGGTGGGGACTTTGTGGAATTCGATCCCACCTATATGGGCGCCCTGGACGGGCCGGTGGAGACGGCTCTGTGGCTCTACCCAGGGGCGGCGGAGCCCCTGCGGACGCTCACCGTGGAGGATTACCCGGCGGACCATCTGGGCCCCTGCTATGTGGACAGCGCGGGGAATTTCTGGGGCTACACGGGCTACCTCTATGGGAACCGCTTTGTGTGGATCTGCCTGTCCGACCCCACGGGGACATCGGTGGAGCCGGACCAGGCCGTCATCGACCGGGTGGAGGCCCGGGCGGAAGAGGTAAAAAGCGCCCAGCGGGCGCAGCTCATCCTGGCGGCGGTGCTGGTGGTCGCCGTAGTGGCGGTGACCCTAGCCCTCATCCTCAAATTCCGGAGACGGGCCAGGCGGAGCGCTTAAAAAATACGCAAAGAGGGCGGGTCCACTCAGTGGACCCGCCCTCTGAGCCTGTCGACAAAGTCGACAGGCTCTCTCAAAAATGCAAGCATTTTTTCGAAGAGATGCAGGCCGCTGCGCGC
>NZ_CALXEE010000122.1 GCF_944387245.1 uncultured Intestinimonas sp. | reverse complement strand
GGGATTCGAACCCACGGCTCTTGCGAGTCACCGGTTTTCAAGACCGGCTCCTTAAACCACTCGGACATCTCTCCACGACCCGAGCGCCACCATCATATCAAACGCGAGTGTTATCATACCATAACATACCGGACTTGTCAACACCTTTGGAGAAAAAACCGGGGCCCGCAGGCCCCGGTGGATTTCACTCAACTGAAGAAGGCGTGAGACCCGATGGTGGTCACATAGGTGCGGTTACGCTGGGCCCAGCTGTTGGGAGATGTGGTGGGATTGACAAAGTAGAGGCTGCTGCCGCCTACCCGGACGCCCTCCAGGATCAGCTTGGCCGCCACCACGCTCTCGGCGTTGGGCTCCCGGTTGATACTGCCGCTGCTGGCGGGGGTGAACTGGTTGGGGGCGAAGATCACGTCATAGATGGTGTTGGGGAACAGGGGACTGTCCACCCGGTTCATAATGACGGTGCCCACAGCCAGTTTGCCGTCCAAAGGCTGGTTGCCGCTCTCGGCGTTGATGATGCGGGAGAGCCAGTAGAGGGAGTCGCTGTCGTAGTAGCTGTCGCCGGAGGCGATGGGGCCCTCACCGCTGTACACCTCCACCACGCCGCTCTCCTGGTTCCAGCTCACCCAGCCGCCCAGGGCCTGGGCAATGGTGCGGACGGGCACCAGCACGCGGCCGCCGCCGTCGATGACACCGTTGAGGACGTACAGGCACCGGCCGTTGGCCTGGATATACTGGTCGCCCACCCGGGCCCGGATGTTCAGACCCTCGGCGGTGACCACCACATACTCGCCCTCCCAGCCAATGACGGCATCGGGCCGCAGGGCCAGCACCGCGTTGACCAGGGAGACATAGGTGATCCCGTTGTAAACCGTGAGGCCAGGGTCCTCACAGGCATTGCCGTCCACCAGGAAGTAGCTGCCCGCGACGGGTTCCTCCGCCGCCAGAGCCCAACTCCCCATGGGAAGAATCGTCGCCAGACAGAGCATCAGGCACAGGATACGCATGCGCATGTCGTATGCTTCCTCCTCGCTGTTGTTGTAATCTTGTCGTTTCTTTTGTAACCAGATTGTAACCGATTTGAAGGAGAATTGCAAGACTTATTTTTTGACGAGCGCTGTCACATCTTCTGAACCCATTGGGGCGCAACGGTTTTTCCTATTCTGTTCGCTTTGATTTTTCCGAATTTTGGATCACAAAAGCGGTTACAAGGTCGCTCTTACCCACCGCCCTGCCGGGTCCGAAACCGGCATCCGGCCGGCATAAAAAAATCGGAGCAAGCGATAAACGCTTGCTCCAATTTTGGCGGAGAGAGAGGGATTCGAACCCTCGAGACGCTATTAACGCCTACACGATTTCCAATCGTGCGCCTTCGACCAGCTCAGCCATCTCTCCACGGCCGGGACAACGTTGCTTATTATACCCACTTTCCTCCCATTCGTCAAGAGGTAAAATGCAAAACTTTGAAAAAATTTGACGTCGTTGCAATCCCAACCCAACTGTGCTATAACAGTAACATCCTAAAGCTGTAATTTTATAAGGAGTGTTTGACCATGGAACTGACCCGCGCCCAGGCTTTGGAGCTGCTGAAAGAATATAATAAGGAGCCCTTCCACATCCGCCACGGCCTTACCGTGGGGGCAGTCATGGAGTGGTTCGCCAAAGAGCTGGGTTACGGCGACAACGCCGAATTCTGGTACCTCGTGGGCCTCCTCCACGACCTGGACTTTGAGCAGTGGCCCGAGGAGCACTGCATCAAGTCCCAGGAGCTCATGCGCCAGGCCGGTCTGGATGAGGCCCTCATCCACGCCACCGCCAGCCACGGCTGGGGCGAGGTGTGCGACATCCAGCCCGAGCATGAGATGGAAAAGGTCCTCTTCGCCTGCGACGAGCTCACCGGCCTCATCGGTGCCGCTGCCCTCATGCGCCCCTCCAAGAGCTGCTCCGACATGGAGCTCAAGTCTCTGAAGAAGAAATTCAAGGACAAGAAGTTCGCCGCCGGCTGCTCCCGGGAGATCATCCAGAAGGGCGCCGAGCTGCTGGGCTGGGACCTGGACAAGCTGCTGGACATGACCCTCCGTGCCATGCAGGCCACCGAGGCCGACATTGAGGCCCAGATGGCCTGACCCCCACCACATCACCCAAAAGGAGTTTTTTATGAACGGGAATTCCCCCCGCAAGCCCATGGGCAAGGCCGCCCGCACACTCATCAGTCTAGTTGTCACCTTGGTGTTCGGCCTCATTTATTTTTATCTCTCCCTCCCCGCCCTGAACCTCCAGGACGGAAATTTCTATACCTTTATCTTTATTTTGTGCATCGTCTTTGTGGTGGCCTCCCTTTTCACCTCCGGCTTCCGCATGGCCCCCGGCTCCGGCGTGAAGGAATACTTCCGCTTTGTAAAGAGCCAGTGCCTCCCTGTGGGCATCCTCATGGTGCTGCTCATCGCCGTTGGTATCATCGGCACCCTGATCTCCATGCCCATCTTCCGGGCCGCCGCCTACCGGGACCTCCTCACTGTGGAGGATGGTAACTTCAGTCAGGACATCGCCCAGATCTCCTTCGACAAGATCCCCACCCTGGACCGGTCCTCCGCCGAGTACCTGGGGGACCGCCAGATGGGCACCCTCAGCGACATGGTGAGCCAGTTCGAGTACTCCAACGACTCCACCCAGATCAACTACCAGGGCCGGCCCGTCCGGGTGGCCCCCATCGACTACGCCGACCTCATCAAGTGGTTCACCAACCGGGGCGAGGGCCTGCCCGCCTATGTGCTGGTGGACATGGTCACCCAGGAGGCCAACGTGGTACGGCTCCAGGAGGGCATGAAGTACTCCTTCTCCGAGCCCCTCAACCGCAACATCGTGCGCCACCTGCGCTTCTGCTACCCCACCTACCTCTTTGACACCCCCCAGTTCGAGATCGATGAGGAGGGCACTCCCTACTGGATCGCCCCCCGGATCGTCCGGACCATCGGACTCTTCGGCGGCACCGACATCCAGGGCGCCGTGCTGTGCAACGCCATCACCGGCGAGTGCCAGTACTACGACATCGCCGACGTCCCGGCCTGGGTGGACAACGTCTATACCCCCGACCTCATCATGGAGCAGTACGACTACCACGGCACCTTCATCAACGGCTTCCTCAACTCCATCCTGGGCCAGAAGGGCGTCACCATGACCACCGAGGGCTACAACTATATTGCCCTCAACGACGACGTGTACGTCTACACCGGCGTCACCTCCGCAAACGCCGACCAGTCCAACCTGGGCTTCCTCCTCTCCAACCAGCGCACCAAGGAGACCCGGTTCTATGAGGCCCCCGGCGCCACCGAGTACGCCGCTATGAGCTCCGCCGAGGGCGAGGTCCAGGACCTCAAGTACGTGGCCACCTTCCCCCTGCTCCTCAACATCGCCGGAGAGCCCACCTACTTCATCCCCCTCAAGGATGCCACCGAGCTGGTGAAGAGCTACGCCATGGTCAACGTGGCCCAGTATCAGCTGGTGGCGGTGGCCGGCTCCGTGTCCCAGTGTGAGCAGGTGTATATCGACCTGCTCTCCCAGCGGGGCATCGTGTCCGAGGAGGAGCGGCCCGAGACCCAGGTCTCCGGCGTGGTGGACGACATCCGCTCCGCTGTCATGGACGGCAGCACCTACTACTTCCTCCGCCTGGAGGGCAGTGAGGTCTACTACGCCGTCTCCGCCTCGGAGAACCCTGTGGCGGTGCTGCTGAACCTGGGCGACAAGGTCACCATCGGCCACGCCGTCCAGACCGGGGAGGAGGACGCCTCCATCCTCAGCGCCTATTCCCTCACCATCGACGGCAAGGCGGCCCCCGCCGAGCCGCTGGTCACCCCCAATGAGGTGGAGCCTGCCGACGACCCTACCGTCCCCGCGGAGGACGACGCCGTCACGGTCCCCATCTACGGCTGACCGCCCAATTCACATCAAAAAGCGTCTCCCCTCCTTTGCGGAGGGGAGACGCTTGAGCCTGTCGACAAAGTCGACAGGCTCTCTCGCACGTGCAAGCACGTGC
>NZ_CALXEE010000121.1 GCF_944387245.1 uncultured Intestinimonas sp. | reverse complement strand
CCGTCGTCTGCGGACGACGGAACTCTGCGAGGCTCTTTCACAAAACCTGAGGCGTTTCTACTTTTTCGACAAGCTGAGCCCTCCGCTCTGAAAGAGCGGAGGGCTTTCGATATTAAATGACGGTCTTGGTTTTCCAGCGGCCGCTGAGGAAGCGGATGAGGAAGACCACGGCCCGGACGATCCAGTCGATGAACATGGCCACCCACACGCCCAGCAAGCCGATCTGGGGCACCAGCAGGTAGGAGAAGCCGATGCGGAAGATCCACATGGAGCACATGGAGACGATCATGGTGAACTTGGCGTCGCCGGAGGCGCGGAGGGCGTTGGGCAGGGTGAAGGACATGGGCCAGAAGATGAGGTCGAAGACGGCGCACCACCGGAGGACCTGGATGGCCATGACGGCGGCGCCGGGGGTGAGGCCGAAGAGACCCACCACGGGGGCGGCGCAGAAGAAGAGCAGGACGCTGAGACTGCCCATGGCCAGGTAGACGATGATCATGAGCTTGCGGGTGTAGCGCACAGCCTGTTTGGAGTCGCCGGCGCCCATGCACTGACCCACCACAGTGATGAGGGAGAGGGAGATGGCGTTGCCGGGCACGTTGACCACGCCGGCCACAGAGTTGGCGATGGCGTTGGCGGCGGTGGCAGAGGTACCCAGGGGGGTGACCAGGCCCAGCACCAGCAGCTTGCCGATCTGGAACATACCGTTTTCCAGGCCGTTGGGGACGCCGATGCGGAGGATCTTCTTCACCAGCTGTCCCCGGAATTCAAAGTGGAGCAGGTGGTCGATGTGGATGCGGTGGCCGCTCTGGCAGATGAGCCAGGTCATGAGCACCGCCCCGGCCAGCCGGGAGAAGAGGGTGCCGAAGCCGGCACCCGCCACGCCGATGCCCGCGCCGTAGATGAGGATGGCGTTGAGGCCGATGTTGACGACATTCATCAGCAGGGAGGCCAGCATGGACACCTTGCTGTTGCCCATGGCACGGAAGAGGGCGGCGCCGGCGTTATAGATGGCAAGCAAAGGGTAGGAGATGGCGGTGAGGAGGAAGTAGGTCATGGCGGCCTCCATCACGTTGTCGTCCAGGCGGCCGAAGACCAGCCGGAGGATGGGCTCCCGGAAGAGGAGGCAGACGGCCATGGTGGCCGCCGACAGGGCGCCGATGGCGTAGAAGAGCTGCTTGGCGGCGGAGCAGGCGTTTTGCTCGTCACGGGAGCCCAGATACTGGGCCGCCACCACCGCGCCGCCGGTGGCCAGGGCGGAAAAGACGTTGATGAGCAGGGTGCTGATGTTGTCCACCAGCGAGACGCCGGAGACGGCGTGCTCACCCACCGAGGTCACCATGATGGTATCGGCCATGCCGATGGTCATGGCCAAAAACTGCTCTACAACCAGTGGAATAATGAGCCGCCGCAGAGCGTCAGCGGAAAAAAGAGGGGCCCTTTCCGGGGTCCGAAGCGTCGCCTGTGCTTGTGCCGCCATATGCTGCCTCCCCAATACAGAACGTTATCGGAACAAAACTACATTTTACCACAGGCTTACAGAAATACAACGTAGATTTTACACAAAAAAATCCGGCAGACCCAGCCTGGGACTGGCGGGGTCTGCCGGAGAAGGACTCAGCGGTTCAAATAGTGCCGGACCACCTGATTGGCGGTACGGACGGTCTCGGCCTCGTCGATGGTGGTGAGCTCGCCGTTCTGCACCACGGGGATGCCGTTGACGATGGTGTAGTCCACGTTCCCCTTGAAGCCTACGGTGCCCAGAACGGACATGGGGTCCAGCTGGGTGCCCACCAGGGACAGGCGGTCCAGGTCGATGAGGAAGCAGTCGGCGGCCTTGCCGGGGGCCAGACAGCCGATGTCGTCCCGGCCCAGGAGGCGGGCGGAGCCACGGGTGGCCATCTTCAGCACCTCATAGCCGGTGGGGGCGTCGGCGCTGGCCTGGAGCCGGTGGAGGAGGTAGCATACCCGCAGCTCCTCCAGCAGGTTGGAGCCGTCATTGGAGGCAGCGCCGTCCACGGCCAGGCCCACCGGGATGTCCAGGCCCAGCATGTCGGGCACCCGGCATACCCCGGAGGAGAGCTTCATGTTGGAGATGGGGCAGTGGGCCACGCCGGTGCCGGTCTCGGCCAGAAGGAGGAGCTCGTCGTCGTCAAAGTGGATGCCATGGGCGAACCACACGTCAGGCCCTACCCAGCCCAGGGACTCCATGTACTGCAAAGGGCGCATGCCGAATTTTTCGGTGGTGAACTGCACCTCGTCCTTTGTCTCGGACAGATGGGTGTGGAGCCGCACGCCCAAGCTTCGGGCCAGCCCGGCGGTCTCCCGCAGCAGATCGCCGGAGACGGAGAAGGGGGAGCAGGGGGCCAGGGCCACCTGGCGCATGGAGCAGGGGGAGGGGTCATGCCATACTCGGACCAGACGCTCCGAGTCGGCTAAAATCTCGTCGATGGTCTGTACCACGGAGTCGGGGGGCAGGCCGCCGTCCTTCTGGGAGAGGTCCATGGACCCGCGGGCGGCCATGAAACGGATGCCCACCCGGCTGGCTGCC
Source organism: uncultured Intestinimonas sp. (assembly GCF_944387245.1). Lineage (GTDB taxonomy): Bacteria > Bacillota > Clostridia > Oscillospirales > Oscillospiraceae > Intestinimonas. The sequence continues at coordinate 1,479 of NZ_CALXEE010000121.1, read as the reverse complement.
CGGAACTGGGCGGCGATGAGGTCGCCGGCATCCCTGGGAAAGACGTAATGGTGATCAAAGCAGGTGGTACAGCCGGTCTTGAGGAGCTCTCCCAGGCCGGTGAGGGCGGACCAGGTCACCACCTCCTCGTCCAGGTCCTTCCACACCTCGTAGAGGGTGACCAGCCAGGGGAAGAGCTCCATCTTCTGCACCTCGGGTAGGTTCCGGGAGAAGAGCTGGTAGAGGTGGTGGTGGGTGTTGATGAGGCCGGGGTAGACCGTCATGGAGGAGGCGTCCAGCACGGTGTCGGCCTGGTGGTAGTCGGGGCCGATGGAGACGATGACGCCGTCCCGGATGAAGAGATTCACCCGCTCGTAGAGGGTGTCATCGTCATCGCAGGATACCACAAACCGGGCGTTTTTGATGAGCAGGGTAGACATATCCAGGACCTCCTTTGAAGAAAAAGGCGGACGAAACAGGTCATATCTACGTAGGCTGATAGGAGACCTCCCAGAGGTCATCCACCTGGAAGGTGAAGGACTCGCTGGCGGCCTGGAACGCGGCGGCGTCCAAATAGACGGAGAAGGTCTCGCCCGGTCCCTGTCCTGCGATATGGACGGCGTCGGGCCAGGGGGAACGGTCCACCTCCGCCTCAGCGCTGCTGAGCCCTAGGCTCTGGGTGGAGCCGCCCTGACCGTCGGGCAGATAGGGCAACAGGAGAGAGCCGCAGCTGGAGGGCTCATACTGGAAATGGAAGGAGGCCCAGAGCAGGTCGGGCGTCCTTCCATTGGCGTAGCAGAGGGCGTCCAGATAGAGGTTGGAGCTGCCGTCGCTCCATAAAAGGAGGTTCAGATTGTCGGAGGCCTCAAAGGCCTCTGCCTCCTGTGGAAAGCCGTCCGGCAACAGTTTCTTGGGGATGGCGACGGACAGGCTCTGTTCGGTACAGCCGGTGATGGTATAGCCCTCCTGGTACAGGATGCGGTTCAGATGGGATGGCCTGTTCCAGAGAAAGAAGGCTGCAAGCAGCAGAACAAGGGCCGTCAAAAGCAGAGGGAGCATGACACGCTTTTGTCTATGCTGAGACATGAAGATCCCCCCTTCTATAGGTCCAGTATAACATGAAGGGTATGGGAGCGCAACAAATAGGGAAAGGCGCCGGACGTGTTGTCCGGCGCCTCAGCCTGTCGAAAAAGTGCCCATATGTCAAATCGTATGCAAGAGCCTCGCAGAGTTCCGTCGTCCGCAGACGACGGAATCAAGTCAAATCTGTTTTTTCCGGGGACATGTGCCTCGGAAAAAACACTTCTCAGGCCGCAAGTGTGGAATTTGGCCGCTCCGGACAAATTATGCGCGCAGCGGCCTGCATCTCTTCGAAAAAATGCTTGCATTTTTGAGAGAGCCTGTCGACTTTGTCGACAGGCTCAGGCGCCGGACGTGTTGTCCGGCGCCTCAGGCGTAAGGGGTTACTCCTCAGAAATGGTATAGCCGCTCAGGTCGATG
>NZ_CALXEE010000120.1 GCF_944387245.1 uncultured Intestinimonas sp. | reverse complement strand
ATGCCCAGTGCGGCATGGTCCGCGGCGCTTGCACGCGGCGATGGAGGAAACTCAGCCGTCCACCTTTTTCTGAATGGTGGTGTTTTCAAAGGAGCCGATGGCCTCACAGACGGGGCACACATCGGGGCGCTCCTCAAAGGTCGCGCCGCAGAACATGCAGCGGTAACCGGCCACGGTGACCATCTTGGTGGGGGCTGGAGCGGCAGGGGCAGCAGGGGCGGCGGTTTTGGAGCCGGAGGCGCTCAGCTTGGCCAGAGCGGCGAGGAAGCGGAACTCGTGGTCTTTTTCGATCTTGGAAATCTGGTCAAAGAGGGTGCCGATGGCCTCAAAGCCCTCCTCCCGGGCGATGTCGGCAAAGGAGGGGTACATGCTGCTCCACTCGCCGTATTCGCCCTGGATGGCCTCCTGGAGATTGGCGGTGCTGGAGCCAACTCCCTTGAGTTTCTGGTAGAGGAGCTTGCCGTGGATGCCCTCGTTCTGAGCCATCTGCTCAAAGAGCTCCCCCACCTCCGGGTGACCCTCCTGCCGGGCCTTGTCGGCAAAAAAGAGGTACTTGTTCCGGGCCATGGACTCGCCGCTGAAGGCGGCCATCAGATTTTGTTCGGTACGAGATCCTTTCAGTTCCATATGTATGAGCCTCCATGTATTACCAATAATAAGAATCGTTATTATTATAATAGTACAAGTTTTTGGAATAGTCAATAGGGGGCAGAAAAATTTGTAACCGCAGCAGGACGAGGGAAATGGTGAGAGGGTGGCTATTGTGAAAAAACTGGCGCTGTGGTATAATATATCACGCTTTTTGGGGCGGAAGGGTCCTTCCGCCATGACGAGGAAGATCATCCAGGATGAGGAGATGCAAAGATAGATGAAATTAGGTATCGTCGGCCTGCCCAACGTGGGCAAGTCCACCCTGTTCAACGCCATCACCAACGCCGGCGCCGAGAGCGCCAACTACCCCTTCTGCACCATCGACCCCAACGTGGGCATGGTGGCCGTGCCGGACAGCCGTCTGGACTGGCTCTCCGAGCTCTACCACCCCAAGAAGATCACCCCCGCCGTCATCGAGTTTGTGGACATCGCCGGACTGGTGAAGGGCGCCTCCAAGGGCGAGGGCCTGGGCAACAAGTTCCTGTCCAACATCCGGGCCACCGATGCCATCGTCCACGTGGTCCGCTGCTTTGACGACCCCAACGTCATCCACGTGGAGGGTTCCACCGATCCCCTCCGTGACATCGAGATCATCGACATCGAGCTCATCATGGCCGACATGGAGATGGTCCAGCGGCGCATGGACAAGTGCGCCAAGATGGGCAAGACCGGCGATAAGAAGGCCGCCCACGAGGCCCAGGTGCTCCAGGGGCTCATGGACTGGCTCAACGAGGGCAAGTCGGCCCGCTCCTACCAGTGTGATGAGGACGACGCCGCCCTCATCGCCCAGTCGGAGCTCCTGTCCCTGAAGCCGGTGATATACGCCGCCAACCTGGACGAGGCGGGCTTCTCCGACTATGAGAATGTGGGCTACTACCAGCAGGTGGCCAAGGTGGCCGCCGACGAGGGCGCCCAGGTGATCCCGGTGTGCGCCCAGCTGGAGGCCGAGATTGCCCAGCTGGAGCCGGATGAAAAGGCCATGTTCCTGGAGGACCTGGGCATCGCCGAGTCCGGCCTGGACCGGCTCATCAAGGCCAGCTACGCCCTGCTGGGCCTCATCTCCTACCTCACCTCCGGCGAGGACGAGTGCCGGGCCTGGACCATCAAGAAGGGCACCAAGGCCCCCCAGGCTGCCGGCAAGATCCACTCCGACTTCGAGCGGGGCTTCATCCGGGCCGAGGTGGTCTCCTTCGAGGATCTGAAGGCCAACGGCTCCATGAACGCCGCCAAGGAAAAGGGCCTGGTGCGGTCCGAGGGCAAGGAGTACGTGGTGCAGGACGGCGACATCATCCTGTTCCGGTTCAACGTGTAAGAGCCCTTTTCCGGGGCCCTGCAGAGCGGGGCGGCGCATATGCGCCGTACAAGGCCCGGCCATATTGGCCGGGCCTTGCCGCAGGCGGAATTGATTTCCGCCGAGGAAGTGAAAGAGAGGGTCCCCATGGACACTGGTGTCCATGGGAAAAAGGGCCTGGTGCGGTCCGAGGGCAAGGAGTACGTGGTGCAGGACGGCGACGTCATCCTGTTCCGTTTCAACGTGTAAGGTCTGGCCGGCCTGGACCACACGCGCGAAAGCGCGCCGCGCCATTTGGCGCGTCAATTCGCAGCGCAGCGAGAATTGGTCCGGGCGGATTCACTTCGCCCGGACAGAAGTGAAATCATGGGGTCCCCGACGGGACGTGTCCCGTTGGGGGCGTCCAGGACGGCGACATCATCCTGTTCCGGTTCAACGTGTAAATCAGCAGAGGGAAAAAGACCCGTCCACGCCGCTTGATTGCGGCGTGGACGGGTCTTTGTTCGTTGTATGCGTTTTCTGGTTGAGCGGCGTCCCCTCATCCGGCCCTCTGGGCCACCTTCCCCCCTGGGTGGGGAAGGTTTTTGACCGGATAGCTTGTCATCCTCTCTCTGTCTGCCTTGCGTTACCGGGCGGCTACGCCGGTCGGGCAGGACTTACAGAGCGATGTCAAAGTTCTTTTTGGTCCTTTTTCTTACAAGAAAAAGGACGAGAGAAAAAGGGCTAATCGGGGATGTAGGCGCGGACGCGGAGGTGGGCGCCCAGGCTCTCGCAGAGTTCCCGGCAGCGCTGGATCTCCTCGGGGGACTTGTCCTTGTCCACCACGGTCATCATCACCGTGGGCACATACTTTACCGCCTCACGGGTAAAGTCCAGCATGGACTTCCAGGCCAGGATGCCATCACGGGGCTGGGTGACGGCCAGGTACTCCTCCGGCGTGGACCCGTTGAGGGAGATGGAGAGCACGTCGATGCGCCCTTTGAGGTCGGGGCACACGTCCCGGCCGTGGAGGAGGTTGGCGTGTCCGTTGGTGTTGATGCGCACCGGCGGCAGGCCGGGCACCGTCCGCTTGAGCTCGTCCACCAGCCACAGGATATCGTCGATGCGGTAGGTGGGCTCTCCAAAGCCGCAGAAGACCAGCTCCCGGTAGCTGGGCAGGTCCCGGTCCAGCAGGTCCCGGAGGGCCTCCTCGCGGGTGGGCTCGTGGTCCAGCCACAGGTCGTCGGCGTAGATGGAACCCTTGTGGCCGTTGTGCCGCAGGCAGAAGACGCAGGAGCAGTCACAGCGGTTGGTCAGGTTGACGTACAGGGCGTTCTCATATTCATAAGTGATGGTCTCCATATCGCTCTCTCCTCAGGTGATATCGAAAAACCGCTTTCCGTTGTCCAGAGTGATGGCAAGGACCTCATCCACGGTGAGGCCCTTGAGCTGGGCTATGGTGGCGGCGGTGATGGGAATGAGACTGGAGTCGCAGCGCTCCCCCCGGTGGGGGACCGGCGCCATGTAGGGGGCATCGGTCTCCAGCATGATGCGGTCCATGGGGGCGCAGCGGATGACCTCCGGCGCCCGGCGGGCATTGGCGAAGGTGATGTTGCCGGTGAAGGAGAGCATCCAGCCCCGATCCAGCACCACTTTGGCATCCTCGGCGCTGAGGGCGCAGCAGTGAAAGACGCCCCGGGCGTTGGGATGGGCCTTGACGATGTCCAGGCAGTCCTTGTGGGCGTCCCGGTCGTGGACGATGACGGGGAGGTCCAGCTTCTCGGCCAGGGAGAGCTGGGCGTCAAAAAAGTCCCGGGAAAAGGCCCGGTCCTCCGGGCTCTTGACCCAGTAGTAGTCCAGACCCACCTCGCCGATGGCCTTCACCTTGGGATGCCCGGCCAAGGTCCGGATCTGGCCCAGGTCGGTGAGGGCGGCCCCCTCCAGGTTCTCCGGGTGGAAGCCCACGGCGGCGTAGATGTAGTCGTATTTCTCTGCCAGGTCCACACACTGCCTGGAGCTCTCCAGGTCGCAGCCGGGGCAGACCACCAGGGCCACCCCCTTGCCCGGCAGGGCGGAGAGCAGGGCGTCCCGGTCGGCGTCAAAGGCGTCGTCATAGTAGTGGGCGTGGGTGTCAAAGATCATGGCTCGGTCCTCGCTTTTTCATTTCATTGTCTTAATCTTACCCGTTTTGCGCC
>NZ_CALXEE010000119.1 GCF_944387245.1 uncultured Intestinimonas sp. | reverse complement strand
TTTGCCCTTCAGCCTGTTTTTTGCGAAAAAGGCTTGACTGTAAACCGGCTTTACCCCTTATACTGGCCTTGGAAAGGAGGCGTTGTCATGAACATATCCCAACTGGAGACGCTCCTGGGCCTGCCCCGGGCCAGCATCCGCTTTTATGAAAAGGAGGGGCTGCTCTCACCGGAGCGGCTGGCCAACGGCTACCGGGACTATTCCCAGGCCGATGTGGAAACCCTGCGGCGGATCAAGCTGCTCCGGGCCCTGGGCCTTCCTCTGGAGGACATCAAGGCCCTCCAGGCGGGGGAGCTGCGGCTGGGCGACGCGCTCCGGGCCCAGGAGGAGCGGCTGCGCCGGGAGGCGGCCGAGCGGGAGGCCGCCCGGACCCTGTGCCGTGCCATGGAGCTGGAGGGGGCGGAGTATGCCACCCTGGACGCCGGGCGCTATCTGGACCAGCTGGACCGGCTGGGGGAGACGGGGGTCAACCTGACGCCTCCCGCCGCCGACAGCCTGCCGGTGGTCCGCCACCCCTGGCGGCGGTACCTGGCCCGGCTGCTGGACCACAGCCTGTGTCTCCTGCTGGTCAATGCCCTCCTGGTGCTCACGCTGCGCCTCGCCTTCGGGGAGGGACTCCTGAATGCCCTGGTCCAGAACTACCTGGCCTGGGGCGTCCAGTTCCTGCTGGAGCCCCTGCTCCTCTCCACCTGGGGCACCACCCCGGGCAAGTGGATCTTCGGGCTCGAAGTCCGCAACGCCGACGGGGGCAAGTTCACCTTCCGGGAGGCCGTCGCCCGCCTGTCCGAGCTCTTCCTGCTGGGCGAGGGCTGGGGCATCCCTGGCTATCAGCTCTACCGCAACTATAAGAGCTATCGGGCCTGCTCTGACGGGGAGGTTTTGCCCTGGGACGAGGGGCTTTCCTATACGATCCGGGACGAGAAGCCCATCCGGGGTCTGGCCTGGGCGGGAGCGGCCGCTCTGGACATGGGACTGAGCGTGCTCCTGGTCTTTCAACTGACCATGCCGCCGGTGCGCCATCCCCTGACGGTGGCCGAGTTTGCCCGGAATTACAACGACCTGGTCCGGCAATACAACCTGGACAGCATGACCCTGGACGACATGGGGGTCTGGGTGGTGCCTGAAGGCACTCTAAGCCTGGGTAATCCGCCGCCCATCTTCCACTATGATACCACTGGGGACGGTGTAGTCACCAGAATCTCCTTCACCTATGAGAGAGAACCGGATTATTTCTGGGACGGAGCGGAAACCGAGCAGACCGCCGCCTTCCTGGCCATGTTGGCCGCCCAGCCCGGAGTGGGCCTCTTCAACTGGGTGCCCCTGGTGGGGCGGGTCGACGATGAGATGGGCACCGGCAATGAGAACTTCCGCTTCACCCTGGCGGGACTCACAGTGGAAAACCAAGTGGAGTACAGCGGCTATCGCCCGGTGGGCGGCTTCCTCCTGCCGGAGGAGGGGGCGGAGCAGACCTACGCCCAGCAGTTCTCCATCAGGGTGGAGTAAAATTGTAAACATTTCTTGAACCCTCTTGAAAAATCGCGTGCGAAGGACTATGATAGGTTAGCACTCAAAAGTGGAGAGTGCTAACCTATCGTTTTTTAAGAAGATTCACATATATGGAGGCATGTACCATGGCGAAGAAACAATTCAAGGCGGAGTCCAAGCGGCTGTTGGACCTGATGATCAACTCCATTTACACCCACAAGGAGATCTTTCTCCGGGAGCTCATCTCCAACGCCAGCGACGCGGTGGACAAGCTGGCCTACAAGGCCCTCACCGACGACAAGGTGGGCCTGAACCGCTCCGACTTCAAAATCCGGCTGATTCCCGACAAGGACGCCCGCACCCTGACGGTGAGCGACAACGGCATCGGCATGACCAAGGAGGAGATGGAGTCCAACCTGGGCACCATCGCCCGCAGCGGCTCCCTCCAGTTCAAGCAGGAGATGGCCGCCAAGGAGGGCAGCGAGGACCAGAACGTGGCCGACATCATCGGCCAGTTCGGCGTGGGCTTCTACTCCGCCTTCATGGTGGCCGATCAGGTCACTGTGATCTCCAAGGCCTACGGCGAGGACACCGCCTGGAAGTGGGAGTCCTCCGGCGCCGACGGCTACACCATCACCGAGTGCGAAAAGGAAATGGTGGGCACCGACGTCATTCTCCACATCAAGGCCAATACCGAGGACGAGGACTATGACCAGTATCTCCAGCAGTACCGCCTGGACGACCTCGTGAAGAAGTACTCCGACTACATCCACTACCCCATCGTCATGGAGATGGAGCACACCCACGCAAAGCCCAAGCCGGAGGACGCCGGGGAGGACTATAAGCCGGAGTACGAGACCCACAAGGAGTGGGAGACCCTGAACTCCATGGTACCCATCTGGCAGCGGCCCAAGAGTGAGGTCAAGCCCGAGGAGTACAACGAGTTTTATAAGGAGAAGTTCGGCGACTGGGAGGACCCCCTGGCCGTCATCCACGTGAAAGCCGAGGGCGCCGTGGAGTACACCGCCCTCCTCTTCATCCCCGCCCACGCCCCCTTCAACTATTACAGCCGTGACTACGAGAAGGGCCTCCAGCTCTACTCCTCCGGCGTCCTCATCATGGACAAGTGCGCCGACCTGGTGCCCGACCACTTCTCCTTTGTCCGGGGCGTGGTGGACTCACCTGACCTGTCTCTGAACATCTCCAGAGAAATGCTCCAGCACACCCGGGTGCTGAAGGTCATTTCCACCAATCTGGAGAAGAAGGTGAAGGCCGAGCTCCTCAAGCTCCAGAAGGACGACGCTGAGAAGTATGAGAAGTTCTGGTCTGCCTTCGGCCGCCAGGTGAAGTACGGCGTGGTCTCCGACTACGGCGCCCACAAGGAGCTGCTGAAGGACCTGCTTCTGTTCTGGTCCTCCAAGGAGGGCAAGAACACCTCCCTGGCCGCCTACAAGGAGCGGATGCCTGAGGAGCAGCAGTATATCTACTTCCTCCAGTCCGAGAGCGTGGAGCAGGCGGCCAAGCTGCCCCAGGCCGAGCGCATCCTGGACAAGGGCTATGAGATCCTCTACCTCACCGAGGAGGTGGATGAGTTCGTCATGAACACCCTGGGCGAGGTGGACGGCAAGGCTCTGAAGAACGTCAACGACGACGATGCCCTGCCCCAGTCCGACGAGGAGAAGGCCGAGACCGAGAAGAAGGCCGAGGAGAACAAGGACGTGCTGGACTTCGTGAAGGAGACCCTGGGCGACCGGGTCAAGGAGGTCCGTATCTCCAAGATCCTCAAGACCGCCCCGGTGTGTATGACCGCCGACGGCCCCGTCTCCCTGGAGATGGAGAAGTATTTCCAAAAGGTGGACCCCAACGCTGCCAAGGATATGAAGGCCGCCCGGGTCCTGGAGCTCAACCCCGACTCCGGCGCCTTTGCCGCCCTCCGCTCTGCCATGACGGAGGATAAGGAGAAGGCCAAGACCTATGCCGAGCTCCTCTACCAGCAGGCCCTGCTCATTGCCGGCTTCCCCCTGGAGGATGCGGCCAAATATACTGAGTTGGTCTGCTCTCTCATGAAGTAAAAATGTCCAAAGGCAAGAAAGCCGCGGTGGGAAGGATTCCCGCCGCGGCTTTTTATAACCTGCACAAAAGGAATGGTGCTACCAATTAAAAATTGTATAAATAAACAAACGAAAATAAAATAAGCTTCAAACGAAAGTCAAAAACACTTCTAAATTTAGTTATCCTGCCGATTGCGTCAGAATATGGACCGTGGTATACTCTGGCTGTCAAAAGGAAAGCGGGTGCTTGCAGCCCCCCTTTGATGCGCCGGCGCACCGGGGCCGGATAGACCGGACCCTGTGACACAGCGGCGGCGGAATTGCTGACATCCCTTTGTTAGGAGGTTTTGACCATGGTCGTACCCATTCAAATTGATTCGATTCAGGAGCTCTATAAGCTGCAGCAGCTGGCCTGCAAGGTGGATGAGCCTGTATATGTTCACTCCCCCGACGGCGCCATCATGGTGGACGCCCGGTCCTCTCTGGGCCTGTTCACCCTGGACTTCACCAAGCCGGTGAATGTTGTCACCGACTCTGCCTATGTGCTCCGCAAGCTGGGCGTACACGCTGGCGCCCGGGCCTGAATTTGAAAGAAGAAACCGCCGCCGTCCCCGGA
>NZ_CALXEE010000118.1 GCF_944387245.1 uncultured Intestinimonas sp. | reverse complement strand
TCACACCGGGGCAAAGCCGTGCTGGGAAAGCTCATGGAGGGCCAGCTCCACCGCCCGGCGGAGATACTCCTCCAGCCGGCAGTCCTCCGTGCCGGCAATGAGGGTGCCGCAGGTGGGGGAGGGAATGAGGATTTTGACGCACTCGGTGCCGGAGACGGCGGAGGCCACCGCCGGGGAGACCTCCCCCATGATGCCGTTGGCCAGAATGACGCCGATGGGGCCCAGAATGAGGTCGGCCCGCTGGGCGTTGTAGCACAAGGCGTTCTCGCCGGTGGCTCCCCGGGCGGCCCCCGCCTTGAGCATAGCGTTGGTGGCCAGGGAATTGGTGCCGGCGCACAGGAGCTCACAGCCCTCCGGCAGATGGGGCCGGAGTAGGCTCACCAGCCGGGCGCCGATGCCGCCGCCCTGGCCGTCGATGATGAGGATGCGCATAGGGATCAGATCCTTCCTTGGTGGTGTGATCCGGTCCGTAAAAGACCGGTAAGACTTCTCTTTGACATTATACGGGGGAAAACCTCCGCTGTAAAGGTGACAAAATGACTGTACAGAGAGAAAAAAGCATGATATAATGACCACGACTGGTTCCCCACCCAGTCCAACCGGCGCGGAGAAAGCCGTCCGGACGCCATGTGCCCTGCGTCCGGGGAGAGGGACCCGCGCCGCTGTACGCGGCACACGTACTCTAAACAAAAAATGGAGGTTCTTTTTCATGCGCAAAAGTCCTGTCCGCGATCTCACCCTGGCGGCCATGGTGGCCGCCCTGTACGCCGTGCTGAGCTACTTCAGCAACATCTTTGGCCTGGCCTACGGACCCATCCAGTTCCGGTTCTCCGAGGCCCTGTGCGTCCTGCCTTTCCTATTCCCAGCCACCGCGCCGGGGCTCTTTGTGGGCTGCCTCATCGCCAACCTGCTCTCGCCCTACGGCGCCATGGACATCGTGGTGGGCTCCTTGGCCACTCTCATCGCCGCTCTGTGGACCAGCAAGGTCCGCCACTGGTGGATGGCCTGGCTGCCGCCGGTGCTGTGCAACATGGTGCTGGTGGGCTTCACCATCGGCTTTGCCGAGGTAGGCATCACCGCCGCCCTGCCCGCTGCCTGGATCTACAATGGCGTCACCGTGGGTATCGGTGAGCTGGGTGTCTGCCTGGTGCTGGGCACCATCCTGCTGCGGGCCATGCCCCAGATCAAGTTTTTCCACGACCTTATCCCGGAGGGACGCCTTACCCACGCGTGAGGCCTGCCCTCCGCCAATGGAGGAGATCAGATGAAAGTACGGAAAGCCGTCATCCCGGCAGCCGGGCTGGGGACCCGGATGCTGCCCGCCACCAAAACGGTGCCTAAGGAGATGCTCCCCCTGGTGGATAAGCCGGTGATCCAGTATATCATCGAGGAGGCGGTGGCCGCCGGGATCGAGGATATTCTGGTGGTGACCAACCGGGCCAAGTCCGCCATGGATGACTATTTTGACTACTATCCCGAGCTGGAGGAGCGTCTGGCCCGGGCGGGCAAGGAACGGGAGTTGGCGGAGGTCCGTCGGGCCGCAGATCTGGCCAACATCTTCTATGTCCGACAGAAGGAGACCAAGGGTCTGGGCCACGCCATTTGGCGGGCCAAGCGCTTCGTGGGGAACGAGCCCTTTGCCGTCCTCCTGGGCGACGACATCATGCGATCCCAGACCCCGGTCATCGGCCAGCTCATCGCCGGTGCGGAGAAGTACGGCGCCTCCTGTGTGGGGGTGCAGCAGGTGAGCACCGAGGCCATCTCCAAGTACTCCTCCGTGAAGGTGGAGCCTCTGGAGGAGCGGATCTTCCGGGTCAATGACATGGTGGAGAAGCCCCGTCCCGAGGAGATCTTCTCCAACTACGCCATCCTGGGCCGGTATGTGCTCCGGCCCGGCATCTTCGACATTCTGGAGAATCTGAAGCCGGGTTACGGCGGGGAGATCCAGCTCACCGACGGCCTGAAGGAGCTGTGCAAGCGGGACAAGATGGTGGCAGTGGATTTTGAGGGAAAGCGGTATGACACCGGCAACCTGAAGGGCTTCCTGGAGGCCACCATCGACTTTTCCCTGGCCCACCCGGAGACGGGGGAGTGGCTCAAGGGCTTTTTGAAGGAGAAGGCCGGCCAGCTCTGAGGCACATTCATAGAAATGACAAAACGTCCCCCGGAGGCAAAACGGAACCTCCGGGGGACGTTTTCCGTATGGACGGCTTACAGGTTGGGCATTTTGGCGGTGGGCATCATGAGGACCTTGCCGGTGCCCCGGTAGACGTTGACCAGACCCTCGCCGGAGGCGGCGGAGCCGATGAGGCTCTTGCCGGAACGCTCCACGGTGAATTCCAGGCTGGCGCTCCAGGCGATGGCGTAGTTGCCGTCGATCTTCAGCACGTCGTTCTGGAGGGTGATCTCCACCAGCTCTTCCCGGGGGCACTCGGACTCGATGCAGAAAGCGCCGCTGCCGTTGAGGCTCAGGTTGAAGAGTCCCTCGCCGCCGGCCACGGCGGAGGAGAGGTTGGAGCGCATGACGGCCTTGTGCTGGAGACGGGAGTCACAGGCCAGGAACAGACCGTCGTCCAGCACCACGGAGCCGCCCCAGTCGGCAGCGTCCATGAGGATGAGGTAGCGGTAGGTGGGCTCCAGCACCAGCAGGCCGTCGCCGGTGTATTCCGGCTTGATCGCCGACTCGCCGGAGGCCTTGCCACGTACGGCCTTGGTAAAGAGGTCGCCCACACCCTTGATGCCGGTGGTGGCGTTCACATTGCCCAGCATCCACTGCATGGCGCCGGCCTGGATGGTGACCTGGGCCTTGCTCAGATCGCACACCAGCTGGCGCTTTCTGACGTTCATCTGGGAACAATAATAGGCGGTGATGGCGGAAGAAGGGGTAACGCTCAGGTCGCGCTGGTACTCGATGACAGAGAAGGGACCCAGCTGGGAGAGGGTCTTGACGTCGTCGTTGTCCATAAAGTTGGAAACCTGATACATGAAAAACGCTCCTTCGTACAAAGGCTCTCGGGGTATCCGAGCCGAAGAGGGCGGGTACCCGATGCAGGGCCATTGTATCATAAGGAAGGGCCGGGCACAATGGCCCGTCAGAAGAAAAGGGCCAGGCTCCAGGCGGCGGTGGCGGCCAGAGCGCCGGCGGCGGCGTAGGCCGGGGCGGGGATGGCCTGGAACCATTTCCCGGGAACGGTGCTCCGGGAGACGTAGTTTTTAGCCGCCTGCCTGGCCTCCCGCAGAACCTGCTCCGGGCTGGCACCTTCGGAGAGCGCGCCCTCCTTCAAAATGAAGATGGCCTCCTCGAAGAGGCGGGGGTCGGGTGTTTTGACCACGATGACCTGCTTGTTGATGCCTTTGACCATGATGATGCCGCTCCTTTATGGAAAAGAAAAGTTTCCCTAACAGTATAACCCAATTTTTCTTCCATGATTCACCGCTCATAAGAAAGGAGCCGGGGCCGTACACTAAAGGCGAGACTTTTGTGGGAGGCGGGAACGTGCGGGAACAGAGAAAACGACTCATTTTATCCCTGGCCCTGATCTTTCTGTTGAATATACTCATCATTACCATGGTCCAGACGGCCCAGGCGGCCACCTACCGTCGGGGCTCCTCGGGGCAGACGGTGCGCACCATTCAGGAGAAGCTGATCCGCTGGGGCTACCTGGACGGGACTGCGGACGGCATTTATGGCAGTAAAACGGAGGCGGCGGTGAAGCTCTTTCAGAAAAAGAACGGCCTCACCGCCGACGGCATCGTGGGTCCCGCCACCCTGAAGGCCCTGGGTATGTCGGAGGGGAGTACCTCCTCCTCGGCCGCAGACAGCGAGGTGGCCCTGCTGGCCAAGGTCATCTCGGCAGAGGCCAGAGGGGAGCCGTACAGCGGCCAGGTGGCGGTGGGGGCGGTCATCCTCAACCGGGTGAGCCACCCCTCCTTCCCCAATACCATCGCCGGGGTGGTGTACCAGCCTGGGGCCTTCACCTGCATGGTGGACGGCCAGATCGATCAGCCGGTGGCCGATTCCGCCGTCCGGGCCGCCCGGGACGCCATCAACGGAGCCGATCCCAGCGGCGGAGCCATCTACTATTTCAACCCCAACACGGCCACCAGCGCCTGGATCTGGTCGCGGCCCCTCATCAAGGTCATCGGCAGCCACCGGTTCTGCGCCTAGGAGTGCTCTTGCGCATGTGGGGGAAAGAGCCTCGCAGAGTTCCG
>NZ_CALXEE010000117.1 GCF_944387245.1 uncultured Intestinimonas sp. | reverse complement strand
TGCCGCCACAACGAGCTCCCCTTCCCCATCAACCGCAGCCGGGAGGCCGACGAGTCCGCCCGCCTGAAGTACCGCTACCTGGACCTGCGGAACCCGGCGGTGAAGAACAACATCGTCCTGCGCTGCAATGTGGTGGCCGCCCTGCGGGCCTCCATGATCGAGCACGGCTTCCTGGAGATCACCACCCCCATCCTCACCGCCTCCTCCCCGGAGGGCGCCCGTGACTACCTGGTGCCCAGCCGGAAGCACCCCGGCAAGTTCTACGCCCTGCCCCAGGCCCCCCAGCAGTTCAAGCAGCTGCTGATGGCCTCCGGCTTCGACCGCTACTTCCAGATCGCCCCCTGCTTCCGGGACGAGGACGCCCGGGGCGACCGCTCCCCCGGCGAGTTCTACCAGTTGGACATGGAGATGGCCTTCGCCGACCAGGAGGACGTGTTCGCCGTGCTGGAGGACGTGCTCCCTCCCATCTTCGCCAAGTACGGCACCTATAACGTGGCCTCCACCGCCCCCTTTGCCCGCATCCCCTACCTGGAGGCCATGGACAAGTACGGCTCCGACAAGCCCGACCTTCGCATCGACCTCACCGTGCAGGACGCCACCGAGGTGCTGGGCTCCTGTGGCTTTGGCCCCTTCGAGGGCAACACCGTGAAGGCCGTCCCCGTTACCGGCTTTAACGCCACCCGCAAGCAGATCGACAAGCTTTGCGCCGATGTGGAGGTCCAGGCCGGTGAGAAGGTCTACTGGTTCCGCTACGACGAGAACGGCGAGATCGTGGGCGGCATCGCCAAGTTCGTCCAGCCCATCAAGGACCAGGTGGTCTCCGCCCTGGGTCTGGAGAAGGGCTCCTTCGTGGGCCTCACCGCCGGGAAAAAGCTGACCGCCCAGAAGACCGCCGGCGTCCTCATCAAGATGCTCCCCGCCCTGGCCCCCCAGCACATGGACAAGGAGCGCTACGAGTTCTGCTGGATCGTGGACTTCCCCATGTACGAGATCGGCGAGGAGTCCGGCGAGCTGGAGTTCTGCCACAACCCCTTCTCCATGCCCAACGGTGGTCTGGAGATCCTCAAGAAGGCGGCCGCCGGCGAGGTGGACCCCCTCACCATTACCGCCTACCAGTATGACCTGGTGTGCAACGGCGTGGAGCTCTCCTCCGGCGCCGTCCGGAACCACGACCCCGAGATCATGATCGAGGCCTTCCAGCTGGTGCGGCTGGGCGAGGAGGACGTAAAGGCCAAGTTCCCCGCCATGTACAACGCCTTCACCTACGGAGCTCCCCCGCACGCCGGCATCGCCCCGGGCGTGGACCGCATGGTCATGCTGCTGGCCGGCGAGGACTCCATCCGGGAGATCATCCCCTTCCCCATGAACAAGAACGCCCAGGACCTGATGATGGGTGCCCCCTCCTTCGTAGAGCCCAAGCAGCTGGAGGAGCTGAACATCATCTGCACCAAGAAAGAGGAGGACAGTGCGGAATAACACACTGATCAGACTGGGCGCGGGGCTGGTGCTCCTGAGCATGCTCGCCGGCTGCGGCGGCACTGCGGGCACCGCCCCCTCCGCCCCGGCGGCGGAAGTCACCCCGGAGATCCAGGCCGAGCTGGACGCCCAGCTGGGCCGGCTCACCGGCTACATTACGGAAGAGGAGCGCCAGGCCGCCCTGGACCTGTGGCTCCAGATCCGCCCCCTGCGGGAGGCCCGGCTGGCCGCCGGGCAGTGGGCCTGGCGGCCCCGGGAGGCCTCCCTGCTCACCGAGCTCTCCGGCCTCTACGACCAGTACACCATCCGGTATCTGGAGGGGGATGAGGCCGGGTTCGGCTACACCAATCCGAAGGAGAAAACCCTCATCTCCTATACCATCGGCGACGACGGCACCCTCACCGCCGACCCATCCACGGCGGGCCAGCTCACGGGCTGGACGGAGGAGGATCTGATGGTCCTGTGGAAGGACATGTCCGACCTGCTGCCGGAGGGGGCCTTTGCCGATTTCAAGCGGCTCACCTTCTTCACCGACGGCCCCGGTGAGACCACGGCCTGGGTCCAGGCCATGGATGACCCCGGCGACACCTGGGAGATCGCGGTGGACCCCGCCGACTCCGGCGACAAGCGCTACTTCGTGGAGACCATCCTCCACGAGTACTGCCACTACCTCACCCTCAACAGCGGCCAGGTGACCTACACCACCGACCAGACCACCGACACCTACAACGAAGAGGGCATGGTGGCCCACAAGGGCTCCTACATCGACGACTTCTACCAGGCCTACTGGCCGGGCTACATCGATGATTGCCTCTCCTGCGGCGACACCTACAACTTCTTCCTGCGCCACTACGACGACTTCGTCACCGCCTACGCCTCCACCAACCCCGCCGAGGACATTGCCGAGGCCTTTGCCTACTTTGTCCTCTGGCCGGAGAGCGGGCAGCCCGATGACGCCGTGTGGCGGCAGAAGATCGACTTCTTCTACGCCTACCCGGAGCTGGTGAGCTTCCGGGACCAGGTCCGGGCCGACCTGGGGCTGAACCCCGACCAGGCCTATGAGGACCTCTTCCCCGCTACCGACAACAGCGCCGCCGCCGCATAAACGGAAAACAGGAGCGCCCCTTCGGGGGCGCTCCTGTTTTTCTGTCCGGGGGGCGGCGCACTCAGGTGGAGGCGCCGGTCTTGCGCTTGTCTTTCAGCACGTCGTTGGCGCCCAAGCGCTTGACGGCGCCCGACTTCTCATAGCCCATCTCCCGCACATGCCGCCACTCGGAGTCGGTAATCATCCGGCGGCGGCGGCTGGCCGCGCCCTTGAAGTCGGGGGCGTTGGGGTCGGCCCGGGTGAAGAGGATCTGCTTTTTCCGGCTGGCGAAGAAGTCCAGGCCCATGAGGCTGGTGAGCCGCCAGAACCGGCCCTGGACCACGCTCATCCACCGCATGAAGTTCTCCAGGATGCGCTGGCCCCACTGCTTGCCCGCCTCCAGGGAGACCTCCCTGCCGGCGGCCTGGGCCTGGGCGGCGGCGGCCATGCTGGCCTCCTTCACGTCGGACTCGGCCTCCGACTTCTTGCCCAGGTCGGGGGCGTTGGCCATGGCCGCGGTGGCCTGCCGCAGGGCCGGGGTCCAGAAGACGTACTGGGCCCCCAGCTCCCGCTCCTGCTTGGCCTTGTGGGCCTCCTGCTTCCAGGTGATGGCCTTGCCGGTCTCCGGGTCCACCTGACCGCTGTTGATGTCGTGGGAGAGCTGGTCGGAATCCATGCTCTTCTGCTCGTAGGCGGCGGCGTCCTTGCGCTCGTCGGTGTCCTCGTCCAGCCGCTGGTCCACCAGGAACTGGTTGGTGTCCATCTCCCCCATCATCAGCGCGTCCATGCGGGAGGACTCGGAGAGCCATTCCCGCCACGCCGCGGCCTCCTGGTGGGCGGGGGTGTCCGCCCCGCCCTCCGCCTTGGCCACCTTCTTCTGCAGCTCCTTGCGGTAGATGCCCAGGTTCTCGAAGATGTCCGGCACCAGGCCGATGGTCCGGTGAACTCATCCACGGTGGTGTGGCGCTGGTCGGGGTCCTCGCCGGCCTCCTGCATGAGCTTTCGGGTCTGCTCGATGTGCTGGGTCCGGGAGCCCGCCCGGCTCCCGCTGGTGCCGTAGTGCACCACATTGGTGGGGTCGATGTCCACGTCCTGCGCCGGCCCTGAGTTGGCGGCCACCCGCTGATCTGAGTCGGCCAGGGCCTTCATCTGCTCGGCAAACTGCCGCCGGGCCTCCTCCGACATGACAGGGCCCGAGGTGGAAAAGTTTATCTCTTCGTCGTCCTCAGAGGAGCGAGACCGCTTCCAGAACTTCAGCCGGTCCCACTTGGAGCGCTTTTTCTCCGGCGGGGCGGCGGCGGCCGAAGCAGCAGCAGGCTGAGCCGGAGCGACGGCGGGCTGGGCCGGCGCGGGCTTTTTCTCCTCCGGGGGCAGCGGGCCCACCGGCGCCATGACGGGGGGCCGCTCCATGGGGCCGATCATCTCCTCCGGGGGCAGCGGCTGGGGGGCCACCGGGTCCATCCTGGGCGGCAGCCCCATGGGGCCCACCAGGTCCGGCCGGGGCGGCAGCTGGGGACCCACCGCGTCCATTTTGGGCGCCGGCCCCAGGGGACCCACCAGGTCGATCTCAGGCAGACGGACGGGACCCACCGGGTCCATCCTGGGCGCCGGTCCCAGCACGTCGGTCTGCGCCTCCTGCTCCAGGGAATCGAACTTCTGTCCA
>NZ_CALXEE010000116.1 GCF_944387245.1 uncultured Intestinimonas sp. | reverse complement strand
TACACCCCCCTGGAGGCCCTGGGGCAGAAGACCTACGGCAAGGTTTACATCCTGCTGGGCATCAACGAGCTGGGCTGGTACAACGACCAGCGGTTCTACGACTGCTACGCTCAGCTCATCGATCTGGTCCGGGCGGCCCAGCCCGACGCCCAGATCTACCTCCAGACCCTGCTGCCGGTGACGGCGGAGAAGTCGGAGAGCCACGAGTGGCTGAAAAACGAGAAGATCGCCGTCTACAATGACCTCATCGCCCAGCTCGCAGCGGAGAAGGAGGTCTATCTGGTGGACGCCCACGCCGCTCTGGCCGACGAGAACGGCGTGCTGCCGGCGGAGGAGAGCACCGACGGCGTCCACCTCACCAAGAGCGGCTATCAGCGCTGGGCCGACTACCTCCGGACCCACACCGCGGCGCCGGAAGACCCATAACGGAAGGAAGCTGCCATCCCCTTGAGACAGAACGTCCCGGACAACCGCCAGCTGCTGGTGGAGCATATTCTCAACGGACAGACGGATTTTTACCGCCTGGCGATGAGTTATGTCAAAAATCGGGACGCAGCCCTGGACGTGGTGCAGGAGGCCATCGTGAAAGCCCTGAGTAAGGTGGACACCGTCCGGGAGCCGACCTATCTTAAAACCTGGTTTTACCGCATCCTCATCAACGAGGCCATGAACCACTTCCGGCGGAATCGCAACCTGGTGTCCCTGGAGGACGTGATGGTGGACCGGGCGGAGGAGCCCAGGGACCCGGGGGAGCGGCTGGACCTCTATGACGCCATCGACCGGCTGTCCTTCCCGGAACAGACCGTCGTCAAGCTGCGCTACTTTGAGGACATGAAGCTGGAGGAGATCGCCCAGGCCACCGGGGCCAACCTGAACACGGTGAAGTCCCGGCTCTACAAGGCCATCCGAAAGCTCAAGGACATGACTGGAGAGGAGATTGACGATGCACCCTGAAATGGAACGGGCCAGAGCCCGCTATCGGGCACAGGAGACGCCGGAGGAGCTCTCTTTTATGGTGCGCGCCGCCATCCGGGAGGGAGACCGGCAGCGAAAGCACCGGCGGACCTTGCGCCGGAGCCTGGCCACTGCCTTGGCCAGCTGTGCCTGCTTCGTGCTGCTGGTCAACGGCAGCCCCAGCTTTGCACAGGCGGTGTACGAGGTGCCGGTGCTGGGCAGCCTGGCCAGAATTGTCACCGTCACCGAGTACACCATCAACGACGAGGAGCGGGTCATCGACGTGCGCCTCCCCGCCCTGGAGAACACCGGCCACACCGAGCTGGAGCAGAAGATCAACCAGGAGATCTCCACCCGCATCCAGGCCGTCATCGACGAGGCCGAGGCCCGGGCCAGGGAGAGCAAGGAGGCCTATGTGGCCACCGGCGGCGATCCCAAGGACTATATGCCGGTCATCATCGACGTGGACTACGAGGTCAAGTGCCAGACCGACCAGTACCTCTCCTTCGTGGTGGAAAAGACCGAGACCCGGGCCAGCGCCTATACCGAGTTCTACACCTACAACATCGACCTGGAGACGGGTAAGGAGCTCACCCTCCGGGACCTGCTGGGACCCAATTGGATGGAGACCGTCAACACCCAGGTGGCCCAACAGATCGAGGAGCGGTCCCAGGACCCGGACAACATCTACTGGACCGCCGAGCAGGGCGGCTTCCAGGGCATTGAGGAGGATCAACCCTTCTACCTCAATGAAGATGGGCGCCCTGTGGTGGTCTTTGAGAAGTACGAGCTGGGCCCTGGTTCCATGGGCAATCAGGAGTTCGTCATCCAAGCTGGCGATTGATCCAATATCTCTGCCTCCAAGACGGACGGGCGGATACGGTTTTTCCGTATCCGCCCGTCCGGCTTTTTTGGCGGCGAAGCAGGGAAGAGGTGATAATAGGAAATGCTTGATCTCATCTTGAATGGATGCAATTCCCAGGCCAAATTTCATTATTTTATACAAATATATTTTTTAAAATACCGGGAAAAATGATTGATTTTCACAATACAAAGTGGTAGCTTTTAAGTGTAAGGCCCGGTGTCACCGGAAACCCAGATCTGAGCGAGTTTGTGAAAGGAGCAGGGTAAAAATGGAACTGAAGAAGCTGATCTACACCGTGGAAGACGGCATCGCGGTTATCACCATGGACTACCTGAAGAACCTCAACGCCATTGATGAGCAGATGGCGGACGAGCTCCAGTATGTGGTGGACGCGGCGGAGCAGGACCCGGAGGTGCGGGTGGTCGTGCTCAAGGGCAGCAGGAAGGCCTTTTCCGCAGGCGGGGACATCGGCTACTTCTATCAGCTGATCCAGGCCGGCGGCGAGGTCAACATGGACGGGCTCATCAGCAAGGTGGGCGGCGTGGCCGACGGCATCAAGCGCATGAGCAAAATGGTCATCACCTCGGTGTGCGGTGCGGCGGCGGGGGCCGGTGTGAGTCTGGCCCTGGCCGGCGACTTCATGATCTGTGCCGACAACGCCAAATTCATCCTGGCCTTTGTGAATCTGGGCCTGGTGCCCGACACCGGCGCCACCTATCTGCTGGCCAAGAGCATCGGGACCGCCCGCACCATGGAGCTGGCGGCCACCGGGCGGCCTGTGGACGCCCAGGAGGCCAAGGCGCTGGGCCTGGCCTACAAGGTGACCACTGTGGATGAGCTGGACGAGGTGACCATGGCCTTTGCGAAAAAGCTGGCCGCGGGGCCCCTTGTCTCGTATAAAAACATCAAAAAGCAGCTCTACGACGCCAGTTACAGCGACTACAAGCAGTGGCTGGCCGAGACGGAGGTGCCCACCCAGCGGGAGTGTGCCGCCTCCATGGACTTCCAGGAGGGCTGCAAGGCATTTATGGAGAAGCGCAAGGCCCAGTTCCAGGGGAAATGATACACAGGCGAATCACGCCGAACACCCGTAAGGAAAGGTGGCAAGGGATTTGAAATCAAAGATCGTGACCCGTGAAGAGGCCGTGGCCGGCATCCATGACGGCCAGGTCATCATGTTCGGAGACTGGCATGGAGAATTCTCCGCGGAGGAGCTCATCACCGAGGTGCTAAAGAAGGGCGTCAAGGACATCGATGCCATCGCCGTATCCGGCGGCATGCCGGACCAGGGCCTGGGCCGGCTCATCCACGAGCACCGGGTCAGAAGCCTCATCACCACCCACATCGGCCTCAACCCGGAGGCCCGGGACCAGATGTTCGCCGGGGAGCTGGACATCGAGTTCGTGCCCCAGGGCACCTTTGCCGAGCGCATCCGCTGCGGCGGCGCCGGTCTGGGCGGCTGTCTCACCCCCACCGGCATCGGCACCGATGTGGAAAAGGGCAAGCAGAAGCTGACCATCAACGGCAAGGAGTACCTGCTGGAGCTGCCCCTCCACGCCGACGTGGCCCTCATCAAGGCCACCAAGGCGGACCGTGCGGGTAACCTGAATTTCCGGCTCATCAGCCGGGCCACCAACAGCTATATGGCCCTGGCGGCCGATCTGGTCATCGCCGAGGTGGAGGAGCTGGTGGAGGTGGGCGAGCTGGGCCCCGATGATATCGACGTGCCCGCGCCCATTGTGGACATGGTGTATGTGCGGACGGGAGAGAAGAAGCCCTTCTGCCCCATGTGGCAGCGGGCGAAGGCCAAGGCAGAGGCCAAGGCGCGGGAAGCGGCGGAAGGAGGCAGCAAGTAATGGGAGCTCTCACCGGACGGGCGTTGATCGCGTCCCGCTGCGCGAAGTTTTTCAAAGACGGTGATTTTGTCAATCTGGGTATCGGACTGCCCCTGATGTGCGTCAACTACCTGCCGGAGGGGGTCAACCTCTGGCTGGAGGCCGAGATCGGCATCGTGGGCTGCGGCAGCTCTCCCTCCTGGGACGACGCCGACCCCGACCTCATCGACGCCGGCGGCCAGCCGGCCTCGGTCATCCCCGGCGGCAGCGTCTGTGACCACGCCACCTCCTTTGCCTACATCCGGGGCGGCCACATCGACGCGGCGGTGCTGGGAACCCTCCAGGTGGACCAGCAGGGCAACATCGCCAACTGGACCATCCCGGGCAAGCTGGTTCCCGGCATGGGCGGCGCCATGGACCTGTGCGCCGGCGTGAAGAAGATCGTGGTGGCCACCGACCACTGCGAGAAGAGCGGAGAGTCCAAGATCCTCAAGCAGTGCACCCTGCCCCTGACCGGGGCCCACTGCGTCACCGACATCGTCACTGAGCGGTGCTACTTTGAGGTGACCCCGGAGGGTCTGGTGCTCCGGGAGCTGGCCCCCGGCTACACGGTGGAGGACATCAAGGCCTGTACCGAGGCCGACTTCCTGGTGCCTGA
>NZ_CALXEE010000115.1 GCF_944387245.1 uncultured Intestinimonas sp. | reverse complement strand
TCTTGGAGAGCTCCATGACCACGTCGGAAAACATCTGGATGAACCGGCGGTAGGAGTCGTAGGCGAAGCGGGGATTGCCGGTCTTGGCGGCAAAGCCCTCCACGGCCACATCATTGAGGCCCAGGTTGAGGATGGTATCCATCATGCCGGGCATGGAGGCGCGGGCACCGGAGCGGACGGACACCAGGAGAGGATTGGAGGTATCACCAAACTTCTTGCCGGTTTTCTCTTCCAGCTTGGCCAAATGCTCCATGATCTCGGCTTCGATCTCGGGCGCGATGGTACGGCCATCGTTGTAATACTGGGTGCAGGCCTCGGTGGTCACGGTGAAGCCCTGAGGCACAGGCATGCCCAGGTTAGACATCTCCGCCAGGTTGGCGCCCTTGCCGCCCAGCAGCTCACGCATGGAGCCGTTGCCCTCGGAGAAGTCATAGACAAATTTTGCCATTGGTTCGTCCTCCTTCTGAAGTTCAAAAGTCGATTTGGTATCGCTTTCCACAATTATACCATTCCGATAGAAAATTGCAACAAAACTTTCGCAAACTTTGTCTATTTCTCCGTGGTAGGCTCCGCCACCCGTTCCAGGTCCTGGAGATATTCCCCCACGGACCGGCTCATCTCCCGGGAAAAATCCGACTCGTACTTCCGCGCGCAGAAGGCGGAGAGGAAGCCCTCGAAGGTCTGGCCGCCGCACCGTTCCCGGAACATGGCCCGGAGCTGGTCCTCCCCCAGGCGGCGGTAGCCGTTTTCGTGGACGACGAAGGACTGGTCGAACCGCGCGGGCTTTTTCCGCTCCTTTTGCTGCTGGGTGGGCCAGCCCAGCACCAGCATGCAGGCGGGAAAGACCCAGGGGGGCAGCTGCAAAAGCCGGCGCTGCTCCTCGTACCGCTCCATGATATCCCCGATGTAACAGGAGCCCAGCCCCAGGCTCTGGGCGGCCACCACGGCGTTCTGGGCGGCGATGGCGGCGTCGGTGACGGCCAGCATCAGGTCGCCGGGGCCGGGACGGCGTGGGGAGAGCCCCGCCGCCCGGTAGGCGTCATACCAGCGGAGGCAGTCGGCACAGAACACCAGCACCACCGGGGCCTGGGCGATGAAGGGCTGGTGGTCACAGGTCTCGGCCAGGGCCTCCTTGAGGGCCGGGTCGGTGATGTCCAGGATGGTGTAGAGCTGTTGGCAGCCGGCGGTGGGGGCCTGGGCGGCGGCGGCCAGGATCTCCGCCTTCAGCTCCGCCGGCACCGGGCGGTCGGTAAAGGCCCGGACCGACTTGCGGTCGTAGAGGCTCTGAATGATCTCATTCATACCTTAAAAGAACACCTCCGGCTCCCGGCGCTGGGCGCACTTAGCCTCGAACATCCTGGCGGCGGCCTCGTAGGCCTCCCCCCGGTACTGCCGGGTCTGGGTGGGACAGAGGTAGATGCAGGCGCCGCAGGAGATGCACTTGCTCTCGTCGGTGACCAAGGGGGTCTCTTTGGGGATGGCCCCGGCGGGGCAGGCAGCGGCGCAGGCGTTGCACTTCATGCACCGGTCCCCGGCGGAGGGGTGGAAGGACACCTTTTTATGGGGGGGCAGGTCGTGGCTGCCCTTGATGGCGATGGGGGGATGGTCCCCGCCGGGGACATAGGTCTCCAGCACCGCCCGGCAGCGCCCGCCGAAGTCGGCCATGGCGGCCAGGTCGGCCTCGTCGGGGCGGCCGGCGGCCACGTGGTCAAAGATGGAGTGCCGGCCGATGAAGGCCCCGGCCGCCACCACGTGGAAGCCGTTGGCCTCCAGCAGGTCCTGAAGCTCGGTGAGGGCGTCGTCGTAGTCCCGGTTGCCGTACACCGCCACGGCGATGGCGGGGCCGCCGTGACCCTTCAGGTGTGCGGAGAGCTGTTCAAAGCAGTGCTGGGGGATGCGCCCGGCGTAGACCGGCATGGCCACCAGCACCGGCTCCTCCGCCGGTACGTCCAGGTCCTCGGTAAGGGGGCGGCCCAGCAGGTCCCGCTCCTGCAGCGGTCCGTCGTGGCCGGCAATGGCACGGGCGGTCTTTTTCGTGGTTCCGCGGGGGCTGAAGAAAATGGAGAGCATGATGGTTCCACCTTTCCGGTCTGGCGCACCAGACCTGTTCCTATGTATGGGTTTACGGCTCCGGCTCGGGCTCAGGCGCAGGTTCGGATTTGGGCGCCGGGACGGTGTCCTGGTTCATCTGAAAGACGTCGGCCACCTCGTGGATGGTGATATAGGCGGTGGGGTCGATCCGGTGGACCAGATCCTTCATGGGGATGATCTGGAAACGGTTGACCACCACGTAAATGAGGGTCCGGGGGGAGTTGGAGTAGAAGCCCTTGGCGTCCACGATGGTCATGCCGTGCTCAAAGGTCTCAGAGAGGGCCCGGCACACCTCCTCCTGGCGGACGGTGACGATAAAGACCCCCTTGGACCGGTCCAGGCCCTCCACAATAAAGTCCACCGTCTTGAGGGCGGCCATATAGGTGACGATGGAGTAGAGGGGAAGAATCCAGCTCTGGAGGACCACGCCGCAGACGATGTAGAGGGCGATGTTGTAGATCATTACGAAGGTCCCCACCGACAGTCCCAGGCGTTTTGCGAAGATGACCGCCATGACCTCGATGCCGTCCATGGCGCCGCCGTAGCGGATGGCCAGGCCGCTGCCCAGGCCGGAGATGAGGCCGCCGAAGAGGGCGCACAGCAGCAGGTCGGAGCCCGCCAGGGGCGAGGCCATGGTCACGTCCACGGGGAGCACATCGGTGATGAGCCACGCCCCCAGGGAGTAGATGGCCACCGTATACATGGCGTACACCGTAAAGACCGTCCCCTGCCGTCGCAGCCCGTAGAGGAAGAGGGGGGTGTTGAGGAGGAGGAGGAAGATGGAGAGGGTCCACGTCTCCGGGGTGAGCTGGGAGAGCAGCATGGAGGTCCCCGAGATACCGCTGTCATAGAGCTTGACGGGGGCGAGGAAGATGGTGACGCCGAAGGCGTTGATGAGCCCCGCAGCCGTCAAAAAGAGAAAATTGGCGGGTGAGAGTCCCCGCAGGTCCTGAATCCATTTGGGCAGTTTCCGCATATTTCACACTCCTATCTTGGTCTTGTATGGTTCCTGATGAAATAAGTATAGCATGCCGTCCGGGGAAAAGTCACGCGATTCCCGCGGTTTTGCATGATATGGAATTTTATCCTCCGCAGCGTCCCTTTTTCGTGCTAAAGACGGATTTTTTCCTATTCAATCTCCGAATTTTGTGATAGGATACTGGATGTAATTCCCGCTCAGAGAGCAGGCGAGACGATGACATGGTTCGGTGGTCCCTGTGGGCGGAACTGCCCTGCATCATCATGCTGATGTTCTCCTCCTATGGTCAAAGCCAGACGCCCACCCGCCGTCAGCGCGTGTATCAGGCTGCCTGCTGCCCAACAGCTTTTACTTCCCGATCAGCGTCCTCATGTGTTGGGTCATGGCGGCCTATCTCTTCTTCCTGATCCTGGAGGACAGGCTCTCCGGCATGGGCGTCCGCTTCCACCTGGACGGCTGCGGCGAAGACCGGCTCCAGGGCCATCACCTGGCCCGGCCCATGCCCGAGGAGCGTCTCATATTCTTCCCCGCTCAAACTCACCTACAAAAGGAGTCCCTCCGCAATGTCTGATACTCTGACGATGGCCCCTGTGGCCCATATCCGCAGCGACTTCCCCACCAAGTTCGGCATCCCCAGGCAGAGCGGCCTGGTGGAGTCCCTCCGGGCGGCGGTGGTCTTTGCCCCGGAATACCGCAATCCGGACGCCCTCCGCGGACTGGAGGGCTTTTCCCATCTGTGGCTGGTGTGGGTCTTTTCCCGCTCGGTGGGCGCCGGCTGGTCCCCCACCGTCCGTCCGCCCCGGCTGGGGGGCAACGAGCGCATGGGCGTCTTTGCCACCCGCTCCCCCTTCCGGCCCAACCCCATCGGCCTCTCCGCCGTGAAGCTGGAGGAGATCCGGCTCCACACCCCCGACGGTCCCCAGCTCATCGTCTCGGGGGCCGACCTCATGGACGGCACCCCCATCCTGGACATCAAGCCCTACCTCCCCTACGCCGACTGCCGCCCCGAGGCCCTGGGGGGCTTCGCCCCCACCGGCGGCGCGGAGCTGGAGGTGGACTGTCCGCCGGAGCTGCTGGAGCGGCTGCCGGAGGACAAGGCCCGTGCCCTGCTGGGGGTCCTCTCCCGTGACCCACGGCCCTCCTACCAGCACGACCCCGACCGGGTGTACGGCATGGACTTTGCCGGCCACAACGTCCGGTTTTCCGTGGCTGGAAACACCCTCACCGTCCTGTCCATCGAAGCTCTGAAGCCCTGAAAATACGCAAAAGGGGGCGCTCCCATCTCTGGGAGCGCCCCCTCAG
>NZ_CALXEE010000114.1 GCF_944387245.1 uncultured Intestinimonas sp. | reverse complement strand
GCGCGCAGCGGCCTGCATCTCTTCGAAAAAATGCTTGCATTTTTGAGAGAGCCTGTCGACTTTGTCGACAGGCTCAAACGCCCGGACTTCGGTCCGGGCGTTTTTCTGCTTTCCGGCAGCGGCACCAAACCCGGCCGGGCACATAGAATGGGGTGGAGGCGGAACCGCCGTCCGCCTTTTCCCAACGCCATTTTTAGGAGGTATTGCAATGCCTGAAAAGGTCGTGCCCGGTCCCGTGCAGGACAGCGCCTGCATCCGGGAGGCCGTGTGCATACACACCAAAAAGATCTTCGATAGCTGTAAGGACAAAGACTGTATCGAGGACCTTCGCCTTTACCCCACGCAGAGTTCTCAGTGTGCCATTGACCGGGCCGTGAGCATCAAGCCCGGCAGCGCGGAACTGCTGCATGTATACATCGACGTGGAGCCCGTGAGCTTCAACCGGGGCTTCTACACCGTGGACGTGCGCTACTTCTACCGGGTCACCGCCGACGCCTTTGTGGGCGCCGCCCGGCCGGTGGAGATCAGCGGCCTGTGCGTCTTTGACAAGCGGGTCATCCTCTTCGGCAGCGAAGGGGGCGCCAAGACCTTCAGCTCCCAGGCCTGCTTTGGGGAGATGGATGAGCAGGAGCTCCGCAAGAGCGGCCTGCCCTCCGCCGTGGTGGAGGCCGTGGACCCCATCGTGCTCAACATGAAGCTGGTGGACGTGTGCGAGTGCCGTCCCTGCGACTGCGAGCTCACCGAGATCCCCCCCTGCATCTGCTCCTGCTTCGGCAGCGATCTCAACTTCGGCAGCGAGGGCAAGCGGGTCTATGTGACCCTGGGCCAGTTCTCCATCATCCGCCTGGAGCGGGAGACCCAGCTCCTCATGCCGGTGTACGACTATTGTATGCCGGAGAAGGAGTGCGCCTGCGGCTCCTGCTGCGAGGAAGACCCCTGCGAGCTCTTCCGCCAGGTGAAGTTCCCCGTCAACGAGTTTTTCCCGCCCAACGCCATGGGCTGCACCGATGGCGGCAAGCGGGAGCCCGACCTGCCCGGCTGCTGCCGGAAGTAACACAAGATCCTTTTGGAAGAAGCGCTCGGCCCCGGCGGTCTATCCGCCGGGGCCGGGCGCTTTCCGCCTTTATTTGTGTCGGAAGCGATGGAGGAGGGCCTCCTCCAGCCGGTCGCCGTACTTCATGCCCAGAAGGAAGATGGCCAGGCCGCCCAGACCCAGCAGGGCCATGCCCCACAGGGGGATGTCCACTACCGAGCCTCCCACGGCGCTGGCTACCAACAGCCCCCAGGGTCGGAAGAGAATGACCAGGACCAGGAAGCGGGGAAAGCTGATCCCAGTGAGCCCCGCCAGGATGCACAGAATGTCGTCGGGAAAGAAGGGAAAGAGAAAGGCCATGGCCAGAAAAACGTCCCGCTTGCGGCGGATGATTTCCAGATAGCGGTCGGAGAGGGCCTGGCTGACGAAGCGGTCCACGAAGGTCTGCCCCAGGCGCCGGGCCAGCTGAAAGACCAGGGTGGAACCCACCACGACCGCCGCCCAGGTGAGGAGGAAGGCGGGCAGGGTGCCAAAGAGGAGGGCACCGGCCATGGCGGTCAGGTTGCTGGGGATGGGGGCCAGGACCACGGAGGCCAGCTGGATCAGGAAGAACACCAGGTGGGAATAGGGGGAGAAGGTCTCGATGTAGACCTGGAGGCCGTCCAGAGAAGCGGCGGCCTGAAAGAAGCCGGTCCGCCACAGCAGGACGCCGCCGGCGGCCAGCAGGAGGACGGTGATGAGCAGGGTGAGGAACCAGGTGCATTTTTTCATGTGGAAAGATCTCCTTGTTCTGTCTCTGACCATAGATTACCACACAGCGCCCGCCGGGGCCATAGAGAAAAGATGATGTTTTTCTTAAAATCAAAAAAAGAGGGGCCGCGGAGGGCGGACCGATTGCGGAGCGGGGCGGATGGTGGTATCATCGAGGGGAAAGCACGGGCGCGTCGCCCGGAAAAGGAGGAACGGCTATGCTGCCGGAGCGAGAGGAACTGCTGGAGCGGGTATCGGAGGCGGTGCGTCAGGCGGGGCGCCTGTTCGGGCACCGGGAGATGGCGGAGCAGATCCGCCAAAAGGGGGCCACGGACTTTGTGACCCAGGTGGACGTCACCGTCCAGGAGCAGCTGCGGGGCCGGCTGAAGGAGCTGGCGCCGGAGGTGCAGTTCATGGGGGAGGAGCAGGACAACAGCGGTGTGGACCTGAGCGGGGCGGTGTGGATCCTGGACCCGGTGGACGGCACCACCAACCTCATCCATGGATTCCGGCACAGCGCCGTCTCCCTGGCCCTGGCGGAGGAGGGGCGGGTGACCATGGCCCTGGTGTATAACCCCTACGCCGAGGAGCTCTTCACCGCCCTGGCGGGGAAGGGGGCCTTCTGCAACGGCCAGCCCATCTCGGTGAGCTCTGCCCGCCGCCTGGCCGACGCTTTGGTGGACGTGGGCACCAATCCCAGCCAGCGGGAGAAGGCCGACCGGGCGTTCCGCTGGATGCGCACCCTCTATGACCACTGCCACGACGTCCGGCGCATGGGGGCGGCCTCCCTGTGCCTGAGCTATGTGGCCGCTGGGCGGCTGGACGCCTATGTGGAGGACGGCCTGAAGCCCTGGGACTACGCCGCGGGCATGCTGTTGGTCCGGGAGGCCGGCGGCATGGCGGCCACCCCGGAGGGGAGAGAGCCCTCCCTGTCCGCGGGGGGCGGCATCGCCGCCGCCAACGGCTTCATCGGAGCGGACTTCCTGAAGCTGCTCGCCGAGGCGTAAAGGGAAGGGCATGTTTTCTGCCCCGGGCGCATACCCCTTTGGAGAAGGGGGCGGGGTGCATGACCTTTTTGGAGCGATTGGGCGATTGGATCTGGGACCCGTGGCTGCTGGGGGGCTTTCTGCTGCTGGGAGTGTGGTGCTCGGTGGGCACCGGCTTCTTCCAGCTCTTCGGGTGGCGGCGCTGGCTGGGGACCACCGTGGGAGCCCTGTTGCGTCCGAAGGCGCGGAAGAAGGGGGGCGGACTCACCCAGCTCCAGGCGCTCTCCACCGCCCTGGCCTCCACCATCGGCACCGGCAGCATCGCCGGGGTGGCCACCGCCATCTTCTACGGCGGCCCCGGTGCCGTCTTCTGGATGTGGGTCTCCGCCCTCCTGGGCATGATGACGGGCTGCGTGGAAAAGACCCTGGCCGTCCGTTACCGCCGCAAAAGCCGGGACGGCGGCCGGGAAGGGGGGCCTATGGTGTACATGACCCAGGGCCTGGGACTTCGGCCATTAGCCCTGATCTTTTCCCTCTTCTGCGTCACCGCCTCCATCGGCGGCGGCGACCTGGTCCAGGCCAACTCCATCGCCGCCGCCCTGGAGCATGCCTTCGGCTGGGACCGGCTGGCGGTGGGGGTGGTCACCGCCATGCTCACCGGGGCGGTCATCCTGGGGGGCATCGGCCGCATCGGCCGGGTCAGCGAGCGGCTGGTACCCGCCATGGCCATTCTGTTCCTGGCGGGAGGCGGCGCCGTGGTCCTCTGCCACGCCCACGCCCTGCCGGAGGCCTTTTCCGCCATCCTGCACGGCGCCTTTGCCCCAAAAGCCGCCGCCGGCGGCGGATTGGGCTACTCGATGGCGGCGGCCATGCGCTACGGGGTGGCCCGGGGGGTCTTTACCAACGAGGCGGGGCTGGGCTCCTCCGCCATGGCCCACGCCGCCGCCGACGTGGACCACCCGGCGGAGGAGGGCATGTGGGGCATCTTTGAGGTTTTCGTGGCCACCGGCCTAGTCTGCACCGTCACCGCCCTGGCTATCCTGACCTCCGGAGTCTACGACCCCCAGGTTGCCCTGGCAGCCCTGGAGGCGGGAACCGTGGAGGACGCCATGGTGGGGGCCGCCCTGTCGGCTGCCGCCTTTTCCACAGTGCTGGGCCGGTGGGGAGGACCGTTTGTGGCGGTGTGTCTCCTCCTGTTTGCTTTTTCATCCCTACTGGGGTGGAGCTACTACGGCCAGCAGGGTCTGGCCTTCCTCACTGGGACCCGCCGCTGGACGGGCCTGTACCGGCTGTGCTTCCTCCTGTTCATCGTGGTGGGGAGCGTGGGGGATGTGGGGGCGGTGTGGCAGGTGGCAGATATCTGCAACGGCATGATGGCCCTGCCCAACCTGGTGGCCCTGCTGCTCCTGTCGCCGGAGGCCTTCCGCCTGCTCCGGACCTGGACCGAGGGGCGGGAAGAGAGCCGACACATTCCCCGAAAGGCCGCAGCGGACTGAAAAAGCGTCTCCCCTCCGCAAAGGAGGGGAGACGCTTCAGCTTGTCGAAAAAGTAGAAACGCCTCAGGTTTTGTGAAAGAGCCTCGCAGAGTTCCGTCGTCCGCAGACGA
>NZ_CALXEE010000113.1 GCF_944387245.1 uncultured Intestinimonas sp. | reverse complement strand
AAATGGCCTGCACCCCCAGGGTGCAGGCCATTTTTTATGTCTTTTCGTCAAAGGATACGCCGCAGTTGCGGCAGGTGATGGAGATCTTGCCCTTGCCCCGGGGGACCCGGAGCTGCTGACCGCAGTTGGGACACTTGAAATAGCGGTGTTCCTTGTCCCGGTGGATGGTGCGCTGGAGCTTGAACCAGCGGATGGCCGGCCCTGCCATGGTCAGGAACTTGGCGTTCTCTGCCCGGCGGCGGGCGTAGTTCCGGGAGAGAACCCGGAAGAGCACCACCAGGATGCACAGGAGATAGAGGATATAGAGGGGGGAAGCGTCCAGAAACAGGTCCAAAAGATAGAGGACCAGTGCAACTCCGGTGAGGCAGAAGTTGAGCTGATCCCAGCCATACCGGCCATAAAGGAGCCGCTGTATGAAGTTCATGGCCGTTGCCTCCTTCCTTGCAGGTGCGCATATGCCTTGATTTTTATGTATTTATCATAGCTGTAGGATGTGTACTCGTCAAGAAAGCAAACGTAAACAAAGTGTGAATTGTACCGTGGACACCGCAAAAGCAGGGGGAAAGACGGGTCACGGGCCGGTGTGGAGGGTACTCATTTTGGTGTGACCACTTTTGGAGACAAGGCCGGTTTGGGGCGGCCGGCAGGTGGGGCTGAACAGCGGAAAAGAACCACCTAAACTAGAAAGAACAGGAAAAATTTGAAGATAACAAGGAAGGCAGAGGTGCAAACAGGTGAAATGGGCCCAAAAACCGACAGGAAAAACGTCTCTGAATGGAGACGTTTTCTCCATATGGAGACAACCAGAGTGAGAAGGGAAAGGATGGAAAAAGGCAAAATGGTAAAAGAAAATAGGGAAATACGGCATAATCCGACATTTTTCACAAAAAAGAAAATTGGCATCTGACTTGCAATATTAGTGGGCGGGCAGCAGACCGGGCGGCGTTGCCGGCACGGCGCCTGACGGTGCGGCCCATCGAGAAACAAAGGAGGTCTTTCTTTTGAGCGAGGGATTTGAGAAGGTAATGTCCGAAGTGGAAAACATCCGCGTCCAGCGGGACGGCAATATTGTGGTGATCACCATGAACCGCCCCAAGGCGCTCAATGCGCTCAATGACCAGACGCTGGAGGAGCTCGACCGCGTGTTCACCTGCCTGGAGGAGGAGCGCGACGTCCTGGGCGTCATCATCACCGGAGAGGGCAAGGGCTTTGTGGCCGGCGCCGACATCTCCCAGATGCAGAGTTACGGAAGCGAGGAGGGCCGGAACTACGCCAACCGTGCCCAGACCCTCTTTAATAAGATCGAGGCCCTGGAGAAGCCCGTCATCGCCGCGGTGAATGGCTACGCCCTGGGCGGCGGCTGCGAGCTGTCCATGAGCTGCGACATCCGCATCGCCTCCGAAAAGGCCATCTTCGGCCAGCCCGAGGCCAACCTGGGCGTCATTCCCTGCTTCGGCGGCACCCAGCGCCTGCCCCGCCTGGTGGGCACCGGCATCGCCAAGGAGCTCATCTACACCGGCCGTCAGGTGAAGGCCGACGAGGCCAAGGCCATCGGCCTGGTGAACAAGGTGGTCCCCGCCGAGTCCCTGCTGGACGAGGCCAAGGCCATGCTGGCGGTCATCACCGCCAAGGCCCCCATGGCCATCCGCTACTCCAAGGTGGCCATCAACCGGGGTATGGACGTGGATCTCCGGGCCGGCCTGGAGCTGGAAAAGGACCTGGCCGCCATCACCTTCGGCACCGAGGACAAGCAGGAGGGTATGGATGCCTTCCTGGCCAAGCGGCCCGCTGAGTTCCATAACAGGTAAAAAATTTCCAACCACCCGCTAAAAAGATTGGAAATAAGGAGGAGAATCTATGACCGCCTTAGGTATCATCGGCATCATCCTGGCCTTTGCCCTGCTGATGTATATGATCATGAAGGGGTTCAATATCTATCTGACCGTGTTCGTCTGCACCCTGGTGGTGGCTGTAACCAGTCAGATGAATATTTACGACGCCTATAAAGTTCACTTTATGAACGGCTTTACCACGTTCTTCAAGAACAACTACCTCATCTTCCTGACCGGTACCCTGATGGCCAAGGCCATGGACGTCACCGGCGCGGCCAAGTCCATTGCCAAGACCATCATCCGTGTCATGGGTACCGAGTGGGCCTTTATCTCTGTCCCTGTGGCCTGCGGCGTGCTTTGCTACGGCGGCGTCTCTGCCTTCGTGTGCTCCTTCGCCGTCTTCCCCATCGCCCTGCAGGTCTTCCGTGCCGCCGATCTGCCCCGCCGCGGCATCCCCGGCGCCCTGTGCTTCGGCTGCTCCACCTTCGCCATGATCGCCCCCGGCGCCGTGCAGATTCACAACAACGTGCCCTCCACCGAGCTGGGCACCACCTATATGGCCGGCGCCGTCAGCGGCTTCATCGCCTGCGGCTTCATGCTGGTGGCCGGTATCATCTACCTCCACTTCTGGCTCAACAAGGCCAAGAAAAACGGTGAGCACTTCATCGCCAAGGAGGGCGACGAGTTCGGCGAGGAGGGTGACGGCAAGCTGCCCAACTTCGTGGTCGCCCTGCTGCCCCTGGTCATCACCATCGTCCTGGTCAACGTGAAGATCGGCGGCGTGGCCCTCTGCCCCGTGGAGGGCGGCGTGCTGGCCGGCGCGGTGTCCGCCGTGGTCCTGATGATCAAGCACATTGATCCCAAGGAGCTGCCCAAGCACTTTGCCGACGGCGCCGCCATGGCCCTCATCTCCATCACCAACACCTGCGCCGTCAACGGATTCGGCGGCGTGGCCTCCAACAGCCCCGTGTTCTCCACCATCACCGACGCCATGGTGAACATCCCCGGTCCCAAGCTGCTGGGCCTGCTCATCGGCACCACCGTCATCTGCGGCATCTGCGGCTCCGCCTCCGGCGGCCTGGGCATCGCCGTGCCCATCCTGGGGCCGGTCTACACCCAGATGGGGATCGCCCCCAGCATCGTCCACCGCGTCATGGCCCTGTCCTCCTCCGCGCTGGACTCCCTGCCCCACAACGGCTACATCGTCACCGTCACCAACGGCCTGTGCCGGGAGACCCACAAGGACTCCTACGGCCTCACCTTCGCCCTCACGGTGGTCATCCCCCTGCTGGGCTCTCTGGTGGGCGTGGCCCTGTTTACGATCTTCCCCAACCTGCCCTAACTTCCATCTGCGGATTACTGCCATCATCCATACATGCGGGCTGAGGGACGGCGCGTTTACCTTCCACGCGCCGTCCCCTCTGACCGCCCTTTGACCGAAAGGAGTGCCTGACCTATGTTCAAACCCTTAGAGGGCGTAAAAGTCATCGATCTCACCTACTTCGTGGCCGGCCCCGGCGCCGCCCGTATCCTGGCCGACTGGGGCGCCGACGTCATCAAGGTGGAGCCCAGCTTCGGCGATCCCGGCCGGGGCACCGGCGCCACCATGTCCTGCCCCATCCAGAAGGACTGCAACCCCTTCTACACCGCCTACAACGCCAACAAGCGGGGCCTCTCCCTCAACCTGAAGAGCGACGAGGGCAAGGCCGTCCTGAACAAGCTCCTGGAGACCGCCGACGTCTTTGTCTCCAGCTACCGCACCGGCGCCCTCAAGCGCCTGGGGCTGGATTATGACTCCCTGAGCAAGAAGCACCCCCACCTCATCTGGGCCCAGATCAACGGTTTTGGCGACTTCGGCCCCGCCAAGGACAACGCCGGCTTCGACACCGTGGCCTTCTGGGCCCGCTCCGGCGCCATGATTGACATCACCGAGAAGGACACCTCCCCCGTGAACCCCCTCATCGGCTTCGGCGACGCCACCACCTCCTGCTCCCTGTCCGGCGGCATCTGCGCCGCCCTCTACCAGAAGGCCAAGACCGGCAAGGGCTGCAAGGTCATGGTCTCCCTCTTCTCCCAGGCCATCTGGAGCGAGAGCGCCGG
The DNA here is from genome assembly GCF_944387245.1 of uncultured Intestinimonas sp. Classification (GTDB taxonomy): domain Bacteria; phylum Bacillota; class Clostridia; order Oscillospirales; family Oscillospiraceae; genus Intestinimonas. The sequence goes on along the minus strand of NZ_CALXEE010000113.1, from coordinate 725 downwards.
CATGGTGTCCACCCAGTACGGCGACGAGTACCCCAAGACCCGCAAGAACCCCGGCTCTCCCGTCATGGATACCTTCAAGAGCTCCGATGACAAGTGGTTCTACATGAGCATCCTGGAGCCCGACCGCTACAACAACGCCCTCTTCAAGGAGCTGGGCCGTGAGGATCTGGTGGACCACCCCGACTACGCCACCGCCGCCGCCTCCAAGGCCCACAGCGCCGAGCTGGTGGAGATCCTCAGCGCCGAGTTTGCCAAGCACACCATGGACGACATCGCCGCCATGTTTGCCCGGGCCGACATCGCCTATGACCGGGTGCAGCACATCAAGGAGGTGCTGGACGATCCCCAGGCCCTGGAGAACATGTACATCATCCCCGTGGCCAACCGGGACGGCACCATTACCAAGCAGCCCATGACCCCCATCCGGTTCGCCACCGCCGAGCCCTCCTGCATCGAGGACATCGCCCCCACCATGGACCGGCAGGCTCCCCTGGTGGGCGAGCACTCCGCCGAGATCTTGAAGGAGCACGGCTACTCCGATGAGGAGATCCAGAAGCTCATCGATTCCAAGGTGGTCTACATCGACAAGCTGTAAGGCTGCGGAAAGGAGTTTTTTCCATGACATTTCATCTCACCGAGGACCAGGCCACCATCCAGCAGCTGGCCCGGGACTTTGCCGAGAGCGAGCTGGCGCCCATCGCGGCCCAGATCGACCAGGAGGAGCG
>NZ_CALXEE010000112.1 GCF_944387245.1 uncultured Intestinimonas sp. | reverse complement strand
TAGGAGATCAGGCCGATGTTGGGACCTTCGGGGGTCTCAATGGGGCACAGACGGCCGTAGTGGGAGTAGTGAATATCACGGACGTCAAAGGAGGCGCGGTCACGGGACAGACCGCCGGGGCCCAGAGCGGACATACGGCGCTTGTGGGTCAGCTCAGCCAGAGGGTTGGTCTGGTCCATGAACTGGCTCAGGGGGGAGGAGCCGAAGAACTCCTTGATGGCGGCGGTGACAGGCCGGATGTTGATGAGGGACTGGGGGGTGACGATGTCCAGATCCTGGATGGTCATGCGCTCCCGGATGACACGCTCCATGCGGCTGAAGCCGATGCGGAACTGGTTCTGGAGCAGCTCGCCCACGCAGCGCAGGCGGCGGTTGCCCAGGTGGTCGATGTCGTCGTGGGTGCCCACGCCGTTGGCCAGGCAGTTGAGGTAGTTGATGGAGGACATGATGTCTTCCACGAAGATGTGCTTGGGCACCAGGTCGTCCACCCGGTCCTTCACGGCCTCCTTCAGGCCCTCCTCATCCCCGGCGTACTGCTCCAGCAGCTCCCGGAGGAGGGGGAAGTAGACCTTCTCGGTGATGCCGCACTCCTCGGGATCGAAGGGCAGGAAGCCCTTGGCATCCACCATGCTGTTGGAGAATACCCGCACCAGGGTGCCCTCCAGGTCGATGACGGCCTCGTTGACACCCTTGGCCTCGATGGCCTGGGCCCGCTCCCGGGTCAGGACCTCGCCGGCCTCGGCAATGATCTCGCCGGTCATGGGGTCGGCGATGGGCAGGGCCAGCTTCTGGCCGCTCAGACGGGGCCAGATGGCCAGCTTCTTGTTGAACTTGTAGCGGCCCACGGCGGACAGGTCATACCGGCGGGGGTCAAAGAAGAGGGCGTTCAAGAGGCTCTCGGCGGAGTCCACCGTGGGGGGCTCACCGGGGCGCAGCTTGCGGTAGATCTCCAGGAGGGCGTCCTCCCGGGTCTTGCAGGTGTCCTTCTCCATGGTGGCCAGGATGCGGGCATCCTCGCCGAACATGTCGATGATCTCGGCATCGGTGCGGGGACCCACCGCCCGGATGAGGCAGGTGATGGGCAGCTTGCGGTTCTTGTCGATGCGGACATAGAAGATGTCGGAGAGATCGGTCTCATACTCCAGCCAGGCGCCGCGGTAGGGGATGACGGTGGTGCCGAAGGTGACGTTGCCCGCCTTGTCCTCGTTCTTGGCGAAGTAGACGCCGGGGGAACGGACGATCTGGGAGACGATGACACGCTCAGCGCCGTTGATGACGAAGGTGCCGGCGTTGGTCATCAGGGGGAAGTCGCCCATGAAGATCTCCTGCTCCTTGATCTCCTCGGTCTCCTTGTTGCGCAGGCGCACACGGACCTTGATGGGGGCGGCGTACGTGGCGTCCCGGGCCTTGCACTCCTCCACGTTGTACTTGGGGGCCTCATCCATGGTGTAGTCGATGAAGCTCAGCTCCAGGTTGCCCGCGTAGTCCGTGATGGCGGCCACATCCTTGAAGACTTCCCGCAGGCCGGTGTCCAGGAACCACTGGTAGGAATGCTTCTGGACGTCCAGCAGGTAGGGCATCTCCAGAATCTCCTGGTGGCGGGCATAGCTCTTGCGCAGGGTCTTGCCGTAATAGACATCCTTGACCATGCCGTTCAGGTTGTCGTTGACCATTCCGAAAATCACACTCCGTTTTCTCGCATTCGGCGCCAAAAGCAGCGGCTTTCGGCTGTTTTCTCATGGCTGCTCAGGCCGCTTCCCGTGGAATTGGCCAAAAACGCCGCTCCCGCCATGCTCGACACACGCGGCGGCGTTGTTGCTTTGTTTGTGCTTTCCTCTTGCGCATATCCACCAAAACTGTTATACTTGACCCACCGTGGGAGGGTCTCTCAAAATGGTGGCAGTCACACGAGAGCATTTAAGTATACCATGCAGTTTTTCCCACGTCAAGTCTTTTGCCTGGAAAGTTCGGAGTGATCCGAACTTTTTTTCGTATCAGGAGGTTTTTTATGTCCCGTCTCCACCCCCTCCCCCTGTGCTGTCTGGGCGGCGGCACGGCCCTGCTGCTGTGTGCCCTGGCCCGGGCGGCGGGCCTCTCCCAGGCCGCTTCCCGGCCCTTCGTCATGTGTGCGCTCGTGTTTCTCTTCCTCCTGTCCGCCGCCCTTCTCTTCCTGTGCTGCCGGCGGTGGGAGACGGTATGCCTTGCCCTCGTACCGGTGGGGCTGGCCCTCCTGCTGCGCACCCTGCTCCTGGACCACGTCACCGACGACTATGTGACCTTTCTCTCCGACTGGGCCGCCTTTTTCCGGGAAAACGGCGGCTGGGCGGCGGTAGCTCTCCCCAAGGGGAACTACACCGCCCCCTACCTCTACTTCCTGGCCGCCATCTCCTACCTGCCCATCTACGACCTCTACCTCATCAAGCTCTTCTCCATCCTCTTTGATGTGATATTGGCCTGGGGCGGCTGCCGGCTGGTGCGGGCCCTGGTCCCCGGAGGCCAGTACCGGGGCGCCGCCGCCTTCTGCCTCCTCCTGCTACTGCCCACGGTGATCCTCAACGCTTCGGCCTGGGCCCAGTGCGACGCCATCTATGGTGCCCTGTGCCTCCACGGCCTGGCCGCCGGCCTGGAAGGGCGGCCCCGTTCCTCCGCCTTCCTGGCGGGACTGGCCTTCGCCTGCAAGCTCCAGACCGTCTTTCTTCTGCCCGTGTGGGCGGTGCTGTGGATGTCCGGGCGCACCCGGTTCCGGCACCTGCTGTGGTTCCCCGCCGCCTGTGTGCTCTCCGTCCTCCCCGCCCTGGCCCTGGGCAAGCCCCTGGGGGACGTGCTGGGGGTCTACTTCGGCCAGGCCGCCGAGTACAACGCCTACCTCACCCTCAACGCCCCCTCCCTCTACGCCCTGATTCCCTCCGACATGCCGGTCAACGTTGCCCTCGCCGCCCGGGCGGGCATCCTGGCCGCCTTCGTCCTGGTGCTGGGGGTGCTGGGCTGTCTGCTTCTCCGGCGGAAGGACCTCTCCCGCCGGGCCGTCTTTCTGGCAGGGGTGGTCTTTGCCATCGGCATCCCCCTCCTCCTGCCCCACATGCACGACCGCTACTTCTTCCTGGCCGACGTTCTCACCCTGACCTGGGCCTGCACCGACCGCCGGGGCATCCCGCCCGCCGTCCTCACCCAGATCGCCTCCCTGGGGGCCTACCACGCCTATCTGCTCCTGCGCTACGCCTTCCCCATGGGGCTGGGTTCTCTTCTGCTGCTGTGCGCCCTTCTTTTGGCCCTCATCTCCCTTGCTTCAGAGGTCTATCGCCCTTCTAACAAAACTCCTTAGAAATTTGTAAGAATTTTTTGAAACCTTTGTCACATTTCTCCGTCTAAAATCGATGTATGATATAGATGAGCGCACACCAAGCAAAACAGAGTTTGGAAGGAGTCTTTTATGATGAAAACACGCTCACGCGCCCGGATTCTCTCGGCGCTTCTGGCCCTGGCCATGATTTTTACCATGCTGCCCACCGCATGGGCGGCGGAAGGTCCTGATGGACCGTCTCCTCAAGATGATAAACCCCTACAAAACATTTCTTTAAATGAATCAAATTATACCCTTGACATTGGCAAAAGTGTCACATTGACAGTTACCTATAATCCGGATGATACAACTGACAGCAAGCAAGTTCAATGGAGCACCTCTCCCGATTCTTCTGAGTATCTTACCGTGACTCCCCAAGGGGAAAACGATGCTTCTGCTACCGTTGAAGCTAAAAAAGCCAGTTCTACCCCGATCACTGTAACCGCTACTGTGGAGGGAAAATCTGCGTCATGTAGTATCACCATCCGTGATCCCGAACCTGAAATCAAAGTTGAAAGCATTACGATTTCCGGAAATCAGGATCTGAAGGTCGGTGAGAGCTGTACCCTGTCGGCCACGGTGAATTACAGCTCGGGCAGTGGAAACAACCAAGTGACGTGGTCGGCTTCTCCCAGCGGTATCGTCACTCTGGACGGGGCCAAGGTAACTGCCCAGTCCGTCGGTGAAGTGACAATTACCGCCACCTCAACAGAAGATCCTAAAATTACCAAAGATTGTACCATTAAAGTCTCTGAGCCCGTCCCGGTGGAAAAGCCGGTGGAGAGCGTTACCATTCCCAGCACGTTGTCTCTCACCGTGGGGCAGGAGTCCACGCTGACTCCCGTGATCATCCCCAGTGAGGCAAAGCCCAAGAGTATCGTCTGGGCCAGCAATGCCTCCACCATCGCTTCTGTGGACCCCTCTTCCGGTAAAATCACCGCTAAGGCCGCTGGCATCGCCACCGTCACCGTCACCATTGATGGAAAAGTCTCCAATCCCTGCACCGTCACTGTGAACCAAGGCAACGTCCCGGTCACCGGCGTGACCGTCTCTCCCACCTCCGGCACGGTGGGCATCAACGGTACCCTTCAGCTCACCGCCACAGTGCAGCCCACCAACGCCACCAACAAGGCCGTAACCTGGAAGTCGCTCCATGAAAACATCGCCACCGTGGACCAGAACGGCAAGGTCACCGGCAAGGCCGTCGGCACCGCCACCATTCAGGTCACCACCGCCGACGGTGGCAAGACCGCTAACTGCACCGTCACTGTGAACCAAGGCAACGTCCCGGTCACCGGCGTGACCGTCTCTCCCACCTCCGGCACGGTGGGCA
>NZ_CALXEE010000111.1 GCF_944387245.1 uncultured Intestinimonas sp. | reverse complement strand
CTGCAGCTGCTCCAGTAACCGGAAGCTCTGCCCAACACAGGCCGCCACAATTCCATAGCATGAGAAAGAGGAGGATCGGACTTCTGTCCGGTCCTCTTCTTTTTTCCATAATTTATCTTTTTTGAAACTATTGAACAGGCAAAAAAAGGAAGGCAATACGGCCGATGCGGGCCGTTCCCCGCTTCCCCCACTGCGGACAGAGGCCGGACAGTTTTCTCCCAAAATACACCTTTTGTGGGAATTTCCCGCCATATCCTTTATAATTAGCCTATTAGAATGACATTTGTAATCAAAGGAGGGAAACCCCATGAAAGGAAATATTTATGGATATGTCCGAGTTTCCACCCGGGAACAGAATACGGCCAGACAGCTTATTGCCATGCGTACCTTCGGCGTAGATGAACGGAACATCGTCGTGGAACAGCAGTCGGGCAAGGACTTCGACCGCCCCCTCTACCATCGCCTGATCCAGCGGTTGCGTCCGGAGGACACCCTGGTCATCAAGAGCATCGACCGTCTGGGCCGGAACTACGCGGAGATCCTCGATCAATGGAGACACATCACCAAAACCCTCCAAACCGCCATCGTGGTATTGGACATGCCCCTGCTGGACACCCGGAGAGGCCGTGACCTGACCGGGACCCTGATCGCGGACATCGTCCTCCAGCTCCTTTCCTACGTGGCCCAGACCGAGCGCGAAAATACGCGCCAACGCCAGCTGGAGGGCATCACCGCCGCCAAATCCCGTGGGGTGCGCTTCGGACCCGGCCGCATGGAGCTTCCCGAGGGTTTCTGGGAGCTGGCCCGGTTATGGCACCGGGGCGGGGTGTCCTCCCGGACAGCCGCCCGCCAGCTGGGCATCTCTTACCAGACCTTTCTTCGCAGAGCCAAGGAATACCAGCTGCCTCCGGGGCCCGACCAGCTAAAAACTCCGCCGCGGACGATATCCGCGGCGGAGCACTTTACCAGCCCACACCCAGATCTGGGCGCACGCTCAGGTCGATAATATCCTTGGCATCATAGAACTGGAGATAGCGGTCCCGGGACCAGCGCAGGGTGGTCCCGTCCGGATGGAGGCGGTCACAAATCACGGCAGAGATATCATCTTTAATATAAGAAAAGGAATTGACACCCACACTGGCAAAGACCCGAAAACCCATACTTTGGAGGTACTGGAACATAGGACCCGTCTTGTGCCAGTCGTCCCCGTCAGGCCGGGCACCGTGAGGATAGAAGAGGATGTTGGTGGGCCCTACCAGGGTCCCCACCTCCTCCAGCCACCGCTCGGTATCGTTCTTGACCGACTCCAGGGTGCGCTTCTCGCTGCCCAGGTTGATGTGGCCCCAGGTGTGGGAGCCGAAGGTCCAGCCCGTCTCCTTGAGCCGCTCGATCACCGGTTTCACCGCGTCGATCTCACTCTGCCGGTGGGCCTCGAACTCGGGCCGCTTGGGGTCGTTGGGGGCGATGTCCCGGTCGTTCTGGGTCCGGTAGCCCAGAATACCCTGGTAGCCGGTGAGAGAGTAGATGGCCTTGGCTCCGTTGAGGGAAAAGTCGGGGTGCTCCAGGACAAAGTTGTCCAGGATCGGCGTGGCGTCCAGGTCCTGGGTGAGGAAGGTCTCCTTGGTGTTGGGATCGGTGCACTGGGCCCAGATCTGACCGTCCTCCCCCACCACCAGCTTGGAGGTAAAGCCCTCGGCCAGCATGTAGTCGTAGTAGTTTACATCGTCAAAGGAGATGATCAGGGGCTTCTTCCCCTCGGGCAGCATGAGGGTGTTGCGCACCATGTGGGTGCCGCTGTCATCGGTGACCTCGCTCCACACATCCTCCATGGCCACCAGGATATAGCCCTTGTCATAGACGTTCTGGAGAATCTTCTTGTACTCGTCCACCGTCACCATCCAGTCGTCCAGGCCCTTCTGCCGGTCAGTGGGGACGGCACTGGAGAAGGCGTACTGGGGATAGGCAATGATGGGGTGGAAAAAGAGGTGCTCCACCGGCTGCTCCGGCCCCCACGACTGGGTGAGCTGGTCGGTCGACCAGTAGTGCCGCACGGCGTCATAAGGGTCAACAGCCGGCGTAGGAGTGGGTTCCGGGGCAGCGGTCTGCGTCTGGATAGGTTCATGGGTGGGCTGCCATCCGGATGGCTCCTCCTTGGGCCCACAGGCGGACAGAGAGAGAGTTAGGCCCAGAGCCAGCAACAGGGCCACAGGGCGGGCAAGGTGCTTCATGGCTTCTTTCCTCCATCGTGTTCATTGGTATCTGCATCATACGACAAAACACCGGAAAAAGCACTACAAAGGGGTAACGATTCCGTTACGTTCTTCCACTGTCTCCCCATGGCACCCGCTGCACCAGCAGAATGGAGGCCGCGCCGGTGACTGCGCCGGTCAATATGCTGGCCAGCAGCAGCGGCGCCAAGTACACGGCAATGGCCGGTGAAGCCAGCACGCCCATGGCGGCCAGAATCTGGCCGGTGTTGTGGGCGGCGGCCCCGGCGATGCACACGCCGAAGAGGGAGAGCCCTCTGACGTGGAGCAGGAGCCACATGACTGCGAAGGCCAGAATACCCCCGGTGAGGGAGAAGGCCAGGGCGGAGAGATTACCGCCCACGATGGCGCCCAGCAGACACCGGGCCATCAGGATGCCGAAGGCCTCCCGGGCGGAGAGCCGGCACAGGGCATACACCGTGACCAGGTTGGCAAGCCCCAGGCGCAGGCCCGGGAGGGGAATGAGGATGCTCAGGGGCACCAGGCCCTCGCACACAGAGATGGCAAGGGCCAAGGCGGTGAGCACCGCGCAGCGGGTCAGGCGGCGGACAGAGTGTGTCATTCTATACCGCCCCCTCTCAACCCGTCACGGCGTCGGCTTCCGCCGTGCCGCCGGTGACGGTGATGACCAGGCGATTGGGCAGGCACACGATCTGCCCACCGGAACGGGAGACCCATCCGGTGTGGACACAGTCCTGGCTGGGGCAGTCGCTATGTGCAACCCGGACCCGCCCCCGCTCCGCCTCTACAGTGATGGGATATTTGGCACCCGGCACCTCCATGGTGACCGGCTCGTCCAGGTCGCTGAGCGGGATCTCCGCCACCAGCTCATTGTCTAAGACGATCCGGGCAGTGAGAAAGTTGCCGGCTTTGGGACGAAAGGCAAATAAAATGGCTCCGGCGGCCACCAGCACCACCAGCACCACCAGGCCGTCCAGCAAGGTGGGCCGGGTGCGGTCAGCGGCGGACGATCTCATAGGTGTAGCCCGCCCCCTCTCCCAGGGTCTCCAGGCCCTCCTCCAGGCCCTCGGTGACATAGACGCGGCCCTCCTCCGTCACCAGGATGAGGTCCATCTCCGCCACGGTGCCCTCGCCGCTCTCCCAGCGGGACAGGGCCTCGTCCGCCCCCAAGACATAGAGGGCAGTGGACCAGGCGTCAGCCAGGGCCGGGTCCTGGGCCACCACCGTCACCGAAAGCAGCCCCGACTGGGCTGGATAGCCGGTGGTGGGGTCGATAATATGGTGGTAGATCTGGCCATCGGCCTCAAAATACCGCTCATAGCCCCCGGAGGTGGAACAGGTCCACCCCGCCGGCAGGGACATGAGGCACAGATAGTCCTCCCCTCCCCCCTGAGGGTCCCGGACATACACCCGAAAGGGGCTGCCGTCCGGCTTGGTACCCAGGGCGGTGATATTGCCTCCCAGGGCGATGATGGCGGACTCCACCCCGTGTTCGGTAAGGGCCTCCACTACATAATCAGCGGCGGCTCCCTTGGCAATGGCCCCCAGATCCACCGCCTGGCCCGCCACGGGCAGGACGGCGGTGTCTCCCTCCACCACAGGCAGGTCCCGGGTCAGGGGTAGAAGGGCGTCCAGCTCCGCCTGCTCCGGCACCCGGTGAACCGCCGTGGTCTCGCTCTCGGTGGCGCCGAAGCCCCAGGCGTCCATCACCGGCGCCAACACCGGATCAAAGGACATACCGCTCTCCACGGCGGCGGCGTTTGCCTTCTCCAGCAGGGCGGCGGTGTCCGGGTCCACCTCCACTGCGCTCCCGCCGGCGGCGGCGTTGAGCCGGGTCACATCGCTATCCGGCCGGGTCCGGGACCACAGGGCGTCCAGCCGGTTGACCTCCTGCTGAGCGGCCACCAGAGCTTCGGTGGGGTTGTCGTCATAAGCTGTGATGGACATGGTGGTGTCCATGGCAAAAAAAGATTGAATCACAGGCTCCTGGCTGGAGGCACAGCCCGTGAGGAGTGCCGCGGCGCACAGGAGAGGAACAATACGCTTCATAGTCCGCCTCACTGATCAAGAAAAGATAGGTCGATTGTATCATATCCTGCCCTTCCTGGCAACATAAGCAGGGATCGTCGTTTTTTCTTGTTGCAAAACGGCGGGATTTCTGGTAGAATATCATCCGTTAGACTGGCCATCTTCTGGACCAGTCGTTTTGAGCATCAAACAAGGAGATGGATCCATGGACAAAGAAAAACGCGCGGCGGAGAAGCGCGCGGCCCGCAGCCACAAGGAGGACGTGATCCTGAACCGGGTACTGATCTGGTTCGGAGCCGCCGTAGTGGTGGAACTCGTTCTGCTTCTGCTCAACCGCTATTATGTCAATATCACCACCACGCCTGGTGAGATCGAATTTGCCGGTGCTTTGCTAAAGGCCTGGCCCGCCATCATCGGCGTCACCGCTGTCGGTACCGTTGTCTGCCTGCTCTGGGCCATCTTCCGGACTAAGAGCGGGAAGCCCACCACCCTCCCCGGAGTCCTGTTCGGTGTTTTCCTCACTGCTCTGGTGATCTCGGTGATTACCTATCGCTTCTATGGTACCGGCGTACAGTTCCTCTGCGGAGCCGTTCCTGCCGCCGCTGTACTGGCCCTGGTGTACTACCTCTATCAGCATGAGTTTTTTGCCGTCACCGTCCTCTCCGCCCTGGGTCTTCTGGGCCTGTGGCTCTTCCGCCGGGCCGGTGGGGCACATCAGTCTCTGCTGTATGCCTATCTGGTAGTGCTGGCGGTGATCCTTGTGGCTGCGGTCCTTCTGTGCCGCTCCATGTCTACCCATGGCGGTTCCCTGACTCTGGGTGGAAAGAAGCTCCAGATTTTTGCCCACAACGCCTCCTACGGTATGATCTACCTCACCTGTGCCGTCGTCGCTGTGGCTGTGGTCGCCGCCCTGGTCTTGGGCACCAGCGCCGCCTACTACCTTATCTTTGCCCTGGTGGCCTGGCTCTTTATTATGGCCGTCTACTACACCGTAAAGCTGATGTGACTCTGAGTGGTGCTCCTTCG
>NZ_CALXEE010000110.1 GCF_944387245.1 uncultured Intestinimonas sp. | reverse complement strand
GCCATGCTCATCATCTACTGCCTGCGCAATATCAGCTTCGGCTGGGGCACCGACCTGGCCGCCTTCGCCGGCTGGGCACCCCAGGTCATCTCCGCCGCCGTGGTGGTGGTCCTCCACCTCTGGAAGCACAACAACCTCCTGAGCATCTTCGGCGGCACCATCCTCTATATGGTGCTGGTCCAGGCCGTTTTCTGATCCTCGTCCTTTTTCTTGTAAGAAAAAGGACCAAAAAGAACTTTGGTAGCGCTCCGGAACAAGTACGGAACGGACGCTTTCGCCCGGTAACGAAAGCAGAAACAGAATAGAAACGCTAAGCGGGCGCTGCCGACGGCAGCGCCCGCTCGATTTTTAGAAAAGGGAACGCCGCCCGCTGACCCACGCCGCAGTCTTCGCCTACACAGCGATGAACACCACCCACATCGCAGCAACGGCAATCCCAGGCAGCGCCACCACGTTCCGACACCCACCCACGCAGGCGGCGAAAAAATTGTGGATAGAACCACAGCCTTTCCCTGTTCCGCCAAGGTAGTCCACTGTGGACGGTGCCGGTCCTCTACGGGGGCGTAAAGACGGGCCGCCGGATTCCTATTTGGGACCACTCAACCCATTTCGGAGCCCCTTTTTCTTTGGATTCCAAAAACCGTTCTTTTTCCAGCTGGGAAGCGAAACGGTCTTTGACCGTTCCTTACGGGAACACTTAACGCCCCCTCATCCGTCATGGCCAATGGCCATGACACCTTCCCCCCTCAGGGGGGAAGGTTTTCAGAGATGCGCTGCGCCTCACAAGAAAAGTGGTCCGACGAGTCGTGACATAAACCACACCGCAAGGCTACCCCTTACCCCTTATATTCCAGCAGCACAGCCCCCAAGGCCCTGGCGAACATCCGGGCGGCGGAAAGGGCCTCCTGAAGGGTGTTGCCGTGGCTGCCCACCTCCACCAGCATGGCGCCGGGGGCAGTCTGCTGATTGTAGCGGTTCTCCCTGAGGCCGATGGGCCGGGCCAGGGTGGGCCAGAGGGTGTTCATCTCCTTCTGGACCTGCACCGCCAGAGCCAGGTTTTCCAGCCAGTTGGGGTGGTCGTAGAGGGCGTTGGAACCCATGACCAGCATGACCTGGGCGCACTTCTCCCCGTTGATGGTGGTGATGGGCTTGTAGACGGTGCCGTCGGAGCCGATGAGGGCGTCCCGGTGGACGTCCAGCACCACCTGGATGGTGGGGTACTGCGCCAGCCAGTTCTCCACCGCCGCCAGGGAGCGGTCATAGGCGCCGTTGTACTCCGGGTAGTCGTAGAGGGCGGTGTCGTGGACCACGGTGAGCCCCATCTCGGTGAGCACCTTGGCGATCTCGTCCCCCACCCGGACCACGCTTTTCTCCGTGTCGGTGGTGCGGCACTCCCCGGTGGCCGCGTAGGTGTCGGTTCCGTCGGGGGTATAGGCCTCGCTGCCGTGGGTGTGGACGATGAGGACCTGGGGGCCCTCCTCCGGCAAGGTCAACGTGAGCTGAGCCTCCGCCATGGCCGCCACGTCCAGGGCCAGCCCCGGCCGGTTCTCGATGTACACCCCCTGGGCGCTGTCATAGCCGGCGCCGCTGGTGGGGAGCAGGGTCTTGCCCACGATGTCCTCCGGGGCGGCGGTGACCTCAGGGAGCTCCTCCGGGTCCTCCGGGTCGTCGGGCTCGCCGGTGAACGGAGGGGATGCCTGTACCTCCTCCGTAGTCTCCCCCTTGCCCACACCGGCGGAGAGGGTGGGGGACTGGCCCAGCACCAGCTTCTGCCAGCCGGTGAGGCCGGTCTCCTCCTCCGGCAGGTTGCCCAGCTCCGCCCGCAGGGCCGCCGACACAAAGGCCGGGCTCTCCGCCAGGGTGCGGAAGGTCTCCGCCGCCGCCCCCATGTCCGCCGTCAGCGACAGCACCCACACCGTCACCGTGGTCAAAAAGAGGGCCACCCCCCTCCGCAGCATCCTCGTCCACCGGCCTTGTCCCTTTTTCATGGCGCTCCCCGTCCTTTCTTTCGTTTCTTGGAGAGTCTATGCGCCGGGTCCGGCTCCTATGTCCCCCGAAAAACGACGGGAAAGCCTTTGAGATTCTCCCCGCCCTGTGATATACTGGATGGACACTTCAGATAAAGGCAGGTAGGGCTATGCGGGCGATGTGGGACTCCTCGGGGGTGCGTTTTATACGGGAAATGGTCACGGTGTACTTTGACCGGCGGGTCTCCCGCTCGGCGGCAGAGCTGGCCTATTTCCTCATCCTCAGCTTCTTCCCCGTCCTCATCTGCATCAACGCCTTTGTGGGCCTGCTGCGGCTGGACGTCAACCTGGTGCTGGAGGCGGCGGACGGCTTTCTCCCCCAGGAGATCCTCCCCATCCTGGGGGAGTACATCCGGTATATCTCCATCAACCAGTCCAATACCATGTTCTTCGCCGGGCTCACCATGGTCCTCTTCTCGGCCTCAGCGGCCTTCCGGGCCCTCATGAACATCATGGCCGACATCTATGAGCGCCCCACCTACCGTGGGATCGGCCAGATCGTGGCCAGCGTCCTCTTCTCCATTCTGTTTTTGGTAACCATCTACCTCTCCATGGTGGTCCTCCTCACCGGAAACTGGTTCCTCCACCTGGTGGAGGGCCGCTTTGTCTGGATCGCCCGGGTGGTGGGGGACTGGCAGTCCCTGCGCTTCCTCATCCTCTTCTGCCTGGTTCTCCTCTTCGTGCTGCTGGCCTACCGCCTGGCCGCCCCCAAGGGCCATCCCCGGCCTCCCATCCTCACCGGCGGCATCCTGGCCTCGGTGTCCCTGGTGGCCGCCTCCATGCTCTTCTCCTGGTTCATCGGCCTCTCCTCCCGGTACTCCCTGGTCTACGGGTCCCTGGCCTCCGTCATCATATTGCTGGTGTGGCTCTACCTGTGCGGCAACATCTTCATCCTGGGCAACGTCTTTAACTACGTCTGGTACAAGCGCCGGAAAAACTGAACCGCCGCCCCTCTCCCGAACCCAAAAGGCCGGGGGGAGGGGCGGTCCCTTTTTTCGGACCCATCCGCGCTGAAAGTCCGTTTTATTGTACTTTATATTTGCTATCCTTGGGGTACAACAAAGGAGCGGAAAGGAGCGCTGAAAGATGGAATACAGCATGCGTTGGGTGAGAGGACACATCGAAGTCTATGACGGGGCCGGGCGGTTCCTCTTTTCGGCGGACAGCGAGTGGGAGGCCGAACGGGAGCTGGAATCCTCCGCGGCGTAAAAGGGGCAAAAAGGGGACCTCCTTCTCTTCACGGCGCTCACCGTGGAGAGGGAGAGGTCCCTTTTTGATGCCGGGCGGGGCAGCTCCGAAACGCCCCCTCTTCTGTGGCGAACATGCACCAACATCCCCCTTCCCGTATAGAATGGGGGCAGCACAGGGAGAAGGACGGTGACCGGGAGATGGAGGAAGACATCCTGGCGGGGGAGGCGCGGACGCTGGACGACTCCCTGGGCTACATACTGGCGGTGATCGGGTCGGTGCTGCTCTCCTACAAGGCCACGGCCCTCCAGCGGGACGGGGTATGTCTGGCCCTGGCCGGGGACGACACCGGGGCCCGGGAGGCCCAGGAGCGGGTCCGGAAGCTCCGGCTGCTGTCGGGAGCGGTCCTCATCGGGGCACTGGGGTATTTCCTCTGCCTGGCCCTCCGGGCGGTGGACCAGACCAGGGGCTCCCCTGCGGCGGCGTCCTCCGCCCGGACCAATCTGACGGCCTCGGTACTGGTGCTGCTGGCGGCCCTGCTGCGGTTCCTGGACCAGAAGGGGCAGACCGCCGCCTGACGCCGCATCGGGAGGGATATCATGACAGATCTGGAGCTTTTGGCCCGCATCATCCAGTGTGAGGCCGGGGGCGAGGGGGAGCAGGGCATGAAGGGGGTGGCCTGCGTGGTGATGAACCGGGTCCAGGTGGACTATGGGGAGTACGGCCGGCTGGAGCCCACCATCCGGGCGGTGATCTACCAGCCGGGGCAGTTCGACTGCGCCCGGGAGTCCATCGGGGGCCGCTACAACGCCCAGAACATCTACAACATGTCGGTGGAGCCCATCCACTACGAGATCGCCGAGTGGGCCATCGCGGGGAACCGGCTGACCAACCTGGGCTTTGCCCTGTGGTACTTCAACCCCTTCAGCCCCACCTGCCGGCAGAACTTCCCCTCCAGGGTGGGGGAGTTCGTGGTGCGCATCGGCAACCACTGCTTCTACAACCCCACCCCCGCCTACGCCGACACCTAGAAGGAGGAGCGCTATGAGTCAATTTTATCCCAACGCCGTCCGCAGCATCGCCATGGACCAGGCCCAGGGCTCCGGGGGGCTGGTGACCCCGCCGGAGGAGAACTTCAACACCGACACCATGCGGGGCTCCCTCCAGCAGATTTTGTCCGACAATCTGGGGGCCTATGTCTCCTGCGAGTTCCTGGTGGGGCTCCAGGCCATGATCAAGAAGGAGGGCATCCTCTACTCCGTGGGCCGGAGCTACCTCACCCTCTACGAGGAGACCACCCAGACCTTCATGGTCTGTGACATCTTCTCTCTCAAGTTCATCACCTTCTACCTGCCGGGCCGCCGTCCGGGGCAGGCGGGCGCCTCCACGGTGCCCACGGTGACCATCCCCGGGGTGGGAGAGGTGCCCGCCGGCAATTACGGCCTGGGCACCGGCAACATCTCCTGGAACGTGGGCCGGGGGAACTGAAGTCAGTCCCCCTCCGCCCAGCGGCAGAAGCCCTCCCAGAGCTCCATGGCCTTGAACTTGATGACATAGCCCTCGCTCTCCCCGGTGAGGAGGGCGGCCTCCTCCTGGCCCAGGGCGGCCAGGACGGGCTGGGCCTCAGTGGCGGAGCTCTGGCACAGGGGCGGAAAGACCACGCACCACCAGTTCCGCCCGGCTCCCTCGCCCAGCACCACCCGCAGGGCGGTATACTGGCCCTGGGGGAGGGCGAAGCCGTCATAGGTCTTGGTGGGAAACCACACATCGTCCTCCAGGGAGGCGGAGACCGGGCAGTCCGCCCCGGCGGCCGTCACCGCCTCCTCCGCCGCCGTCTCCAGCTCGGGCAGGGCCCGGCGGAGGAGGTCCACCGCCTCTTTGGCGCTCCGGGCCCCGGCGCAGGCCTCTGCCGCCGCCTCCAGCACCTTGTCCCGGACCTGGAGCTTCAGCGCCTGGTCGGCGACGGAGTCGGAGTTGGCGATGACGTGGAGGCGCACCACCTGCTCGGCCAGGGCGGCCTGCTCCCGGTCCAGCCACAGCCCTGCCAGCAGGGCGATGGCCAACCCCGCCATCAGCGCCGCCTCCCAGCG
>NZ_CALXEE010000109.1 GCF_944387245.1 uncultured Intestinimonas sp. | reverse complement strand
ATTTCGAGTCAGCCCCGTTATGACCACTTCGATACCGCTGCATATGAAATGGTATGCGTACAGCGCACTTTATAAAAGATACCCTATTTTTTTCGCTTTGTCAATGCCGCGTCTTGAAGTCCTGGAGGCTTTCCGCTATAATATGGACCAATAGATCATCCGCCGCGGGTGTTGCCTGCCCCGGCGGCAGAACACATTGGGAAGCGAGGCTTTACTATGGACAGACCGCGCATTTTGGTCTCCACCTCTAACGAACGGTGGATAAATTACGAACAAGCCATACTAGGTGCCGGAGGCATCCCCATTGGTGGTTACTGCCCGGCTCCCGATTTTTCCTGCGACGGCCTTCTGCTTACCGGCGGCGACGATCTGGACCCCGCGCTCTTCGGTCAGACCAATCAAGGCTCCGAGGGCATCGATTCTGCCAGAGATCAGGCTGAGCTGATTCTAGCCAAGGCGTTTGCTGACGCCGGGAAACCCATTTTGGGCATCTGCCGCGGCCACCAGCTTCTGAATGTGGCCTTCGGTGGTTCTCTGATCCAGGACATGGGTCCTGTGGGCAATCTGTTCCACCGCCGCACTCCCGGCATTCCCAAAGATAAGGTACACCCTGTCCGAACTTTGGAGGGTTCCACTCTCGCGGCGCTCTACGGCACCATATTTGTCGCCAATAGCGCCCACCACCAGGCGGTGGATCGCCTTGGTGATGGCTTCACAGCCACTGCTTGGAGCGAATCTGGCGTCGTAGAGGCCATGGAACACACATCGCTCCCCATCCTAGCCGTTCAGTTTCACCCGGAGCGCATGTCCTATGCGCTCCGGCGGCCGGACACCGCTGACGGTGCCAAGCTCTTTCACTGGCTCATGGACCATTGCCGGTGAGTTTCACCCAAACACCTTTTCTTTGACGCGTTCACGAGAGAACGGAGGCAGCAAAGCGACATGGAAGAACTGAAAAAGCGTATTTTAAAAGATGCCGAGGTGGGAAACGGCGACATCATCCGGGTGGATATGTTCCTCAACCACTGCATGGACGTGGAACTTCTGGACCGGGTGGGTAAGGCCCTGGCCAAGCGCTTCAAGGGCGATCGGATCACCAAAGTCCTCACTGTAGAATCCTCCGGCATCGCTGTGGCCTGCTTCACCGCCCTCTATCTGGGTGTCCCCGCGATCTACGCCAAGAAATTCCAGACCGGATACATTGATCCCGAGGTCTATACCGCCGAGGTCCATTCCTTCTCTATGGAGAAGTCTTACACCATCCGGGTGTCCAAACGCTATCTGGACGAGGACGACCGGGTACTTCTGGTGGATGACATTCTGGCCAGCGGCCAGGCCACTCTTGGCCTACTGGAGATCGTCTCCAAGGCGGGCGCTGAGGTGGCCGGTGTGGGTGTGGCCATCGAGAAGGCCACCAAAGACGGCGGCTCCGTGCTCCGCCGCATGGGCATCCGGGTGGAGTCCCTGGCGGTGGTCTCCCACGTAGAGGACGGCCACATCGTCCTGGCCGAGGAGGACTGAGCCCCATGGATCTGGATGAGCTGAAGGACTATACCAACCAGAAAAACGCCTACATGATTCACAGCGGCATCACGGTGCTCACCGTGGCGCCTGACCGGGTCACCGCCCAAGCCGTGATCGGCCCCGACAGTCTGAACGCCGGCGGCGGACTCCACGGCGGCGTCTACTTCACCCTGGCTGACGCTGCCTCCGGTGTTCTGTGCCGGGCCGACGGACGGAAGTATGTCACGGAGTGCGCCGACATTCGTTTCCTGAAGGGAGTGCGTGAGGGCGTCATCACCGCCAACGCCGTGTTGATCCGCCGGGGCCGTCGGAGCTGCGTAGTTCAGGTGGACATCGCCGACTCAGACGGCAATCTCCTGGCCCTGTTCACCGCCAACTTTGCCTGTATTGGCGACGATTACCACAAATGAAGCAAACAGCCCGCCGGTCCAGAGGACCGGCGGGCTGCTTTTCTATGCGTGGTGATCACAGCGCCGTGCCCTGAGCCAGGCTGCGGCGTTCAGGAGCATGGCCACAGCCGTCAGCACGGCGGTGGCAAACAGCATGGCATCGGCGGTATCTGTCAAATTGTCCCAATGCTGCACCCGGATTTCCTCGCCAAAATAGACACAGGCCAGCAGGAGGGCAAGGGCACAGCTTCCCAGGCTCAAGGCGGACAGCCCCGGGCCCCGCCGGAAAATAGCCGCGCCTCCCAGCACCCAGGAGAGTCCCCCCAGCGTCAAGGCCCCCAACAGGATCAATGTCACCATGTGCTACTCCTCCCTCTCAGGCACATACTCCAAAATGTCCCCGGGCTGACAGTCCAGGGCCTTGCAGATGGCCTCCAGGGTGGTAAAACGCACCGCCTTGGCGTGGTTGTTCTTCAAAATGGAGAGGTTGGCCAGGGTGATGTCCACTTTCTGAGCCAGCTCCCCCAGACTCATTTTACGCTTGGCCATCATCACATCCAGATTCACCACAATGGGCATTGTCTCCCCTCCTCAAATGGTCAGATCATTCTCCGCCTTCAACTCTGCCGCCTGGCGGAAGAGGGCGGACATGACCAGACACAGCAGCCCGCCCATAAAGAAGATGGGCACAAAGAGGGCATTGTAGGTCAGGAGGGGCTGGATGGAGGCGTAATACCAGAAACCCCACAGCAGCCGGATCAGGGCTGCGGCCGAGATGAGAAAGCAGCACACTGCCGCCCGGCGCAGACTGATCCCGTTGGCATTCTGAAAAGGATTGCCCGCCAGAATGGTGTCCAGTACCCGGCGGGCCTGCAGCAGGACCACGGCGGTACAGACACCACAGAAGAGCAGGAAAAGGGTAAGCACCACATCATAGGCTCCGGAGGTCCACACCCACTTCCAGCCCAGCAGGAAAACAATCAAAACACGGGTCGGCACCTCCCAGCTCCGCTCATAGGGCGTCAGGTCCAGCAGAGGCTGAAAACCCTTCATCATGGCCAGTCCCGGCACCAACACCAGGGCGATGAGGTTACACACAAAGGTGATGGTGACCAGGACCTTCAGCACCCTGGCCAGCTTCTGCACACTTGTCGCGGGCATGGGCAGCCCTCCCTTCGCGAACAGGATACCATCATCTCTATTGTTTGTCAATTATTTTTTATTGAAAAACAATAAATATTCTTGTGGTGCCTTTCCAGATTCTGTGCGTCTGCGCCATAGCGCGGGCACCTTGGCCTTGCATTTTTCGTAAAAAACGCATATAATGTAGGTTAACTTTACCCCCTTTTCCAGCAGAACAGGAGGCGGGCACTGTGAAAGAACTACTCATCGTAGTGGATTATCAAAAGGACTTTGTGGACGGCACCCTGGGCTTTGCCGGGGCAGAAGCCCTGGACGGCCCCATCGCCCAGCGCATTGCGGTGGTCCGGGCCGGCGGCGGCGACATCATCTTCACCATGGACACCCACAGTGCCGACTACGCCGATACCATGGAGGGGAAGAAGCTACCGGTTGCCCACTGCCTGAAGGACACCCCCGGCTGGCAGCTCTACGGACAGGTGGGGGCCTCCCTTCTGCCCGGTGACCCGGTCTTTGAGAAGGAGACCTTTCCCTCTCTGGCCCTGGCTGATTGGCTGCGGGAGCGGGATTACGACACGGTGGAGCTGTGCGGGCTGGTATCCCACATCTGTGTGCTCTCCAACGCTGTCATGGTGAAGGCGGCCCTTCCCAACGCCGTCATCACCGTGAACGCCCGGCTCACTGCCTCCTATGACCCCGACCTTCACCGGAAGGCCCTGGACGTGCTGGAGGGCATCCACATTACGGTAACTGACCGATAACACCGCCCCTGCTGGACCGGCAGGCGAAAGGACGAACGGAACATGAAGCATACCGACAATTACACCCTTTTGTGCGATTTTTACGAGCTCACCATGGGCAATGGCTATTTCCAGACCGGCATCGACAAGCAGATCTGCTATTTTGACGTCTTTTTCCGGGATGTGCCCGACGGCGGAGGCTTTGCCATCGCCGCTGGTCTGGAACAGATCATCGACTACATCCAAGATTTGCGCTTCACCCCTGAGGACATTGACTTTCTCCGGAGCAAGGGGGTCTTTTCCGAGGAATTCCTCCAATACCTGACCACCTTCCGTTTCACCGGTGACATCTGGGCCGTACCCGAGGGTACCCCCATCTTCCCCGGCGAGCCCATCCTCACCGTCCGGGCGCCCGCCATCGAGGCCCAGTTCATTGAGACCTACGTCCTCCTCATCCTCAACCACCAGTCCCTCATCGCCACCAAGTCCAATCGTATCGTCCGGGCCGCCCAGGGCCGCCCGGTGAGTGAGTTCGGTTCCCGCCGGGCCCAGGGGCCCGACGCCGCCGTGCTGGGTGCCCGGGCCTCCTACATCGCCGGCTGCGCCGGCACCGCCTGCACCCTGGCCGACCGGGTGTACGGCTCCCCCGCCGGCGGCACCATGGCCCACTCCTGGGTCCAGATGTTCCCCGACGAGTACACCGCCTTTAAGACCTACTGTGAGCTCTACCCCCACTCCGCCACCCTGCTGGTGGACACCTATAACGTTCTCAAGTCCGGCGTCCCCAACGCCATCCGGGCATTTAAGGAGGTCCTCCTGCCCCAGGGCATCACCAACTGCGCCATTCGGCTGGACTCCGGCGACCTCACCTACCTCTCCAGAAAGGCCCGTGCCATGCTGGACGAGGCGGGACTCAAGGATTGCAAGATCGTGGCCTCCAACTCCCTGGACGAGTATATCATCCGGGACCTCCTCCAGCAGGGCGCCTGTATCGACTCCTTCGGTGTGGGTGAGCGGCTCATCACCTCCAAGTCGGAGCCCGTCTTCGGCGGCGTCTATAAGCTCTCCGCCGTGGAGCAGCCCGACGGCACCATTCTGCCCAAGATCAAGATCAGCGAGAACCCGTCCAAGATCACCAATCCCCATTTCAAGAAGGTCTACCGCCTCTTTGAAAACGACACGGGGAAAGCCATCGCTGACCTCATCTGCGTCCACGACGAGGTCATCGATCCCAGCCAGCCTCTGGAGCTCTTCGACCCCGAGGCCACCTGGAAGCGCAAGACCATCACCGACTTCACCGTCCGGGCGCTGCTGGTGCCCATTTTCCAGAGCGGTAAGTTGGTATATGAGAAGCCCAGCATCGAGGAGATGCGCACCTGGTGCGCCGGGCAGATCGATACCCTGTGGGATGAGGTCAAGCGCTTTGAGAATCCCCACAATTACTATGTGGACCTTTCCCAGAAGCTCTGGGACATTAAGCAGCAGCTCCTCAAACAGCGGGGCTGAGCATGCTCCTATTATTAAGGTGGGGCGGTGCCAACAGCACCGCCCCACCT
>NZ_CALXEE010000108.1 GCF_944387245.1 uncultured Intestinimonas sp. | reverse complement strand
AGGCGCCCGCTCCGATGAGCGGGCGCCTCTTATGATGCGTCGGATTTTGCTTAGTAGTTCTCGGCCTTGATCTCGAAGTAGGCCTGGGGATGGCCGCACACAGGGCAGACCTGGGGGGCCTCGGTGCCGTACTCCAGGTGGCCGCAGTTGCGGCAGTACCAGACCTTGACCTGGGCACGCTTGAAGACCTCGCTGTTGGAGAGGTTCTCAGCCAGCTTCACATAGCGCTCCTCGTGGCTCTTCTCGATCTTGCCCACGGCGGCGAAGGCGTCGGCCAGAGCGTGGAAGCCCTCCTCACGGGCGGTCTCGGACATCTCCTTGTACATCTCGGTCCACTCCTCGTGCTCGCCCTCGGCGGCGGCCAGGAGGTTGGCGGCGGTATCGCCGATGCCGCTGAGTGCCTTGAACCACAGCTTGGCATGCTCCTTCTCGTTGCCGGCGGTCTCCTCGAAGATGGCGGCAATCTGCTCATAGCCCTCCTTGCGGGCCTTGCTGGCAAAGTAGGTGTACTTATTGCGGGCCATGGACTCTCCGGCAAAGGCTTTCCACAGATTGGCTTCCGTCTTGCTACCCTTTAATTCCATAAGAAAAAGCTCCTTTCAAGGTTCAATTCAAAGGCGAAATGAGCCTCATCGGCTCATAGTTCACTTTTACTCCTGGCCCTTCCAGTAGCCGTGGAGATTGCAGTACTCGTAAGCGGTAACGGGGTCGGCGCCGCCGGTCTTCATCACAGGCTCCTCGCCAGGCTTGGTGATCTGGAAGGTGACCTTGTTGCCGCTGACGGCGGCGATGAACTGGATATAGTGCTCCTCCAGCATGGGGTGGATGGTGGAGCCCACCTGGACGGTGACATGGTTGCCGTCGCGGGTGACCTGGGGGACATGCTTCTCCAGAGCGCCGTCGGTGGTGTTGGGCACCAGCTCCTCCATCTTCTGGCCACAGCACATCAGGGGCACGCCCTTATCCACGACCTTGAACACGATATTGCCGCAGTGAGCACAGCGATACAGTTTGAGTTCCATAGATTTGACCTCCAATTTATTCATACTTTTCTATCATCGGGTCCGCCTTTTGCGGACAAACGGGACATAGTTGCGCAGATCTTAATGCCGCGTGACGCAGTGGGTGCAGATGCCGGAGAAAACCAGGTCGTGGCGGTCTATCTGGTGCCCGGTGAGCACACCGACCTTTTCATCCAGGGACGCATCATACTCCACGCCCTCCAGATCATAGACGGAGCCGCACTTCCGACAGCAGAAGTGTGGATGGGGCCGGGTATTGGCGTCGTACCGCTCGATGGGGAAGGGCATCCGGGTAACCAGTCCCTCATCTGCCAGCAGATTCAGGTTCCGGTACACCGTGCCCAGGCTCAGGCTGGGGTTTTCCGGTTTGAGCCATTGGTACAGCATCTCGGCGGTGGGGTGTTCGTGGGTCTCCATCAGGCATTGATAGATGAGCTCCCGCTGCTTGGAGTAACGCTTGCCAGTCATAACTCACTTCCCTCTAATCAGTAATCATTCTTGTTATTGATTGGAGTATAGCAGAATCTTTCCGGAAATGCAAGCCCTATTTTTTGTTTTCTCAAAAATTTTTCCGGGGCTAGACCGGACATTACCGCACACACTAAAAGCGATTGGGAACCTGACTTTAACAATGCGGAGGCAAGGATATGAAAAGACCCTATCTTGCACTGATCTGCGCCCTGGCGCTGCTCTTGATCGCGGCGGGCTGCTCCAGCCAGCCCAAGGTATCCCCCACGCCCAACACGACGGTGATTCCTACGGAGACACCGTCGGTCAGCGAGAAGCCGTCCACCAGCTCCATGCCCATGGAGACCGAAAACTACCACGCCGGTGAAGATGGGCAGGTGGACCTGGATGAGGACGGCCTCACCAGCGATGAGCACAGTATGATCGAAGATGCCAAAAACGCAGCGGACGAGGCCAAGGATACCGTGGAAGACGCCGCAAAGGACGCCGGCGATGCGGTCAAAGACGCTGCCGAAGGGACCGGCCGGGCCATTGAAAAGGCCGGCGACACACTGACCGGAAAACGCTAAACCAAAAACAGCGTGGAACACACGGCCTTCGTTGTGTTCTACGCTGTTTTTTCCACTTTGAAAGCCTTCTATACCCTCAGCGGGTCTGCCCGCGGGCATATTCCGCCACCCGCTCCTGCTCGTTCCGGTCGGCAAAGGCCTCCGACGGGAAGAGAAGCATCTTCCTGTCCCGCCGGAAGAGGACCAGCCCCCAGTCCGCCGATTTGACACCGCCGATCTGGCTCCACAGGGTGCGCTCCCGCTCCCCGGGCCGCAGGCTGTCCGCACCGTTGGGGCCGATGACGTCGGTGATGGGCCCCTCCAGCAGCTTGTCAAAGGCCCCCTTCTTCTCCTGCCGCCGGATGGCCCAGGCCATGAAGCCGGGCACAAAGGACAGCCAGGAGGCGCACAGGGCCAGGCCGATAACAAGGAGGCCAATGGCACTTGCCACCTCCGCCCCGCTCACCGCGGGAAGGGCGTTCAGGACGCCGCCCAGAGCCAGGAGCCCCGACACCAGCATGGGGACGGAGAGGACGGCCATCGCGATCATAGCCGGCCGCCAGTAGAGCTTGGTGCGAAGATAGGCCAGGTTGGACCGGAGCAGGGCCTGGCGCAGGCCCTCCGGTTCCCAGGTATAGCGGAGGGTAAAGACCGCGTCCTCCTCATCCGGCTCCGGCGGGAGCGCCGTCTCATCGCCGGCCGTCTGGGGCGGCCGGCCCTGCCGGGCCTCGGCCAGGGCGGTGAGAAAGGCCGCCCGCTCCTCCGGCCCCGGGAAGGCACAGGGGGGCAGCACCTCCCAGACGCCGCTTTTGAGATAGAGGAGGACATAGCCCTTCCTCTCCCAGACCTCAACCAGGGCGTCATAGGGCTCCACCCGGCGGCCCACGCCGAAGGTCTCGGCCACTCCGTCTTTGGTCAGGGTCAGGGTCCGGGGGCCGAAGAAGCCGTCCTCCCCCGCCAGCATCCGGCCCCCGTGGAAGGCCCGCCGCCGGGCGGAGAGCACCCACAGGAAGCAGAGGGAGCCCACCAGCGTGACAACAGCCAGGCCGAGTACGGTTCCGAAGTCATCCTCCCACTGTCCGGCGGCCAGGATGACCGTCAGCATGACCAGCATCACGGCGCTGAACAGGGCCATGGCCAGGAAAAAGAACCACTCCACCTTCCGGATCACGGCCAATGGCCCTTTGGGCCGCTTTTCATGGAGGAGAATCCCCCGCTTGAAGTCCTGTTGGGTCAGGTTGTACCGCAGTTCCATAGGTCACCTCTCAATTTCAGATGCCCATTAGACGGCAAAGGGCGCGGAAAAGTTTTCCGCGCCCTCAGTTTTTTCTTTTTATTTTCTCCCCTTGCCGGGTTTGACGTTTTTCTTGGCCTTGGGCTTGGCCCACCCCGCCTTCCGCTTGGGCTGCGGGTCGTTGTGCTCCACCCGCTTGCCCTTCTGCTTGAGCTTCTGGTCCTCCCGCTTGGGGGGCTTGCCGCTGCGCCCGCCGGGCTTGCCCTTGGCGGGCGTACCCGGTTTGCCCGTCCAGGCGGGCCGGTCCGGCCGGAGGAGGCACTCCTTCCCGTAGCCGATCAGGTCCTCCCGGTGGGCCTCCCGCAGGGCCTCCTTTACCAGAGGCCGCTTCTCCGGCCGCTTCCACTGCATCAGGGCCCGCTGCATGGCCTTGTGGTGGGCGTCTGTGGGGACAAAGACCGGCTTCATGGTCCGGGGGTCCAGGCCGGTGTAGTACATACAGGTGGACAGGGTCCCCGGAGTGGGATAAAAGTCCTGGACCTGCTCGGGCTGGCGCCCCGACTTGTTGAGCCATTCGGCCAGCTTCACGGCGTCCTGGAGGGTGCAGCCCGGGTGGGAGGACATGAGGTAGGGCACCAGGTACTGCTCCTTGCCGTACTTCTGGTTGAGCCGCTCATACTTCTGCCGGAATTTTTCGTAGACCTCGATGTGGGGCTTGCCCATCTCGTCCAGCACCCCGTTGACGCAGTGCTCCGGGGCCACCTTCAGCTGGCCGGAGACATGGTGCTTCACCAGCTCGGCGAAGAACTCCCCGCTGGGGTCCTTCATCATATAATCAAAGCGAATACCCGAGCGAATGAAGATCTTTTTGATTCCGGGAAGTGATCTCAGCTTCCGTAATAACATCAGGTAATCAGTATGGTCGGCATCCAGGTTGGGACAGGCGGTGGGCGACAGACAGGCCCGGTTCTTACACAGGCCCGCCTTCATCTGCTTTTTGCAGGCGGGACGGCGGAAGTTGGCGGTGGGTCCTCCCACATCGTGGATGTAGCCCTTGAAGCCGGGGTGCTTGGTGAGCTCGGTGACCTCCCGGATGACGCTCTCATGGCTGCGGGAGGAGATGATCCGCCCCTGGTGGAAGGCCAGGGAGCAGAAGTTGCAGGCACCGAAGCAGCCCCGGTTGTGGATGACGGAGAAGCGGACCTCCTCGATGGCGGGGACGCCCCCCATCTCGTCGTACATGGGGTGGGGCTCCCGGACATAGGGGAGTTCAAAGACGGCGTCCAGCTCCTCCGTAGTGAGGGGCATGGCGGGGGGATTGCAGATGAGGAGCCGGTCCCCGTGGCGCTGGAGGATGGCCTTGCCCACGATGGGGTCGTGCTCGTTGTACTCCACCATGTTGGCCTGGGCGTAGGCCCGCTTGTCGTCCCGCACCTCCTCGAAGGAGGGGACCTCCACCATGGGGTAGGCACACTCCCCAGGGTTTTTGCCCACGAAGCAGGTGCCCTTCACATCGGTGATCTCCGAGATGGGGGTACCGGAGGAGAGCCGGGCGGCGATCTCCCGGGTGGCCCGCTCCCCCATGCCGTAGACCAGCAGGTCGGCCTGGGCGTCAAAAATAATGGCGCGCCGGACCTTATCCTCCCAGTAGTCGTAGTGGGCGAAGCGGCGGAGGGAGGCCTCCAGGCCGCCGATGACCAGGGGGATGTCCCCAAAGACCTCCCGGACCCGGTTGGCGTAGACGATGGTGGCCCGGTCGGGGCGCAGCCCCGCCCGCTTTCCCGGGGAATAGGCGTCGTCGGTCCGGCGGCGCTTGGCCACGGTGTAGTGGGCCACCATGGAGTCGATGTTGCCCGCCGAGAGCATCACCCCCAGCCGGGGACGGCCCAGGGCGGTGAAGGCCGCCGGGTCCCTCCAGTCGGGCTGGGCCATCACCGCCACCCGGTAGCCCTCCGCCTCCAGCACCCGGGAGATGATGGCCGGGCCGAAGGAGGGGTGGTCCACGTAGGCGTCGCCGGTGATGATGAGGAAATCATAGTCCTCCCAGCCCAGGTCCTTCATGTCAGCTTTGGAGACGGGGAGAAATCGGGTGTTCATAGCGTATACCTCTTAATATCAAAGAATCGGAAGGCGGCGGCCGGGGGCCGCCGCCG
>NZ_CALXEE010000107.1 GCF_944387245.1 uncultured Intestinimonas sp. | reverse complement strand
GTGGCCGCGCCGCCGAAGGGCTCGATCTCGGTGGGGTGGTTGTGGGTCTCGTTCTTGAACATGAGGAGCCAGTCCTGGTCCTCCCCGTCCACGTTGGCGGTGACGTGGACGGAGCAGGCGTTGATCTCCTCGCTCTCGTCCAGGTGCTGGAGGACGCCCCGCTTCTTGAGAACCTTGGTGGCGATGGTGGCCAGGTCCATGAGGGTCTCGGGCCGGGCCTTGGCCTTCTCCTCGCCGTAGACCTCCTTCCGGGCGGCCTGGTAGAGGTGGTAGGCCCGCTTCACCTCGGGGGAGAGGATCTCCACGGAGTCGATGTGGGTGGAGAAGGTGGTGTGGCGGCAGTGATCGGACCAATAGGTGTCCACCAGCCGCAGCTCGGTAATGGTGGGGTCACGGTCCTCCTCCGTCTTCATGTAGGACTGGAAGAAGGTGAGGTCGGCCAGGTCCATGGCCAGGCCGTACTCCTCCAGCACGGTCTGGAGACCGGCCTCGTCCAGATCACGGAAGCCCTCCAGCACCTGGACGGACTGAGGGATGGGGTAGGTCTGGGCCAGGGTGTCGGGCTTGTCCATGGAGGCCTCCCGGGCCTCCACGGGGTTGATGAGGTAGGAGCGGACCTTCTCCGCGTCCTCGGCGGAGAGGGCGCCCAGCAGCAGGTAGACGGTGGCGGCCCGGACGGTGGGGCGGTCGCCGCCGGTCATGAGCTGGATGCACTGGGCCGCCGAATCGGCCCGCTGGTCGAACTGGCCGGGCAGGGCCTCCACCGCCAGCACGGTGTGGGTCTCCTGGGGCAGGGGGCAGCTTTCGTCGTATACCGCGTCTACCTGGGGTTCAGAGAACACGGAGGTCCGGGCGGCGGCGTAGACCTGGCTCGTCACGCCCTCCACGTCGTAGCGGTTGAGCACCCGGAGCCCGGTGAGGCCCTGGATGCCCACGGCCTCGGTGAGCTCCCGGCACAGAGCCCGGGCGGCTCCGTCAAAGCCCGGCTTTTTTTCCACGAAACAGCGAAATACGTCTCCCATTGGTGGTTCCTCCCTCATGATATATGTCTGTCAGGTAACGGCGCCGGGTCAGGACCCGAAACGCCAGTTCTCTATGCCGTAAAAGGGGTTCTGCTGGGTGGGGGTGAGGCCGGTGACCGCCCCCCACTGAGTGAGCACGGACTGGTTCTTGAAGCAAAGGGTGGAGAAGGGGACCTGGGTCTCCAGGTCGGTCCAGAGGGTCTGGGCGGCAGTCTTCCGGAGAGCGCCGGAGGCCCCCTGCCAGGCGGAGAGGAGGGTCAGGGTGTTGGCGTTCCAGTAGCCGCCGAAGTTCAGGGCGCCGCCGGCGGTGAGGAGGGGGGCGGGGTCAAAGTCGGCGGACAGGGTGGCCGCCCCCAGGTAGAGGTCGAAGGAGCCGGCGGTGAGGGCCTGCTGGTACTCGGTCCAGGCGAGCTTCTGGAGCTCCACCTGGACGCCGGACTTGGTGAGCTCCCCGGTCAGGTACTCTGCCACCGACACCCGGAAGGTGTTGTCGGTGTTCACCACGAAGGTGAGGGAGAGGGGCTGCCGCCCCTGATACCAGAGGCCGTCCTCCCCTTGGGCGTAGCCCGCCTCCTCCAGGAGCTGGGCAAAGACCTGGGGGGAGTAGTCCCGCCGCTGGGCCAGGGTGTCGTCGTAGTCGGCGCAGACCGGGTGGAGGGGCAGGGTGGCCGCCTGGGCGTGGCGGGAGTAGAGGGCTACCGCCACGGAATTTCGGTCCCAGGCCCGGTCCAGGGCCCGGCGGACGGCGGCGTTGGCGCAGGGGCCTTTTTGGCAGTTGTAGCCGATGTAGACCATGGTGGTGGTGGGGTAGTCCCACACCGCGTGGTCGCCGGCAAAGCCCAGGGTGCTGGTGCCGGTGAGGTCGGCGGTGACCAGGGAGATATCCTCAGTGTCGAAGGCAGAGATGAGATCATCGGCGGCCTGTATGGTCATCAGGGGAATGGTCTCCGCCGGCAGGTTCAGGTTCCGCCACCAGTCGGTCCGGGCGGTGAGCACGGCGCCCCCGTCACGCTCGGTGAGCCGGTAGGGGCCTGTGCCCGCCGGCACTTCGTCGGAGCCCGCCTTGACGATGGGGATGTCCAGAAGGGCGGGCAGGGTGCCGTTGGGGGTGCGCAGGGTGACCACCACGGCCCCGTCCTGCTCGGCGATGGAGGCCACGTCGTCCAGCCGGCCGGCGAACCGGGACTGGGGGCTCTGTGCCAGCTGGAGGGAAGCCACCACGTCGGCGGCGGTGAGAGGGGAGCCGTCGGAGAAGGTGACGCCGCTGCGCAGGTGAAAGGTACAGGTGAGGCCGTCTTCGCTGACGGCGTAGCTCTGGCACAGCCGGAGCTGGGGGGAGAAGGTCTGGTCTAGCTCAAAGAGACCCTCCCAGATGAGGCCCGAGAGGGCCACGTTCACCTTGTCGGTGCTCAGGATGGGGTGGAGGCTGGCGGTGGTGCGGGGGAGGGTAAAAACGGTGCTCGCCGCCTCCACGGTCTCCGGCGTGGGGGAGGGGGTAGGAGTGACCTCCGGCGGAGGGGCGCCGCAGCCGGAGAGCAGGACCAGCGCGAGGACCAGTGCAAACAGGCGGGATGGTTTCATAGGCGGCTCCTGATAAGTGATAGGTATGGAAAAGAGCGAAAAGCGGAGAACAATATCCCTCTTTTCGCTCTTTTGAGTTATAAAAGCTGAATGACAGCGGCCTGGCTGCCCCGGACGCCGCCGGTGATCCGGTGGGACCAGTACTTTTCCGGCAGGCAGGCGGTGCAGTCGGCGGTGACGGAGATGTGCTCCGGGCGCAGGCCGACGCGCTCCAGGCGCATGGCGTTGATGCCCTTCAGGTCCACCTTGAACTTGCCGTTCTCGATGGGGGAGAGGAAGGGGGTGGCCCGGACGCCCAGAGCGGCGGTCATGGCGTTGGGCACGTCCTCGTGGGTCTCGAAGCAGCACCGGGAGATGCCGGGGCCGATGGCGGCCAGAATGTCCTCCGGGCGACAGCCGTAGAAGGCCATCTTCTCCACCGCACGCTCCACGATGCCGGCGGCGGTGCCCCGCCAGCCGGCGTGGACGGCGGCAATGACCCGGCGGACCGGGTCATAGAGGAGGACGGGCAGGCAGTCGGCGCTGAAGATGACCAGAGCCACGCCGGGGATGTCGGTGACCAGGCCGTCGGCCTCGTAGGGCTCCGGGTCCAGCAGGCCGGTCTTGATGTCGGCGGTGGTGACGGGCCGGACCACATCGCTGTGCACCTGGTTGGTCATGGCCACCGTGCTCAGGTCAGCCCCCACCGCGTCAAAGAACCGGCGGTAGTTCTCCCGGACGTGCTCAGGGTCGTCGCCCCGGGTGGAGCCCAGGTTGAGGCTCTCATAGATGCCGGTGCTCACGCCGCCCAGCCGGGTGGAAAAGCCGTGGACTACCCCGCCGGCGTGCTCAAAGGCCTCCGCCGACAGGTAGGTGACGCCGGCGCTGATCTTGTCGTGGATCTCCAAAGAGGTACTCCTTTCTGGACCAAAGGGGGCTTGTCCCCTGGGGGTGGGGACGGCGTGACCGCCATCCCCGCTGCGCGGGTGCCTTCTGTGCGTTACTGCTGATCGGAGTGGTATTCTTTACAAGTACATTTCTTCCACTTGAGGCCACTGCCGCAGGGGCAGGGGTCGTTGCCATCCCCCACGGGGCAGGCCCCGTGGGGACCCCGATGATCTCATCTGCTCGGGCGAAATGAATTCGCCCGGCATCAAGGTCTTGCCTGGCGGCAAGACGCTTGGACGCGCCTGACGGCGCGGCTCGCTTTGGCTCGCATCGGCCGCAACGCTTCCCCACGGGGCAGGACCCCGCAGGGACCCCGTTCTTTCACTCAGCCGGGGCGAAGTGAATCCGCCCCGGCCCAAGGTTTTCACCTGGGGGTGAAAACGCTTGAACGGCGTGACCGCCGTCCCCGCTATGCGGGTGCCTTTGCGGGTTACTCCTGGTCGGAGTGGTATTCCTTACAGGTGCATTTCTTCCACTTGAGGCCGCTGCCGCAGGGGCAGGGGTCGTTACCATCCCCCACGGGGCAGGCCCCGTGGGGACCCCGATGATCTCATCTGCTCGGGCGAAATGAATTCGCCCGGCATCAAGGTCTTGCCTGGCGGCAAGACGCTTGGACGCGCCTGACGGCGCGGCTCGCTTTGGCTCGCATCGGCCGCAACGACCTTACTGCTGATCGGGATGATACTCCTTACAAGTGCACTTCTTCCACTTGAGGCCGCTGCCGCAGGGGCAGGGGTCGTTGCGGCCGATCTTGATGCCCTTGTGGACCACGGGCTGCTGTCTGACGGAGCCGTCGCCGCCACCGGAGGTGCCGGTGACCTTGGCCACCCGCTTGCGCTCCACGGTGCCCTCGCCGTTCTTGGCCTGGACACGGACGATGAACACGCGGCGCACGGTCTCCTCCTGGATGGCGGCGATCATTTCCTCGAACATCTCGTAGCCCTCGCGCTTGTAGGCCACCACGGGGTCCTCCTGGCCGTAGGCACGCAGGCCGATGCCCTGGCGCAGCTCGTTCATATTGTCCAGATGATCCATCCAGTATTCGTCCACCACCCGGAGCATCATCACCCGCTCCAGCTCCCGCATGAGGGGGCTGCCCAGGGCCTGCTCCTTCTTCTGGTAGATGTCGAAGGCACGCTCCTCCACCAGGGAGCAAAGGTCCTCAAAGCCGTACTTCTGGAGCTCCTCGTCGGTGAGCTTGAGCTCGTCGGGCAGCAGGAACACCCCGCGGAAGGGGGCCAGGGCCTCACGGAAGCTCTCGGCGTCCATGTGCTTCTGCTCACCCATGCGGCCGCGGATGGCGTTGTGGACGGTGGTGCGGATCATGTTCTCCATGCTGGCCTTCATGTCCTCGCCGTCCAGGACCTGCCGGCGCTGCTTGTAGATGACCTCACGCTGGGTGTTCATGACGTCGTCGTACTCCAGCACGTTCTTGCGCTGCTGGAAGTTCTTGGACTCCACCTGGCGCTGGGCCGACTCGATGGCGTTGGTGAGCATCTTCTGCTCGATGGGGGTGTCCTCGTCCACGCCCAGCTTGTCCATCATGCCCATGACCCGCTCGGAGCCGAAGAGGCGCATGATGTCGTCCTCCAGGGAGAGGTAGAAGCGGCTCTCACCGGGGTCGCCCTGACGGCCGGCACGGCCGCGCAGCTGGTTGTCGATGCGGCGGGACTCGTGGCGCTCGGTGCCCAGGATGAAGAGGCCGCCTACCTCCCGGACCTTGTCGGCCTCAGGCTTGATCTCGGCCTTGTACTTGGCCTCGGCGTCGGAGAACATCTTGCGGGCGTTGAGGATGTCCTGGTTGTCGGTCTCGGCGAAGCCGGTGGCCTCGGCGATGAGCTCGTCGCTGAGCCCCGCCTTCTTCAGGTCGGCCTTGGCCAGATACTCAGCGTTGCCGCCCAGCATGATGTCGGTACCACGGCCGGCCATGTTGGTGGCCACGGTGACGGCGCCGAACTTGCCGGCCTGGGCCACGATCTCGGCTTC
>NZ_CALXEE010000106.1 GCF_944387245.1 uncultured Intestinimonas sp. | reverse complement strand
CAACATCATCCCCTCCTCCACCGGCGCCGCCAAGGCCGTGGGCAAGGTCATCCCCGAGCTCAACGGCAAGCTGACCGGCATGTCCATGCGTGTCCCCACTCTGGACGTCTCCGTGGTCGACCTGACCGTCAACCTGGCCAAGCCCGCCAAGTACGACGAGATCTGCGCCGCCATGAAGGAGGCCTCCGAGGGTGAGCTGGCCGGCGTGCTGGGCTACACCGACGAGGACGTGGTCTCCTCCGACTTCATCAGCGATCCCCACACCTCCATCTTCGACGCCAAGGCCGGCATCGCCCTCACCGATACCTTCGTGAAGGTCGTGTCCTGGTACGACAACGAGTGGGGTTACTCCAACAAGGTGGTCGATCTCATCACCTATATGTACGGCGTGGACCACAAGTAATTTTCCTTTTCCCTATTACGTTGAAAAAGACCGGACCCAGATGGGTCCGGTCTTTTTCTTTTTCCCCCTTGACAAATCGGTGCCACTGTGTCTATACTGTATATGCTTGATATATACAGTATACCATCTCGAGGTGAACCATGGACATCATCATCAGCAACAGTGCCGGCGTGCCCATCTACGAGCAGATCACCCAGCAGATGAAGGGCCTCATTCTGCGGGGGGAGCTGAAGGAGGGGGAGGCCCTCCCCTCCATGCGGCTGCTGGCCAAGGAACTGCGCATCTCGGTCATCACCACCAAGCGGGCCTACGAGGAGCTGGAGCGTGAGGGCTTCCTCACCACGGTGCCCGGCAAGGGCTGCTTCGTGGCCCCCAGAGATCTGGAGCTGGTCCGTGAGGACTGCCTCCGCCGGGTGGAGGAGCATCTCTCCCAGGCGGTGGACATCGCCAAGGGCGGCGGCATCTCTCTGGAGGAGCTCACCGGGGCGCTGAACATTCTATATGGAGACGAGTGATATGGCCAATCTCATCGAAGTACGGGGCCTGTGCAAAAACTACGGCGACTTTTGCCTGGACCATGTGGACTTGACCCTGCCCGGCGGCACCATTCTCGGCCTCATCGGCGAGAACGGCGCCGGCAAGACCACCACCATCAAGGCCATCCTGGGACTTATTCACCGGGACGGCGGCTCGGTGCAGGTCCTGGGCCGGGAGGTGACGGAGGGCAGCGACTTCCGGGAGGACATCGGCGTCGTGTTGGACGAGAGCGCCTTCCACGACCCGCTGAAGGCGCCCCAGGTGGGAAAGATCCTGGCCGGAGCCTACCGGAACTGGGACGCCCCCCTCTTTGACGCCTATCTGGACCGGTTCGGGCTGCCCCGGAACAAGAAGATCAAGGAATTCTCCAAGGGCATGAAGATGAAGCTCTCCATCGCCTCCGCCCTGGCCCACCACCCCCGGCTGCTCATCCTGGATGAGGCCACCGCCGGGCTGGACCCGGTGGTCCGCAACGAGCTTCTGGACGAGTTTCTCACCTTCATCCAGGACGAGGACCACGCCATTCTCCTCTCCAGCCACATCACCAGCGACCTGGAGAAGGCGGCAGACTATGTGACCTACCTCCATAGGGGCCGGGCGGTCCTCCAGGGGGCCAAGGATGAGCTGCTGGACACCTACGGGCGGCTGGTATGTTCCCGCGCCGACCTGGCGGCGGTGGACCCCGCCCTGCTGGAGGGCACCCGGGTGAGCCAGTTCGGCTGCGAGGCCCTGGTAAAGGACCGGCAGGCCTTCCGGCGGCGGTATCCGGAGCTGACGGTGGACCCGGTGACCCTGGAGGACATCATGGTATTTACGGTAAGGGGGGACGAGGCATGACAGGCCTTGTGAAAAAGGACCTCTATCTCTCGCTCAGCATGTTTAAAAGCTATGTGGCGGTGGCTGCCGTCTTTGCCGCCCTCACCGCCTTTGGCATCTACGACATCTCCTTCTTCGTCACCTATGTGTCAATCATGTGCATCATGATCCCGGTGAACCTCTTCGCCTACGACGAGCAGGCCCGGTGGGACAAATATGCCGCCGCTCTCCCCTCCGGCCGGGCGGGGGTGGTGAAGGCCCGCTACCTCCTCACCATTTTGGTCTGCGCCGGCTCCCTGGTATTTTCCCTCCTCCTCCAACTGATCGTGGCTCTGGTCTCCGGCGCCCAGGGACAGGCGCGGGTGGACCTTCTCCTCAGCGGCCTCCTCCCCGCCGCCTACGGCTGCTTCATGAACGCCATCCTCCTCCCCCTCCTCTTCAGGTTCGGCTCCCAGAAGGCACGGCTCTACCTGATCCTGGTCCTGGGGGTTGGGGTGGGCGTCATCTTCGGCGGCCTCACCGGCCTCAAGGAGATGGGCCTCTCCCTTTCTGCGCTGCGCTTCCCCCTCTTTGTGCTGCCGGTGGTGGGTCTGCTGGCACTGATCCCCTCCTATCTTTTCTCCAAACGGATCTTTTTCCACAGAGACCTCTGAGTATGTGTAAAATGGGCGCCGTGACTTTCGTCGCGGCGCCCATTTCTATCGAAGCAGCTGCCATTCTGTCCCCACCTGGCGGTAGAGTCGGTCGGCCCGGTCCACCGCCGGCGGCTCTCCGTCCCAGTCGAACTGCACACAGGTTCCACAGGCTGTGGAAAGTTCCCGGGGCACCGGCATGAGACGGGTGGAACGGGCACCGGCGCTGTGGAGCACACGGCTGGCCAAAATACTGTCAAATTGTGAGGAAAAGGTGGCCAGATAGGTCATGACGAGCCCTTCTTTCCCCTCCCCCTGGGAGGTGTGTGGAAGCATGGAAGAAAGCCCCTTACGTATCCCCGGTGCACCAGGGATACGTAAGGGGCTTTTCTTATTCAGCGTGAGGTGATCTTACCGATTACACCAGCTGCACGATGGCCATCTCGGCGGCATCGCCCCGACGGGGGCCGATCTTCACAACGCGGGTGTAACCGCCGTTGCGGGAGGCGTACTTGGGGCCGATCTCGTCGAAGAGCTTCTTGGCCACATCCTCCTTGGTGATGAAGGCCAGAGCCTGACGATAGGTGGCCAGGTTGTTGTGCTTGGCCAGGGTAATCATCTTCTCGGCCACAGGAGCCACTTCCTTGGCGCGGGCGTAGGTGGTCTTGATCTGGCCGTTCTCCAGCAGATAGGTCACCATGGCGCGGAGCATAGCCTTACGCTGGTCAGAACGCTTACCAAGCTTACGATATCCGGACATTGTGATACACTCCTCAATCGGCGTTTCGCACAGCGAACGCCCTTCTCTGTAAATTCGTCCTGAGGGCGCGTGCCCTCGGGAGGACGTGGGCCGGGACGGCGTCCCGGATCCGGGAGGGGACGTTACATGCCCCCCGGACCGCCCTCCAGTACAGCCTTAATTGTTGCTGTCGTCGCTGGCCAGGGACAGGCCCATCATGGCCAGCTTGTTGATGACCTCTTCCAGGCTCTTGCGGCCCAGGTTGCGCACCTTCATCATCTCGTCCTCGGTCTTGGAGATGAGGTCCTCCACCGTGTTGATGTTGGCGCGCTTGAGGCAGTTGAAGGACCGGACCGACAGGTCCAGCTCCTCGATGGTCAGCTCCAGGACCTTGTCCCGCTGGGCCTCCGCCTTCTCCACCACCGTGGACTTGTTGCCCATGGTCTCAGAGAGATCGGTGAAGAGCATGAAGTGGTCCACCAGGATCCGGGCGCCCAGACTCACCGCGTCCCGGGCGGTGATGGTGCCGTTGGTCCACACCTCCAGGGTCAGCTTGTCGAAGTCGGTGAGGTCGCCCACACGGGTGTTCTCCACCGTGTAGTTCACCTTCTTCACAGGCGTGTAGATCGAGTCCACCGGGATGAGTCCGATGACCGTCTGGGCCGGCTTGTTCCGGTCGGCGGGGACGTAGCCACGGCCATGGGACAGCGTCAGCTCCATGTTGAGGGAGGCGTCGGGGCCCAGGGTGGCAATGTGGTGGTCGGGATTGAGGACCTCCACCTCGCCGTCGGCCTTGATGTCGCCGGCGGTGACCTCGCCTTCGCCGTTGGCCTCGATATAGACGGTCTTCACGCCCTCGGAGTGCAGCTTGGCAATGATGCCCTTCACGTTGAGGACGATCTCAGTCACATCTTCCTTGACGCCGGGGATGGTGCAGAACTCGTGCTGGACACCGGCGATCTTGATGGAGGTCACCGCGGTGCCAGGCAGAGAGGACAGCAGAATCCGGCGCAGGGAGTTACCCAGAGTGGTGCCATAGCCGCGCTCCAGCGGCTCCACCACATACTTGCCATAGGAGCCGTCGCCAGGGTTTTCCACGCATTCGATGCGCGGCTTTTCGATTTCTACCATGAAACAGTTACCCTCCTTGTTGCGGCGGCAGAGCGGGCAGGCTCTGCCGTATCGTCGTTAGGTTCATTGGGACGCGGGGGCGATGCCCCCGCTCTCCCACAGTCGAGGGTATCAAATCGATTACTTAGAATACAGCTCGACGATCAGGTGCTCCTCGATGGGCAGGTCGATGTCCTCCCGGGCGGGAGTGCCGACAACCTTGGCCACCAGGGTGTTCTGGTCGAAATCAAGCCACTTGGGGGCGGGGCGGGAGCCGTTGGCCTCCAGGGAAGCCTTGAACTTATCCAGGCTGCGGCTGGAATCCTTCAGAGCGATGACCTCGCCGGGCTTCACCAGGTAAGAGGGGATGTCGACCTTCTTGCCGTTGATGGTGAAGTGGCCGTGACGGACCAGCTGACGGGCCTCAGGACGGCTCATGGCGAAGCCCAGACGGTAGATGACGTTGTCCAGGCGGGACTCCAGGATGGCCAGCAGGTTCTCACCGGTGACGCCCTTCTTGGAGGAAGCCATCTCGTAGTACTTGGCGAACTGGCTCTCCAGCACGCCGTAGTAGCGGCGGGCCTTCTGCTTCTCGCGCAGCTGCATGCCGTACTCGCTCATCTTCTTGTTCCGCGCGTTGCCGTGCTGGCCGGGCGCGAAGGGGCGGCGCTCCATGGCGCACTTGTCGGTGTAGCAGCGGTCACCCTTCAGGAAGAGCTTCTGGCCCTCCCGGCGGCACATGCGGCAGACCGCTCCGGTATATCTTGCCATATTGTAATTCCCTCCTCTAAATCAGACGCGGCGGCGCTTGGGCGGCCGGCAGCCGTTGTGGGGAACGGGGGTCACGTCCTTGATGAGGGTGACTTCCAGGCCCACGGCCTGCAGGGCGCGGATAGCGGCCTCACGGCCGGCGCCGGGGCCCTTCACGTACACCTCAACGGTCTTCAGGCCGTGCTCCATGGCCGCCTTGGCAGCGGTCTCAGCAGCGGTCTGAGCGGCGAAGGGGGTGGACTTACGGGAGCCGCGGAAGCCAAGGCCGCCGGAGGAGGCCCAGCTCAGGGCGTTGCCGCCCATGTCGGTCACGGTGACCATGGTGTTGTTGAAGGAGGAGCGGATGTGCACCTGGCCCTTCTCGATATTCTTACGCTCGCGGCGCTTACGCACCACTTTCTTGCCGTTCTTAGCAGCAGTAGCCATGTGTATCTTCCCTCCTTACTTCTTCTTATTGGCGACGGTACGCTTGGGACCCTTGCGGGTACGGGCGTTGGTCTTGCTGCGCTGGCCGCGGACGGGCAGGCCCTT
>NZ_CALXEE010000105.1 GCF_944387245.1 uncultured Intestinimonas sp. | reverse complement strand
AAAATAGCGGATTTTTGGTCCGAGTGGCGGGATTTGAACCCACGGCCTCTTGGACCCGAACCAAGCGCGATACCAAGCTTCGCCACACCCGGAAATGTGTTACCGAGTATTTATTATAGTGGTTTCCAAGCGTAATGTCAAGTATGGTTTTATCCATTTCACAGCGGTGCGAAATTTATGTTGTAGGAGGGCAAAGGTGATGATATAATAATCTATCGTCACATTTCTTTCATTTTTCTATCCAAGAACTGGAGGAGATCTGCCCTATGTGTGGAATCGTTGGATATATCGGCAGGGAAGAGGCGGCGCCCATCCTGCTGGACGGCCTGGAGCGGCTGGAGTACCGCGGCTATGACTCGGCGGGCCTGGCGGTCTATTCTGAAACAGATGGTCTGAAAGTAGTCAAGTCAAAGGGAAGACTGAAGGTACTCTCCGATATTGTGGAGGGCGGCAAAGCCATCCACGGCACCGTGGGATTGGGACACACCCGCTGGGCCACCCACGGCGAGCCCTCCGACATCAACTCCCATCCTCAGGTCAGTACCTCCGGGCGCATCGCCGTGGTCCATAACGGCATCATTGAAAACTATGCCCGAATCAAGGAGTTCCTGGAGTCTAAGGGTGTTACCTTTGTGTCCCAGACCGACACCGAGGTGGTGGCCCAGCTTCTGGAGTACTACTATCGGGGCGACATCATGGAGGCTGTCACCAAGGTGCTTCACCGCATCGAGGGCGCCTACGCTCTGGGCATCATCTGTGCCGACTGCCCCGACCGCCTCATCGCCGCTCGGAAGGACAGCCCTCTGATCCTGGGCCTGGGGGAGGGTTTCCACTTCCTGGCCAGCGATGTCACCGCCGTCATCAAGTACACCCGGGACGTCTACTACCTGGACGACGGGGAGATCGCCGTCCTCACCCGGGACGGCATCCAAGTCTACAACCACCCCTACCTCCAGCC
The DNA here is from genome assembly GCF_944387245.1 of uncultured Intestinimonas sp. Taxonomy (GTDB): domain Bacteria; phylum Bacillota; class Clostridia; order Oscillospirales; family Oscillospiraceae; genus Intestinimonas. Next base: position 4,699 of record NZ_CALXEE010000105.1, on the reverse strand, counting down.
AGTGCAGAAGGAGCTCCACCACGTGGACTGGGAGATCTCCGCCGCCGAGAAGGGGGGGTATGAGCACTTCATGGCCAAGGAGATCATGGAGCAGCCCAAGGCTTTCCGGGACACCGTCTTCCCCCGCATCCAGAACGGACGGGTGGTGCTGGACGAACTGGAGATCACCAGCGAGCAGCTCCAGGCCATGGACAAGATTTATATCATCGCCTGCGGTTCTTCCTACCATGTGGGCATGGTGGCCAAGTATATCATGGAGCGCATCCTGCGCAAGCCGGTGGAGGTCACCCTGGCCTCGGAGTTCCGCTACTGCGACCCTCTGGTGAGTGAGCACACCTTGTGCATCGTCATCAGCCAGTCCGGTGAGACCATCGACACCCTGGCCGCCATGCGGGAGGCCAAACGCCTTGGGGCGCGTGTGCTGTCCATCGTAAATGTGGTGGGCTCCACCATTGCCCGGGAGTCGGACGACGTGCTCTACACCTGGGCCGGCCCGGAGATCGCCGTGGCCACCACCAAGGCCTACTCTACTCAGCTGGCGGTGATCTATCTCATCACGCTTCGGTTTGCCGAGCTCCTGGGTACGGTGAGCGAGGAGATTTATCAGGAGATCGTAGCCGAGCTCCTCACCATCCCCACTAAAATGGAGGAGGTGCTGGCCCACCGGGAGGCCATCCAGTATTATGCCTCCATCTACTTCAACCACGAGTCCATCTTTTTCATCGGCCGGAACATCGACTACGCCATCGGTCTGGAGGGCTCCCTAAAGTTGAAGGAGATCTCCTACATCCACTCCGAGGCCTACGCCGCCGGCGAGCTCAAGCACGGCACCATTTCTCTCATTGAAGATGGTACGCTGGTAGTGGCTCTGGCCAGTCGGGTGCAGCTCTTTGACAAGCTCATAAGCAACGTGGTGGAGGTAAAGTCCCGGGGCGCCGATGTGCTGGGCCTCACCGTGGTCTCCAAGGCTAAGGAGATGGAGCGGACGGCGGACCATGTGATCACCGTGCCGGACACCCACCCCATGCTGCTGCCCAGCCTGGACGTGATCCCTATGCAGCTGTTTGCTTACTATGTGGCCCTCATGCGGGGCTGCGATATCGATAAGCCCCGGAACCTGGCCAAGTCGGTGACGGTGGAATAAGGAGAATGCATTTGAAGAGACTGATCCCCCTGGTCCTGGCTCTGGCCCTGACCTTCACGCTGGCCGCCTGTGGAGAAAAAACCGCTGAGACCGGCACTGCCCCCACCGAAAGCGGCGCCGAACCGGTGACCATCCACTACGGCATCTCCAACGCCTGGGATGCCCTGATGCCTTACAACAGCGTTTCGGGCAGCAACTACGCCCGGATGATCTATGACAAGATCTATGACCGGCTGGCCTATATCCACGCCGACGGTACCCTGTCTCCCAGAGCGGCCAAGAGCTGGGAGGGAAGCGAGGACGGCTATACCGCACTCTTCCACCTGGACGAGAAGGCTGCCTTCCATGACGGAACGCCGGTGACGGCAGAGCACTGGGTGGAGACTTTCACCCTCATGACCGATCCTGCCTGCCCGGTGCTGGGCCGGGGGAACTTCTCGGTGTTCACGGGGACAGACGGGGACGGCTGTCGGGTAGAGGGGGAGACCTTCGGCGTGGAGGCCACAGACGGCTATACTCTGAAGCTTACCTTCAAGAGCCCCACCACGCCGGAGGACTTTTTGCTGGACAAGAACCGGGAGTTCTATGTGCTGCCCACCCATCTGCTGGAGGGTGCTGATCCGGAGTCGCTCATGGAGCTGGAACTCTGGAAAGCGCCAGTGGGCTCCGGGCCCTGCAAGTTTGTGGAGGAGCTGCCTGGCAGCCAGCTCACGTTGGTGGCAAACAAGAACTACCAGCTGGGCGTCCCCGGCTTTGACTACCTGGTCATGACGGTGATGGATAAGTCCAACCTCCTCACCGCTCTCATCGCCGGCGATTTGGATTATTACGCCATTGGCGGCAATGTGTCTGCCGAGGACGCCGTCCTGGCGGAGAGCAACGGTGTGACGGTGCTGGAGGGGACGGTGCCCAATACCTTCTTTGAGCTGATGCTCAACGGGGACAGCATTCCCGACGCCCGGGTCCGCCGGGCTATCGAGCTTGCCCTGGATAAGGAGCTGCTGTGTGAGCAGTCCACCCACGGCCTGGGCACGGTGGCGGGGAGCAGCATCAGCCCCGAGAGCCCCTACGCCGATGCTGCTGTGCCGGCGGGGGAGCGGGATGTGGAGGCGGCCAAGACCCTGTTGACTGAAGCAGGGTACGACGGCCGGAGCTACACCCTGGTGTGCACCTCCAACCGGTCCGGTCTGGCTGCCCTCATGCAGCAGAACCTGGCTGAGGCCGGGATCAACGTTACCATTGAGACGGTGGACTCGGCGGCCATGTTTGCCGGCATGTCTGAGGGCACCTACGACATGGGCATCGCCAGCCACACCCCCGGCGCGCTGCCCCTGTGGTTTACCGAGAGCCGTCTCTCCACCGCCAACAACCTCTTCCATGTGGCCGACCTGAGTCCCTATACCGACCATATCCAGGCCATCCGGGCGGAGGCCGATCCGGACGAGCGGCTGGCCTTGGTGGCCGGGCTGGATGAATACCTGGCCCAGGAGCGGCCCTTTATCCCCCTGTGGTTCGGCACCGCACTCCATGCCCAGTCGCCCACGGTGGCCAACATTGACTACCCCTCTGCCAGTTTCTCCAATGAGAATGTGTGGGAATGGGTAAAGGAATAAACATTTACAGCAATTAGAGAAAGACCTCCGTAAGGGGACCCCGGCTCCGGGGTCCCCTGTGCCCTGACCGGGCCGGAAGTGCAGGAGGAAGTGCAATGGCACAGTATATCCGCAGGCGGCTCATTACCGCCATCCCAGTTTTCTTCGGTATCACCATCCTGGTTTTTCTGCTGGTGGACCTTGCCCCGGGGGACCTGACGGACCTTATGGGGGAGGGCTCGACCAGCACCACGGAACAGACGGCCATGGAGGCCGCCTTTGGACTGGATCAGCCCCTGCCGGCCCGTTATGTCACGTGGCTGGCGGGGCTTTTCCGCGGCGATTTGGGCCGATCCTACCACTATGGGCAGGATGTGTCTGATCTCATCGCTCAGCGGATCGGACCCTCGCTCATCCTCACCGGCACCGGCGTGTTGCTGGCGGTGGCCATCGCCATTCCCCTGGGAGTACTGGCGGCCTGGAAGCCCAAGGGACTGTGGGACCGTCTGGCCCATCTCTTTACCATCTCCGGCTCGGCGGTGCCGGGCTTCTTCCTGGCCCTGGTAGCCATCTTCTTGTTTTCCGTCCGGCTGGGGTGGCTGCCTTCTTCCGGAATGTACCAGACGGCGGGCGGGGGAGACCTGGGCGATTTGCTCCGGCACCTGATCCTGCCTGCCGGGATCATCGGGGTGAGCAATGTGGGGAGCATCCTCCGCCAGACCCAGAGCGCCTGCCTGGAGGTCATGGGGGAGGACTACATCATGACCGCCCGGGCCAAGGGCCTGCGGGAGGGAGCCGTGGTGGTCCGCCACGCCCTGCGCAGCGCCCTCATCCCGGTGCTCACCAGCATTTTGACCCACATCCCCCACATCATCGGGGGCTCGGTGGTGGTGGAGCGGATCTTTGGCTGGCCCGGCATGGGCAGTCTTATGTTCTCTGCCGTCAGTGGCCGGGACTATAACGTGGTCATGGGAGTTGCGGTGGTCATGGCTCTGGCAGTGCTGCTGACCAGCCTGCTGCTGGATGTGGTCTACGGCTTCGTGGACCCGAGGGTGCGCTATGGGGGGCGGTAAGCGGGTGTGGCGCCGCCTGCTGACGGACCGGCGGGCGGTGGTCTGCATGGCCATTCTGGCCCTGGAGATCCTGAGCGTGCTGATTCTGCCACCCTTGCTGGGGCTGGAGCCGGATGTCACCGACCGGGCGGCCGGCTTCTGGGCGGCTCCGTCGGCGGAGCACTGGCTGGGTACTGATGATGTGGGCCGGGACGTGCTTGCCCGGCTCATTTGCGGGGGACGGATCTCTCTGTTGGTGGGCTTCGCCTCGGCGGCCATCAATCTGGCTGTGGGTGTCCCCCTGGGCCTGCTGGCCGGCTACCGCCGGGGAGCGTGGGAGTTCTGGATCATGCGTCTGGCCGATGTATTCCAGTCCTTTCCCAGTATCGTACTCATCCTGTGCCTGGTGACCCTAGTGGGGGCGTCGGTGCTCAACCTGGTGCTGGTCATCGGCCTGCTGGGCTGGCCGGGTATTGCACGGCTTGTCTACGGAAACGTGCTCTCGGTGCGGGAGAAGGAGTACATCCTGGCCGTCCGGGCCCTGGGCGCCCGGACGGGGACTATCCTGGCCCGCAACGTGCTGCCCAACGTGGTGGCACCGGTGTGGGCGGCCTTGGGCCAGCGGGTGGGGCGGGCCATTTTGTCTGAGTCTAGCCTCAGCTTTTTGGGGGTGGGCATCCGGGCGCCCCAGGCCTCCTGGGGCAACCTGATGCAGAGCGCAACCAGCTTGGCCGTCCTCACGGGACGGCCATGGGTGTGGCTGCCGCCGGGTCTCCTCATCATCCTGACGGTGGTCTGCCTCCAGATCCTAGGCAACGCCCTGCGAGACGCCATGGATCCCAGATGGGGTGCCAGAGGAAATTAAATAGAACAGCGGATTTCAAAAGCGTGCGGCGTTCAGCCGCACGCTT
>NZ_CALXEE010000104.1 GCF_944387245.1 uncultured Intestinimonas sp. | reverse complement strand
ACTTTTTCGACAGGCTGAAGCGGCCGGAGCATAGCTCCGGCCGCTTTTTTGATCTGTACAGGTCAGTCCGCCAGCAGGTTCTTCTCAGTGGCGGGGTCGAAGAGGTGGATGAGGTGGCTGTGGAAGGTGAAGTTCAGCTTGGTGCCGTAGGGCACGCCGGAGCGGTAGGTCTCCGGCAGGTCGCCGGTCTGCACCCGCATGACCAGATTCTGCTGCTCGGCGCCCTCCCCCACGGTGCCGTGGAGGTAAAACTCGCTGCCCATGAGCTCGGACACCTCCACTGTGCAGGTGATGGCGGCCTCGGGGTCGGCCTGGAGGGAGATATGCTCCGGGCGCACGCCCAGAATCACGTCGGCGCTCTCCCGGCCCTTCGCGGCCAGTCCGGCGGCCATGGCGGCGGGCACGGGGATGACCGCCCCCATACACCGGATCATATAGCCCTCGCCGCTCTTCTCCAACCGGGCCCGGAAGAAGTTCATCTGGGGGGTGCCGATGAAGCCGGCCACAAAGAGGTTCACCGGCCGCTCAAAGACCTGCTGGGGGGTACCGATCTGCTGGACCAGGCCGTCCTTCATGATGACGATGCGGTCGCCCAGGGTCATGGCCTCGGTCTGGTCGTGGGTGACGTAGATAAAGGTGGTATTGATCCGCTGGCGCAGTTTGATGATCTCGGCCCGCATCTGGTTGCGCAGCTTGGCGTCCAGGTTGGAGAGGGGCTCGTCCATCAGCAGCACCTTGGGCTCCCGGACGATGGCACGGCCGATGGCCACCCGCTGGCGCTGGCCGCCGGAGAGGGCCTTGGGCTTGCGGTCCAGGTACTGGGTGATGTCCAGGATCTCGGCGGCCTGATTCACCCGGCGGGCGATCTCATCCTTGGGCATTTTCCGCAACTTCAGGGGGAAGGCCATGTTCTCCCGCACCGTCATATGGGGATAGAGGGCGTAGCTCTGAAACACCATGGCAATGTCCCGGTCCTTGGGCTCCACATCGTTGACCAGCTTGCCGTCGATGCGCAGCTCCCCCTTGCTGATGTCCTCCAGGCCGGCCACCATCCGCAGGGTGGTGGATTTGCCGCAGCCGGAGGGGCCCACCAGAACGATGAACTCCTTGTCGGCGATCTCCAGGTTGAAGTCGCTGACCGCGGTCACGTTCCCATCGTAGATCTTGTAGATGTGCTGCAGGCTCACAGTCGCCATATCCCTTGGCCGTGACCTCCGCGCCTCCGCGCAAAGGCCTCCCCGTCCGGGAGCGGAACCCTGACGGGTTTACGGCAGGTCTCCACACTGCCGCACCGCCGGCCGGCGGTTTTTCTCCTCCTTTTCTGGGTCCCGCAGGGCTATGGTAATGGAGTAGCCCAGGGGGCCCGTACTTTGGACCCGTCCCGGCCGCCGCCCCCTCCAACAGGTGCCCCAGCACAGCCTCACGGATCATCTTGCCTATGATTTTAACAACACTTTCACGGAATAATCAAGAGAAAGCTGACGTTTCCGAACTTTTTTGTAGGATTGATGAAACCGATTACATTTTTTTGTGGATTATCGCTAAAATCTTTTTCGCGTCGAAGAGAACACTCCGTCAGAATTTTAAAAATTCCCCCTATTTTATCGAAAATCAGGCTGGAAAAACCGGTTCCATATGATACAATAAGTCTGACTCCCGCCGGGCAGATTCCCGGCGGCCGCCACCCCATTCTATGTCAGAAGGATGATGCTCCATGATCGGCTTTGACGCTTCCCAGCGCACCATCACCTTGAGCACCCGCACCACCAGCTACCAGATGAAGGTCGACAGCACCGGGGTGCTGTTGCACACCTACTACGGCCCCCGGCTGCGGAGGGGCGATCTCTCCCGGCTCATCTGCCCTGAGGACCGGGGCTTCTCCCCCAACCCCGACGAGGTGGGCCTGGACCGCACCTGGTCCCTGGACACCCAGCCCCAGGAGTACTCCTCCAGCGGCGTGGGGGATTTCCGTCTGCCCTCCCTGGAGGTTGACCTGGCCGACGGCAGCCACACGGCAGATTTCCGCTATGTCCGCCATACCATCACGGAGGGCAAGTACGCCCTGGAGGGCCTGCCCGCCTTCTACGGAGAAGGCGTCGCCGCCCAGACACTCACCGTGGAGCTCCACGACCAGTGCAGCGGCCTGACGTTGGAGCTGCTCTACGGCGTACTGGAGGAGTACGACATGATCACCCGGTCCGTCCGGGTCCGCAACGACGGCGCCGCCCCCGTCCGCCTCACCCGGGTGGCCTCCGCCTGCCTGGACTTCCCGGTGGGAGAGCGCGACTTCATCACCCTGGGCGGCGCCTACGCCCGGGAGCGGGAGCCGGTGCGCGCTGCCCTCACCCAGGGGGTCCACTCCGCCGGCAGCGTCCGGGGCTCTTCCAGCCACCAGCAGAACCCCTTCCTGGTCCTCTGCGACCGGGATACCACCGAGGACGCCGGCCGCTGCTGGGCCATGGCTCTGGTCTACTCGGGCAACTTCCTGGCCAGCGTGGAGCACACCCAGTTCCATGAGACCCGCATGACCCTGGGCATCCACCCCTTCCACTTCGCCTGGCGTCTGGAGCCCGGGGAGACCTTCACCGCCCCCGAGGCGGCCATGGTGTTCTCCGCCCGGGGCCTGGGCCACATGAGCCGTCTCTTCCACCGGGCCATCCGCCTCAACCTGTGCCGGGGTCCCTGGAAGGACCAGCGGCGGCCCATTCTCATCAACAACTGGGAGGCCACCCTCTTCCACTTCGACGCCGACAAGATCTTCTCCATCGCCCAGGCCGCCAGCCGGGTGGGGGTGGAGATGATGGTCATGGACGACGGCTGGTTCGGTGAGCGCAACGACGACTTCGGCGGCCTGGGGGACTGGAACGTCAACCAGAAGAAGCTCCCCGGCGGCCTGGCCCCTCTGGCAGAGCGCATCAACGGCCTGGGCATGAAGTTCGGCCTCTGGGTGGAGCCCGAGATGGTCAATGAGAACTCCGACCTCTACCGCTCCCACCCCGACTGGGCCTTCCAGGTCCCCGGTCGGCCCCTCACCCGGGGCCGGTACCAGCTGGTGCTGGACCTGACCCGGCCCGAGGTGAAGCAGTACGTGCTGGACAACCTGCGCTCCACCCTGAAGAGCGCCCCCATCGCCTACGTCAAGTGGGACATGAACCGCAGCCTCACCGACGTGTGGAGCGCCGGTCTGCCCGCCCTGCGCCAGGGTGAGGTATACCACCGCTTCGTGCTGGCGGTATACGAGATTTTGGAGACCCTCCACCGGGAGTTCCCCGACCTGCTCATCGAGGGGTGCAGCGGCGGCGGCGGCCGGTTCGACTGCGGCATGCTCTACTACACCCCCCAGATCTGGTGCTCCGACAACACCGACGCCATGGACCGGCTGCGCATCCAGTACGGCACCTCCTTCTGCTATCCCTGCTGCGCCATGGGGGCCCACGTGGCCGCCGTGCCCAACGGCCTCACCCACCGCTCCACCCCCTTCCACACCCGAGGGGTGGTGGCCGCCGCCGGCACCTTCGGCTATGAGCTGGACCTCAACGAGCTCACGGCGGAGGAGCTGGACCAGGTGCGGGACCAGATCGCCGCCTTCCGCACCGACTGGGAGCTGGTTATGCGGGGGGACTACTACCGGCTCAGCGACCCCTTCCGGGCTGAGGAATCCTTCTGCGCCTGGATGCACGTCGCCCCCGACCAGAGCCGGGCCCTGGTGGGTCTGGTCCAGACCCAGCGCCACGCCAACCCCATCCGCCCTCTGCTGCGGCTCAAGGGGTTGGACCCGGACCGGGACTACCGTGTGAACGGCCAGGTCTACGGCGGCGACGAGCTCATGTACGCCGGTCTGGCCCTGCCCTTCCTGGACGAGTGCGAGGCAGTCCAATACCACATCGAGGCCGTATAAAGGGAGGAGCGCCACATGGAAAAGGCATGGTGGAAGGAGAGCGTCATCTACCAGATCTACCCCCGCAGCTTCTGCGACTCCAACGGCGACGGCATCGGCGACCTGCCCGGCATCACCGGCAGGCTGGACTACCTCAAAGAGCTGGGGGTCAACGTGCTCTGGCTCTCGCCGGTGTACCGCTCCCCCAACGACGACAATGGCTACGACATCAGCGACTACCAGGCCATCATGGACGAGTTCGGCACCATGGCCGACTTCGACGAGCTCCTGGCCCAGGCCCATGCGCGGGGGCTGAAGATCGTCATGGACCTGGTGGTCAACCACACCTCCGACGAGCACCCCTGGTTTGTGGAGAGCCGCCGGTCGAAAGACAGCCCCAAGCGGGACTTTTATATCTGGCGGGAGGGGAAGGACGGGAAGGAGCCCAACAACTGGGGCTCCTCCTTCTCCGGCCCCGCCTGGACCTTTGACGGGGCCACGGGGATGTACTACCTCCACTGCTTCTCCCCCAAGCAGCCCGACCTCAACTGGGACAACCCCCAGGTCCGGCAGGCGGTCTTTGATATGATGACCTGGTGGTGTGAGAAGGGCATCGACGGCTTCCGCATGGACGTCATCTCCATGATCTCCAAGCGGGAGGGCCTGCCCGACGTGCCCACCGGCGGCGCCCCCTACGGACCCTGCAACCTGGGCTGCTGCAACGGTCCCCACGTCCACGAGTACCTTCAGGAGATGCGCCAAAAGGTGCTCTCCCGCTACGACCTCCTCACCGTGGGAGAGTGCGCCGGGGTGACCATCGATCAGGCCAAGCAGTATGCCAACGCCCAGGGCACCGAGCTCAACATGGTCTTTCAGTTCGAGCACGTGGACCTGGACGGCGGCGACCCCGCCGTGGGCAAGTGGAGCACCCGGAAGATGGACCTGGTAGCCCTGAAAAAGCTCCTCTCCCGGTGGCAGGACGAGCTGGATGAGGTGGCCTGGAACAGCCTCTATTTCTGCAACCACGACCAGCCCCGCATCGTCTCCCGGCTGGGAGACGACTCTCCCCGATACCGGGAGATTTCGGCCAAGTGCATCGCCACCTGCCTCCACATGATGCAGGGCACCCCCTACGTCTACCAGGGAGAGGAGCTGGGCATGACCAACGCCCCCTTCGGCTCCCTGGAGGACTACCGGGACCTGGAGTCCATCAACGCCTGGCACGACCTCTCCGCCCGGGGCGTCCTGCCGGAGGAGGAGCTGAGGGCCGCCATCGCCTACAAGAGCCGGGACAACGCCCGCACCCCCTTCCAGTGGGACGACTCCCCCAACGCCGGCTTCACCACCGGCACCCCCTGGATCATGGTCAACCCCAACTATGTGTCCATCAACGCCAAGGAGCAGCTGTGCCGGGCGGACTCGGTGTTCCACTACTATCAGAAGCTCATTGCCCTGCGCCGCCGCTCGCCCGACCGCGACCTCATCGTCTACGGTAAATACCATCTGATTCTGCCGGAGGACCCCCAGCTCTTCGCCTACACCCGCACCCTGGGGGACAAGACCCTGCTTACCGTGTGCAACCTCTCCGGCGCCCCGGCGGACTTCACGCCCCCGGCGGAGCTGACAGGGAAAGCCGCCCGCCTCCTCATCGCCAACTGGGACAGCGCGCCCGCCGCCCCCACGGCCATGACCTTCCAGCCCTGGCAGGCCGCCGTGTGGGCGCTGGAGGGCTGAGCGCCCCCCTTTTTAAATGGAAAGCGGCCCGAGATCATCAGGATCTCGGGCCGCTT
>NZ_CALXEE010000103.1 GCF_944387245.1 uncultured Intestinimonas sp. | reverse complement strand
AAAGCCCGCCTCTCGGCGGGCTTTTTTCTTTGGTCCGGGTCTTGCTTACTTCACGCCGTCCTTGAACATCTGGATGGCGGTGTCGTTGTCGCCGGAGATGATGAGCATGATATAGTCGCCGCTGGTGACCACCTGGCCGTTCTTGGCCCGCTCCAGGGGCTCGGGCAGGTACTGCTCAAAGTTCTGCTGGGTGAGGGCCCGCTGGGCCTCCAGGGCAGCCTTGGCGTCGTCCAGCTTGCCGTCGGCCACCTTGCCGATGATGACGGTGTCGGCGCTGACCATCATGGGGAAGAAGCCCACCGCCTCGGTGAAGCAGTCGCTGGGGATGTTGTAGCTCTCAGCCATGCCGGCGGCGTCCAGCTTCATGGTGGCGGCCATGTCCACCTTGCTGATGATGCTCCGGGCCAGGCTCACCAGCTCATCGGCGTTGGGGGTGGTGACGGTGACGTCGCTGCCCTTGACCTGGGCGGTGTAGCCGTCCAGCTTGCCCAGCACGGAGGCGGGCACGAAGGTGACGCCATTGACGAAGGTGGCCTTCGTGTTGGCCAGCTTTTCGCCGTTGACCTCGATGGCGCCGGTGGCGCAGTCCACGTAGATGTCGTTGCCGTCCAGGGAGAAATAGGACCGGTTCTCGTCGGCGTACCAGTCGGCAAAGCCGTAGTCGGCCTCGGCCACGGTGCGCAGGGGGATGACGGCACCGGCGGGGGCGTCGGGCAGCTTGGCGGTGTCCAGTTTGGCGCCGTTGAGGGTGATGGTACCGGAGTATGCCAGGGCAGAGGTGCCCAGGGAGAGGGTGAGGGTCATGGCCGCGGCAGCGGCGAGCATTCGCTTCATGAGATGTGCGCTCCTTTTCCTTTTAAAGTTCATACAGGACTTTTAGACGACGCACAAACAGGAAAGTTCCCGTATTTCAGGAAATCGCGCCGAAATTTTGGAAGGGGAAGAGCACCGCCACCGCCTGGCCCAGGATGTACGCCTCCTCCACCGCCCCCAAAGCCTCGTCCCGGCTGTCGTCGGAGATGTTGCGGTTGTCCCCCATGACGAAGACGCGGCCCTCCGGGACGGTGAGGGTGGTGACGGTCTGCCAGCTCTGCCGGACCATGGGCTCCAGGATGTAGTCCTCGGTAAGGACCACCCCATCCACCGCCACGGTGCCTGCGGCGTAGTCGATCTCCACGTTCTGGCCCTCCACGGCGATGATCCGCTTGACGATGGGGCCGGTCACGTTCCGGAATTCCTTCCGGAGGACCACCACGTCCCCCGGCTGCGGGGTATAGCCCGCCTGCCGGACCAGCATGAGCTCCCGGTCCTGAAGGGTGGGCAGCATGGAGTCCCCATCCACCATCACGGGCCGCCCCACGAACACAAAGAGCAGCACCAGGGCCACGGTGGCGGCCACAAAGGTCTGGAGCCAGATGTGGGCCTCCCTCGCGGCGCGGACGTCAGGCCGCTGTTCCATAAAAGCACGCTCCTTTAAAAATGCCGCTGCCTCCAAAGAGACAGCGGCATAGGATCATTTCGCGTATTCGATGACCTTGGTCTCCCGGAGCACGTGGACCTTGATCTGTCCGGGGTACTCCAGCTCCTCCTCGATCTTCTTGGCGATGTCCCGGGCCAGCAGGACCATCTGGTCCTCGGAGACCTGCTCCGGCTTGACCATGACCCGGACCTCGCGGCCGGCCTGGATGGCGAAGGACTTCTCCACCCCGGGGAAGGAGGAGGTGACCTCCTCCAGCTTTTCCAGACGCTTGATATAGTTCTCCAGGTTCTCCCGCCGGGCGCCGGGCCGGGCGGCGGAGATGGCGTCGGCCGCCTGGACCAGGCAGGCCACCACAGTGCGGGGCTCCACGTCGTTGTGGTGGGCCTCGATGGCGTGGATGACGGCCTCCGACTCCTTGTACTTCCGGGCCAGCTCCACGCCGATCTGGACGTGGGAGCCCTCCACCTCGTGGTCGATGGCCTTGCCCAGGTCGTGGAGCAGGCCGGCCCGCTTGGCCTCGGCCACGTTGGCGCCGATCTCGGCGGCCAGCAGCCCGGCCACATGGGCCACCTCGATGGAGTGGTTGAGCACGTTCTGTCCGTAGCTGGTACGGTACTTCATGCGGCCCAGGAGCTTGACCAGCTCCGGGTGCAGGCCGTGGACGTTGGTCTCGAAGACAGCCCGCTCGCCCTCGGCCTTGATGGTGGCGTCCACCTCCCGCTTGGCCTTCTCCACCATCTCCTCGATGCGGGTGGGGTGGATGCGGCCGTCCTGGATGAGCTTCTCCAGGGCCAGGCGGGCGATCTCCCGGCGGACCGGGTCGAAGCAGGAGACCGTGATGGCCTCCGGCGTGTCGTCGATGATGAGGTCCACACCCGTCATGGTCTCCAGGGTGCGGATGTTGCGGCCCTCACGGCCGATGATGCGGCCCTTCATCTCGTCGTTGGGCAGGGGCACAACGGAGACGGTGGCCTCCGCCACATGGTCGGCGGCGCAGCGCTGAATGGCGCCGGAGATGAGCTCACGGGCGATGTTGTCAGCCTCTTCTTTGTAGTGGGCCTCAATCTCCTTGATCTTCATGGCGGACTCATGGGTGACTTCCTGCTCCAGCTGGGAGATGATGTAGTTCTTGGCCTCCTCGGCGGTAAAGCCGGAGATCCGCTCCAGCACCTCCATCTCGGAGCGCTTGAGGGTGGCTACCTCCTCCCGGGCGTCCTCCAGCTCGGAGAGCTTGCGGGAGAGGGTCTCCTCCTTCTTCTCGATATTCTCGGTCTTGCGGTCCAGGTTCTCCTCCTTCTGCTGGAGACGGCGTTCCTGCTTCTGGAGATCGGCCCGGCGTTCCTTGGCCTCTTTCTCATACTCGTTTCGGGCTTTGAGGATCTCTTCCTTGGCCTCCACCAGCGCCTCGCGCTTCTTGCTCTCGGCGCTCTTGATGGACTCATTGATGATGCGTTTGGCCTCCTCTTCGGCGCTGGCGATCTCCTTTTCCGCCACTTTCTTGCGGTAGAGGACCCCCAGCGGGAAGGCGATGACAAGCCCGATCAGAATTCCGATCAGGATAAATCCCATAGGTTCTCGATACACCTCCGTCTAATCATTTCGGTTCACGTCCCGGGGCACATCCGCAGGCGGCGGACGGACTCCGGCACATAAAATGACTCGTGTGGGTCCCCGAGCATCAGACGGTCTTGGACTTTGATGCTCACCCACACGATCTCGTGAAAAACATCCCCTGAAGTTCTTCAGTTTTGTCCTTTTATATTGTAAGTCCCCCTCGCTTTTCTGTCAAGAACATTCGCAGGCGAAATGACGAAAAGCAGGGGGAACACACCCCTCTGGTATGTGAAAAGGACCGCCCCGGTGCTTTCGCACCGGGGCGGTCCTTTTTCCTTTTTCATACTTACCCACAGCAGCCGCAGCCGTGCTCACCGCCCGGGGCTTCTCCCAGGGCCTGGGGCAGACTGTCGTCCTCCCGGATCCAGTCCTCCACGTGGACCACGCTGTACTGGTCGGGGGTGCGGCGGATGACCACCCGCTGGATGCCGGCGTTGATGATGAGCCGCCGGCACATGGAGCAGGAGGTGGCATCGGGGAGAAGTTCCCCGGTCTTGGCGTCCCGGCCGGCCAGGTAGAGGGTGGAGCCCAGGGTCGCGCTGCGGGGGGCGGAGATGATGCAGTTGGCCTCGGCGTGGACGGAGCGGCACAGCTCATACCGCTGTCCCGAGGGGACCCGGAGCTCCTCCCGGGTGCAGCGGCCCAGGTCGGTGCAGTTCTTCCGGCCCCGGGGGGCGCCGTTGTAGCCGGTGGAGAGGATCTCGTCGTTTTTCACGATGATGGCGCCGTAGCACCGGCGCAGACAGGTGGAGCGCTTGAGCACCGTGTCCGCAATATCCAAATAGTAGTTTTCCTTGTCGATCCGGGCCATGTCGCCGCCTCCTGTGTTTTTTCCACCAGTATACAGGCTTTTCCGCCCCGGCGCAAGCAAAATCGGCAATGGCCGGCGCTCAGCGTTTCCGGCCCCGGCAGTCGGCGGCGGGATCGATGCCCAGCTTGGCCATCTTTTTGTAGAGGGCGCTGCGGTGGATGCCCAGCTCCTCCGCCGCCCGCTGGCAGTTGCCCCCCTTGTCCCGGAGGACGGCCAGGATGATCTCCCGCTCGTAGTCGTTCATGAGCTCGGTGAGCTGCTTGCCGGTGCCGGCGCCCGGCACCGCCGGTCCCCTGGGCTGGGACATCTTGCCCGGCAGGTCCCGCATGTCAATGGTGAAGCTGTCGCAGGTGGCGTAGGCTCCCTTGATGACGTTGTCCAGCTCCCGGATGTTGCCCGGCCACTGGTAGCTGGCAAAACACTGCTTGACCTCCGGGGAGAGGACGGTGGTGCGCTGGAACTCCTTGTTGAGCCGGGCCAGGAAGTAGTTGGCCAGCTCCAGGATGTCCGCCCGGCGGCAGCGCAGGGGCGGCATCTCGATGTTGATGACATTGAGGCGGTAGTAGAGGTCCTCCCGGAATTCCCCGGCCTCGATGAGGGCGGGCAGGTTGCGCCGGGTGGCGGAGATCACCCGCACATCCACCGACACGGGCCCCGATCCGCCCACCGGCTCCACCTCCCGCTCCTGGAGGGCGCGGAGGATCTTGGCCTGCATATTGAGGGGCATGTCGCCGATCTCGTCCAGGAAGAGGGTCCCCCCATTGGCCAGCTGGAACTTGCCCGGCTTGCCCCCCTTCCGGGCGCCGGTGAAGGCGCCGTCCACGTAGCCGAAGAGCTCCGACTCCAGCAGCTCGTTGGGGATGGCGGCGCAGTTGATGCTCACCATGGGCTTGTCCGCCCGGTTGCTGGCGTTGTGGATGGACCGGGCAAAGACCTCCTTGCCGGTCCCCGTCTCCCCGGTGAGAAGGACGGGAAAATCCGTACGGGCCGCCTTGAGCCCCAGGCGCTTTTTCTCCAGAAAGGCCTCGGTGCTGCCCACGATGGAGTCAAAGCTGGCCCGGCAGCCGCCGGTCTTGTGGTATTCCTCCTTATAAAACTCCAGCTCGGCGTACTCGCTCATGAGCCGCTTGGCCGAGTCCAGGGTCTGAAGGCGGAACTTGACCTGGGCCACCCCCGCCACCACCCGGTCCTCTTCGTCGCAGACGCAGGAGCGGCTCACCAGCAGGAAATTATTGTCGTTCTCCTTGCTCTGTCCGGGCAGAAACTTGTGGAGGGCCAGTTCCTCGCTGTACCGCCGCTTCACGATATCCACCATCTTGGAGTTGCTGATGGTCTTCTGGATGGGATAGCCCACGATCTCCTCCTTGGGCTTGCCCAGAAAATCACAATATTGGTCATTGATGTCCGTCACGATGCCGTTGGTGTCCACGACGATGAAGCCGTCGTCGGTCATCCGGAGGATCTCATCAAAAATGTGCTTGTAGCGTGCGATGTCCTGTTCCGACATATCCGTCCTCCTTTCGCACACTCCTCCTGTGCAGTCCATCATACCATAAATCGGAAAGCGGGAAAACCGTCATTTCGGTCACAGACCAAAATGACGGTTTCCACTGTATGTGTTGGGGTAGGGAGGGATCTTGAAAAAGTTACTTGAGCAGCTCTCTGGCGATGACCACCTTCTGAATCTCGGAGGTGCCCTCGTAGATGGGCACAATGCGGGCGTCGCGGTACATGCGCTCGATGGGGTAGTCCCGCATGTAGCCGTAGCCGCCGTGGATCTGGAGGGCCTT
>NZ_CALXEE010000102.1 GCF_944387245.1 uncultured Intestinimonas sp. | reverse complement strand
CAACCAGCGGTTGCATCTCCACATTTCTGCCCCAAAATCGCAAAACGGGCGTCCCGGAAGCCTTTCCGGGACGCCCGCCAGCAGTTTTTTCAACCGGCCCTCAGTTGGGCTTCAGGATGTCGCTCAGATCTGCCTCGGCCGCGCGCCCCACGAAACAGGCTCCCCCTGTTCCGCGGGGACCCTGTGGGAAATTGTACTTCCTCGGCGGGAGTGAATCCCGCCTGCGGCAAGATCTTGGCCCACGGCCAAGATGCTTGTGCGCGGCTGACGCCGCGCCCGTCCTGCGGACGGGAGGACGCGGCCTTTAGTTGGGCTTCAGGATGTCGCTCAGATCTACCTCGGCCGCGCGCCCCACGAAACAGGCTCCCCCTGTTCCGCGGGGACCCTGTGGGAAATTGTACTTCCTCGGCGGGAGTGAATCCCGCCTGCGGCAAGATCTTGGCCCACGGCCAAGATGCTTGTGCGCGGCTGACGCCGCGCCCGTCCTGCGGACGGGAGGACGCGGCCTTTAGTTGGGCTTCAGGATGTCGCTCAGATCTACCTCGGCCGCGTCCTTCCACAGCCGCTCCAGATCATAGAACTTTCTTGCCTCGTCCATGAAGAGGTGGACCACCACGGAGGAGAAATCCATGAGGATCCAGGTGCCGCCCCGGTGTCCCTCGATGTGGTGGGGCAGCTCGCCGTGCTCCTTCATCACCTTCTCGCACTCATCGGCCAGGGCCTTCACCTGGGTGGTGGAGGTGGCGGTGCAGATGACGAAGTAGTCGGCCAGGGTGGTGAGGGCGCCGGTCTCCAGGACCTTGATGTCCAGGCCCTTCTTGCTGTCCAGGGCTCCGGCGATGGTCAGTGCCATTTCCTTAGACGTCATAGACGTTCTCTCCTTTTTCGATCATAAGATGGGGATGCCCTCGGGAGGGCCATCCTGACTGTCCGGCTCGGGGACAGGGGTAAGCACCGGGGTGGGTGTGGCAGCCGGCGTCTCAGACGGCTGTGCGCTGGGCTCCGCAGACGCCTCCGGCGTCTCGGACGGCTGCGCGGTACTCTCCCCACTTCCCGTATCAGGCGTAGTGCTGGGGGCGGCCGACGGCTCCGGCGACATCGTCTCCGGCGGGGTGGTGGTCTCCTCCGGTGCGGCGGTCCCATCCGGCGCCGTGGTCTCGGTCTCCACCGGCGTCTCGCTCTCGACAGGCGCCGGATTGGTACTGGGCCGGCTGGACTGGGAGTGCACCAGGGAATTGTGGGTGGTGTCCTCCATACGGCCGGTGCTGGAACCGATGGTGCCGTCGGAGTTGACATACATGATGTCCAGCTCCTTGGAGCTCAGGTCCTCCAGGTAGGGGTTGAAGCACTCGTTCACCAGATCCACCAGCTCGTCGGTGTTGGGCACCACATAGGACAGCATGCCGCCGATGCTTCGGCTCCATACCGACTTGTTGGTGCAGGGCATGGTGACGAAGTTCACGTTCTCCATATCCAGGCCGCCGAAGATGGCCTGCTGACCAAACCAGAACAGGTTCTGGACGGTGAGGTTGGTCGTGACGTTTTTATTAAAGACCTCCGCCAGCTGCTGGATCTTGGTCACGTTCTTGATCTGGAGGCACTGCTCCACCACCGCCTTCAGAAAGGCCTGCTGGGTCTTGATACGGCCCAGGTCACCGTCAGGGTAGCCGTAGCGCATATCGTTATCGTGGCGGTAGCGAATGACCCCCATGGCGGCCTCGCCGTCCAGGAGCTGATAACCCTTGTCGATGTGGATGTGGAGGTCCTGGGTGGGATCGTCATAGTTCATGTTCCGTGGCACATCAAACCACACGCCGCCGATGGCGTCCACCAGCTCGCCCACGGCGTCCCACTCCACTACCACCTGGAAGTCGGGCACAAAGCCCACCAGCTGGCTGATCTCCTTATCCAGGGCGTCGATACCGTCATCCCCGCCGCCTGCGTAATTGTAGACCGAGTTGATCTTCTTGATGTCCCAGGACACATTGACCATGGTATCCCGGGGGACGCTCATGACGTTGAGCTTCTGGTTTGGCACATCATAGGACGCCAGCATCAGCGTGTCGGTATTGCCGCCGCCGCCCGTATCGCGGCCGATGACCAGGAACGTAAAGAAATCTTCCTTCCGGCCGCTGCCGTACACGCTGGGGGTCTCGGTGTCCAGTTCACCTTCTGTCCCCTCACCCGCCGACAGCTCGGGCCGCCCACCGCTCTGGGAGATGTCCGGCTTGACGAACAGCAGCCTGGAGACCGCAAAGCCGATCACCACCAGGGCGGCCAGCACGGTGACGATGATATATACCGCCCGCATAGCCTTCTGCTTGGGTGTAAGTTTCTTGCGCGGCCTCTTTGGGGACTTCGGCTCTGTGCTGCCGGCCAGGCGGCTGCCACCCTTTTTCTGTTCTCTCTCTGAGGTCATGTGCGTCGTCCTTTCACAATGTCCCCGGTCCATGTGCCGTCAAATTGGGACTGATTTCTCGCGATTCGTCCTGTAAGATACCATAATTTCTTTGAAAATGCAACCATCTTCCTCAGGCGGCCGGCACCTCGGGCGGCGTAAAAATCGGAATCCCGATGTCACCGGGGGACGTCGCCCCGTCGGAAGGGGTCTCCGCAGGGACCTGGGAGGGGACGGAGGTCTCCCCAGGGGCGATGCTGAGGACCGGGGCCTGGGTCTCCGCAGGCGGAGCAGTGGTATCTTCCGGCGTCCCGGTCCCGGCGGGGGACTCGGTGGCCGCCGGCGGCACCGTCTCCGTGGGCGTCGCCGTTTCAGCGGGCGGTACGCTTTCCGTGGGCGTGCCGCTCTGGCTGGGCAGAGGGCTCTCCGTGGGTGTCTCCGTCTCCGCCGGCGGCTCGGTCTCGGCCGGAGGTTTCGTCTCCGCCGGCTTCAGGGAGTCGTAGTAGGCCGCATTGGCCCTGCTGTCCTTGATGGCTCCGCCGGTGGCGGCGATGGAGCCGTCGGAATTTTTATAGACGATGTTCAGGTTGGCTTTGGTCACGTCAGTGAGGTAGGGGTTGAAGTCCTCATTGACCAATTCCACGATCTCGCTGGCGTAGGGGAATACATAGGACTCGTTACGGCCGATGCTGTAACTCCAGAAATAGCCGTTGTAGTTGGCGGGCAGGGTGACGAAGCTGACGCTGTCCGTCCGCAGTCCCCCCTGGATGGCCGACTTGGCCAGCCACAGCAGGTTTGGAATGGTAAGATCGGTCTCCACGTTCTCCACGAAGATGTCCACCAGGTCGGGAATGTGGGAGACCACCGCGGGCTGGAGAAGCTTTTCGGCAATGGCCATCAGCAGGCCCTGCTGGACCTGGATACGGCCGATGTCGCCCTGGTTGTAGATGCCGGGGGCGCCGTTGTTGTTCTTGCGGAACCGGAGAACCTGCATGACCTGCTCCCCGTCCAGGTGCTGGAAGCCCTTGTTGATGTGGATGTGGAGGTCCTGGGTGGGGTCGTCGTAGTTCATGTTCACAGGGACGTCGAAGTCCACCCCGCCGATGGCGGTGGCCAGCTTGCCCACCGCCTCCCACTCCACCACGATGTGGAAGTCGGGGGCAAAGCCGATGGTGTCGGACACGGTGTCCATCAGGGCCGCCATGCCCTTCTCCCCGCCGCCGGCGTAGTTATAGACCGAGTTGATCTTCTTGATGTCCCAGGACTTGTTGACGATGGTGTCCCGGGGGATGCTCATGGCGTTGAGCTCCTGGTTCTTTACGTCGTAGGAGACCACCATGATGGTGTCGGTGTTGCCGCCGCCCCCCGTGTCACGGCCCACCAGCAGGAAGGTGTAGTAGTCCTCCTTCCGGCCCGCCGCCGCCAGGTCCGGGGCCTCGTCCCCGGTGATCTCAGGGGACTCGGTGGGCTCCGTCGGGGCGATGCTCTCCGTGGTTTTGGGGTCTGTCTTGACGGGGATTTCCGGCTTGACAAAGAGGAACCGGGACACCGCGAAAACCACCACCACCAGGGCGGCCAGGATGGTGATGATGAGATAGACCGCCCGGAGGACCTTTTGCCTGGGCGTCAGGGTCTTTTTCGGCTGTTTGGGAGACGTTTGACTCTGGTCTCCTTTTTTTGGCAGGTGCTTGCCGCCATTTCTGTTCTCTTTCTCCGGGTTCATCAGGTCCGTCCTTTCAGGAAGTCTCGCGCCTGGAGGGTATTGGTGTGTACCGGCACCCCCCGCTCCTTCATATCCTGGATGGTCAGCTCACAGCCCAGGAGCAGGGCCTTGTCGATGTCTGTGTAGGCCAGCCGCCGCAGCTCCTCCAGGCCCTCGAAGTCGGCCCGGGAGGGCTCGATGTAGTCGGCCAGATAGAGGATCTTGGAGAGGAGGTCCATGTCCGCCTTGCCGGTGGTGTGCCAGTAGATGGCGTTGCACAACTCCTCCGGCTCGCCGAACACGTGCCGGGCGATTGCGGCGCCGGTCTTGGAGTGGAGGAGCTTTACCGCCACCCGCTCCAGCTCGTCCAGCTGGATGTGGTACTGCTCGCACAGGGCCAGCTGTTCCTCCAGATCCAGGTACTTGGTGCAGTCGTGGAGGATGCCCGCCCGGCGGGCCAGGTGGGGGTCAGCGCCCCAGCGCTGGGCCAGCCGCACAGCCTCCTCCTCGCAGCCCCGGATGTGGGGGATGCGCTTGGCCTTCACCATAGAGAGAGAGGCGCAGCGGAGGTCGTCGTCATCCAGGTGCTTGAGATCGGCCTTCACGTCGTAGAGCCCGTAGCGGAGGATGTAGCCGTAGACCTGGCACCAGAGGGCGTCCCGCACCTTGGCCCGGTCGGTGTCCAGCAGAGCCCGGACCTGGGTGGAGGAGAGGTCGATGATCTGGGGCAGCTCCACCACCGCCACCCGGGCGCCGAAGCGCTCCCGGAGATAGTGGCCCTGGGTTTTCAGCAGCTCCCCTGCGTCCGACTCCCGCCGTGCAAAGGCGGCGATGCCGGCCAGGGCGGTGATCCGCTCCGGGTTCCGCCAGTTCTGAAGGGTGAGGAACATGTCCGTCCCCATGAGGAGCCACAGCTCGTCGTCCGGATAGCGCCGGCGCAGCTCCTCCAGGGTGTCCACCGTGTAGCTCTTGCCCTGACGGGAGAGCTCCAGGCCATCGGCCTGGGCCAGGCCGGGCCGCCCCATCTCCAGGCAGACGCCGTCCGCCATCAGGGCTGTCATGGCCAGCCGGTCCTCCGCCGGCACGGCCTCCGGCGGCAGCGCCTTGTGTGGCGGGATGGCCGCCGGCACGAACAGGATCTTGTCCAGCTCCAGCAGGGCCGCCGCCGCCCGGGCCGCCTCCATGTGCCCCAGGTGGGGTGGGTCAAAGGTTCCGCCATACACGCCGATCTTCATTGTGAACACTCCTCTCCCCTTGACTGTTCTTCCAGATGCCGCTGTGTGGGCTTTTTTGCGTTCGGTCTGCACGGATACTCCTTTAGACGCTGCGGACCGTAAAATCGTTTTCCGATTTTCCGAAAAAATCAGTTCTGCCGCTTGTCCTTCACCAGCACGATCCGGTCCTTCTTCTCCTTATTGTGACTTTGACGATAGAGCACGAATTTTGTCTCCCCCACAGGGCGCTGCCCTGTGGGGACCCCCTTCGTCATTTCACCTGCGCGGCGGGACTGAATCCCGCCTTGCGCCAAGCAGTCTCCGGGACTGCTTGTACGCCGCAGACGCGGCGGGGAACAAAATTCATCAGCCGCGCTTGTCCTTCACCAGCGCGATCCGGTCCTTCTTCTCCTTATTGTGACTTTGACGATAGAGCACGAATTTTGT
>NZ_CALXEE010000101.1 GCF_944387245.1 uncultured Intestinimonas sp. | reverse complement strand
ACGCCTCTCCGCTTAAAACTCAATCTTTCCTACCGGGGGCTCTTTTTTGTACTGTCCGCACAACATGGGGCAGTTCATTGTTCTGAAGCGGGTCCTTTTTCTTCCCGCATATGGATGGGACTCTGTCAGTCCAGCACCTGGACGCCAGCCCCCAGAATACCGTCGCCGATGTAGACGCTCAGGGTGCCGTCAATCTGGCCGTCCCAGATGTGGTCGTAATTGGGCAGCGCCGCCTTCAGTTTCTCCCGCAGCTCCTCCATCTCCTCCGGAGCGCCGCCGTTGGCCACCGCGATGTTATACTTCTTATGGCTGCCGCAGGCCTTCACCGTCAGGTCCACCAGCTTGTCCATGACCTGCTTCCGGCCACGGACCTTGGCCACGGACTGGAGCTGCCCGTCAGCGGCGAAGGTGATGAGGGGCTTGATCTGGAGCATGGTGCCCGCCATGGCCGCCACCTTGCCGATGCGCCCTCCCTTCTGGAGGTACTCCAGCGTATCCACCGAGAAGAAGGGGGTGGTCCCTTTGATGAGTTGGGGTACCCGCTTGTGCGTGAGCTCCCGCCAGGAGGCCCCGCCACGCAGGTCCTCAGCCAGCTGCAGCATGGTTATGCCGATGCCCAGAGAGCCGCTCACCGAGTCATAGACCTTGATCTCCAGGTCCTTCCGCTCCTCTGCCATAAGCCGCACCATGTTATAGGTGCCGGAGAGCCCTCCGGAGAGCATCACCGCGATGACCCCGTCATAGCCCTGCTCGGCGATGCGGTCGAAGGCCGCCGAGATGTCCTCCCCCGTGGGCAGTGAGGTCTTGGGCAGCTCTCCCCGCTTCAGCCGGGCATAGATATCGGCGGCGTGGATATCCACGCCGTCCCGGTACTCCCCGTCGGCGCAGCGGATGCGCAGAGGGACCACATGGATGCGGTTCTCCTCCGCCACCCGGGCGGACAGATCGGCACAGGAGTCGGTAAGCAGGGCGATCTTACGAGGGGCCATTCGGACATCATCTCCATCTGTTGACAGGGCTCACGCCCCCGATATATAATCAGCATGTATAGTCTCACATAACGGTGTTATGCTACCTTGTATTATAGGCTATCCCATTCCCCTTGTCAACGGGAAGAAAGGAGGCTCACACATGGAGTATGCCCAGCGGAGAAAGCTCCAGAGCCAGGAGACGGAGCGAAAAATCCTGTACGCCGCCCTGGAGCTCATGCGGGAGCGGGGTTTTGACAAGGTGTCCGTCCGGGACATCTGCAAGGCTGCCGGCATCACCACCGGTGCCTTTTACCATCACTTTTCCTCCAAGGAGGCCCTGCTGGAGCACGGTTTCGCCCCCCTGGATGACTATATGCACTCCGTGCTGGAGAACAGCGGGGATGAGAGCCCCGACCAGCGGCTGTGGCGGCTCCTGTCGGCCTACGGCCGGTTTATGGAGCACAGCGGCGAGCTCATCGGCCGCTACTACCAGCAGCGCATCGCCGAGCCCGGCACCAAGAGCATGGACCCCAGCCGGTACACACTCCGCTCCATGGTGGAGTGCTTCCGCCAGGCGGAGCGGGAGGGCATCCTGGCCCCCGGACATTCTCCCGAATGGATCGCCGATTTCTGTTTCCGCCACTTCCGGGGGGTGGTGGTGGACTGGGTCCTCCACGGCTACTCCTACCCTCTTCTCCCCAAAATGGAGGAGGACTACCGGCTCTTCGTTACCCTGTTCCACGCCTGATCCGGATACAGCAGCGGGGCTCTGACACTGTCAGAGCCCCGCTTTTTTCAAAACTTCTCGTAACTTCTCTTTTGTATTATCCTCTGGGTATTCAAAAATATGGCTTTTCAGCGTATCCAGTGCCGCCCGGATGGCAGCACCCCGGAACCCCATGGCGTGCAGCTCTCCGCCTGTGAGGGCGGGCACCGGCGACCGGTCCGCCAGCACCGCCCGGCGGAGGCGCCGCTCCACCGGCAGCGTATTGATGTCCAGTCCAGTTCTTTGACAAAACCCCCGCCATCGCTCCTCCGGCGTAGCCGGGAGGACGGCCAGACCGGTCAGGTCCACCTGCCGGGCCGGGGCGCCGAAGCGGGTGAGCATCCCCAGCTCCACCGGCAGGACGCACAGCTCCGGCCGCGGGGAGAGGAGGGTCTTTTCCAGCTCCGCCCGGACCCGCTCGCCGGACACCTGCTCCAGCCCCGCCGCCTCCCGGCGGAGGGCGGCGGCAGTCTCCTCCTCGATGGCAAAGCCCAGCTGGGCGGCGAAGCGCACCGCTCGGAGCATCCGCAGGGCGTCCTCCCGGAACCGCCGCTCCGGGTCCCCCACGCAGCGAACCAGCCCTGCCGTCAGGTCGGCCCGGCCGCCGAAGGGATCGGCCACGGTGCCGTCGGGCAGGAGGGCCATGGCGTTAATGGTAAAATCCCGCCGGGCCAGGTCCTCGGTGAGCCCCACTCCGAACACCACCCGGTCGGGCCGGCGGCCGTCGGAATAGCCCTCCTCCCGGCGGAAGGCGGTGACCTCCAGGGACATGCCGTCCAAAAGCACTGTCACAGTGCCGTGGCGGAGTTCGGTGGGGACGGTGCGGGCAAAGAGGGCTTGGACGGTCTCCGGCCGGGCCGAGGTGGCCACGTCCCAGTCCCCCGGCGTCCGCCCCAGCAGGCTATCCCGGACGCAGCCCCCCACGGGGCAGGCCGCCTCCCCCGCCGCCCACAGGGTCGCGCAGCAGGTCCTCACCGGCCCCGGTACCCGTTCCCACTCCATTTTATCCCCTCCCAGGTATCTTTTCCTTGCTTAGCGCCTATAATGGCTGTATAATGAAGGGTACGAAACAAAGGCCCACGGGGCTTGGCCCGCCGCGGCCGGGACCGGACGGGCCATTTTTGCGGGCGGTCGGGTCCTCTGTTCCTCCTCTCCCGATACGCCACATTATAATCTTCCAAAAAGGGTGTGTAAACCCATGACTGACATGGATATTCGTCCCTATATCGCCCCCGGACACCGGGCCCATCTCATCGGCATCGGCGGCGTCTCCATGGCGCCTCTGGCCGAGGTCCTCCACGGCGCCGGCATGGTCATCACCGGCTCTGACATGCGGGAGGGTCCCGCGGTGGAACACCTGCGTAGCCTGGGCATCACCATCCACATCGGCCACCGGGCCGAGAATCTGGGCCAGGCCGAGCTGGTCATCCGCACCGCCGCCGTCCACGACAACAACCCGGAGATCGCCGCCGCCCATGCCGCGGGCATCCCCGTCTTTGAGCGGGCCCAGGCGTGGGGCGCCATCATGCGGGGCTACAAGCACGCCCTGTGCATCTCCGGCACCCATGGAAAGACCACCACCACCTCCATGTGCACCCACATCATCATGGCCGCCGGGCTGGACCCCACGGTGATGATCGGCGGCACCCTCCCCCTGCTGGGGGCCGGCCACCGGGTGGGCAAGGGAGACACCATCATCCTGGAGAGCTGTGAGTACTGCAACTCTTTCCTCTCCTTCTTCCCCACCATCGCCGTCATTCTGAATATCGAGGCCGACCACCTGGACTTCTTCAAGGACCTGGACGACGTGGAGCACTCCTTCCGCCGCTTCGCCGACCTGGTTCCTGAGGGTGGCCGGATCATCGCTAACCGGGACGATGCCAACACCATGCACACCCTGGCCGGCGAAACCCGCCCCATCACCACTTTCGGTCTGGAGGAGGGCGACGTCCACGCCGCCAATCTCACCTGGACCAACGTCCTGCCCACCTTCGACGTCATCTACCGGGATGCGGTCTACGCCCATGTGTCCCTGTCCATCCCCGGCCTCCACAATGTGAAGAACGCTCTGGCGGCGGCAGCCTCTGCCATCGCTCTGGGCGTGCCCGGCGAGGCGGTGGAGCGGGGCCTGGCCCAGTTCCGGGGCGCCGGACGCCGGTTCGAGCACAAGGGCACCTACCACGGCGCTGAGGTCTATGACGACTACGCCCACCACCCCGGCGAGCTCAAAGCCCTGCTGGACACCGCCTGCACCCTGGGCTACAAGCGGGTCATCTGCGCCTTCCAGCCCCACACCTACACCCGCACTGCCGCCCTCTTTGACGACTTCGTGGAGGTGCTGAAGAAGCCCGATATCACCCTCCTGGCGGAGATTTTTGCCGCCCGGGAGACCAACGACATCGGCATCTCCTCCAAGGACCTGGCCGACCGCATCCCCGGCGCCCGGTATTACGCCACCCTGCCTGAGGTCACCGCCGCCCTCAAGGAGCTGGCCCAGCCCGGTGACCTCATCCTCACCGTGGGCGCCGGCGACATCTACACCGTCGGCGAGGCCCTGGTGAAGGGCGAGTAAATTCCCCCATAACGCAAAGCGCACCCTCAGTGGAGGGTGCGCTTTTTTGTCCCCTGCCGGGTGTCCCTCAGCATGAGGGCGGCCACCGGCAACGCCACCACCAGCTCGGTGATGGGCATGGCCAGCCACAGGGCGTCCGCCCCCAGCAGGGCGGGGAGGGTCAGGATGAGGAACCCACTGATGAGGGCCCCCCGGGCCACCGACACCGCCATGGCGGGCAGGGGGCGCAGCAGGGACTGAAAATAATAGGTGGAAAAAATGTTGAAGGGCAGCAGCAGGAAGGAGAGACCATAGCAGCGGATGATGGCGGGGGCGATGGCCAGCACCTGCGGCGTGGGCGACATGAAGATGTAGACGAAGACCAGGGGTGCACCCAAAGCCGCCGCCGTCCAGAAGAGGCTGAATGCGGCGGTAGCCAGCAGGGAGCAGCGGAGGGTGGCCCGGATGCGGTCCCACCGTCCCGCCCCGAAGTTGGTGGAGAGGATGGGCTGGGCAGCCTGTCCCACGCTGTAGGCGCAGCACTGGACAAAGGTGCTGACATTTACCAGGATGCCATACACCGACAGCGCGTCAGCTCCGGCATAGGTCATGATCTGCCGGTTGAACAGGATGGTCAGGATGCCCATGGCGGCGTCCACAAAGCAGGCGGAGAAGCCGGTGGTGCCAATCTTCGCCAGCCGGACCGCCAGCCGGGTGGGCCGGACCAGCCTCAGCGTGTTTTTGGGGGAGAAAAAGTGGCTGAGGAGGACGCAGAAGGTGATGAGGGCCCCCAGCACCGTGGCCAATCCAGCACCAAAGATACCCATATCCAGGCCGAACACAAAAAAGTAATCCCCAAAGATGTTGAATATTCCGCCGGCCAGGACGGCTCCGGTGGCCAGCCCCGGAGCGCCGTCGTTGCGGAGGAAGCAGGAGAGCATCTGGTTGAGAAGGAAGAGGGGGACGCCGAACTTCACCGGCAGCAGATACCGCCGGGCCAAGGGCAATAGGGTATCCTCGGCGCCAAAGAACCGGAGGAGGGGGGCGTCAAAGAGGCCCACCACGGCCCAGCACAGGGCGGCCAGGACCACAGAGGCCAGGAGGGCGGCGGTGAAATACTGGTTCTCGGCCTCCTTCCCCCGGACACCGCTCCCTCTGGCCGCGGCGAAGAGCACCGAGCCGCCGATGCCGGTGAGGAGCCCCAGGCTGTAAATCAGGTTCCAAACGGGAGCCACCACCGCCAGGGCGGCGGTGCCCTCCGGGCCCTGGTACTGCCCCACCATGGCCATGTCCACCATGCCGTAGATGGAGCTGATGAGGGCGCTGCCAAAGGCCGCGGCCAGATACCGCCCGTACAGCCTCCCCACGTTTTCCCGCAGAAGGTCCATGATCCTTTCTCCTCCCCGCAAAATAAAAAGCCGGATAAGAAAACAGGCGTCTCAGCCTGTCCTCTTATCCGGCTCATCATTTCTGCCGAATGACTTGCCCTCCGAGTAAGCGTGGGCAGTATAGCACATCCGCTGCTGAAAGTCAACCCATCACAGCTCAGC
>NZ_CALXEE010000100.1 GCF_944387245.1 uncultured Intestinimonas sp. | reverse complement strand
CAATCTGTTTTTTCCGGGGACATGTGCCTCGGAAAAAACTCTGCTCAGCCTGCAAGCGTGCGAGTCGGGGCCCCAAACAAAGCCCAGCGAAGCGGGTTTGTTTGGGAGAGGAGGGGCAAGGAAGCGGAGCGATGCCTGGCCGTCAGGCCAGGATGAGCGGTGTGGACTTTGCCCCGACGAAGTGCGACGCAGCAGGCTGCATCTCTTCGAAAAAATGCTTGCATTTTTGAGAGAAGAAGCTTAATACGCCACGCCCCAGTAGACCATGTGCTTGGCGGGCTTGCCGCAGATGGGGCACACGTCGCCCAGGTGCTCCTGAGCGAAGGGGATGCAGCGGGAGGTGACGCCGGCCTCCTCCTTCATGCGGATCTCACAGGCCTCATCGCCGCACCACATGGTCTTGGCAAAGCCGCCCCGCTCCTGCATCTTCTCCCGGACCTCCTCCAGGCTGGAGCAGGCGTAGGTGTTGTCCTCCAGGTTCTTCTTGGCCTTGGCGTAGAGGCCGTCGTGGATGGAGTCCAGCATCGCGGCCACGGTGTCCTCGATGCCGTCCAGGGAGACGAAGGTCTTCTCGCCGCTGTCCCGGCGGACCAGGACGCACTGGTTCTTCTCGATGTCCTTGGGACCCAGCTCCAGGCGGAGGGGGATGCCCTTCATCTCGTACTCGGCGAACTTCCAGCCGGCGGACTGGTCGGAGTCGTCCATCTTCACCCGGAAGCCGGCCTTGACCAGGCGGTCCATGACGGCCCGGTTGGCCTCCAGGACGCCCTCCTTGTGCTGGGCCACGGGGATGATGACCACCTGGATGGGGGCGATGCGGGGGGGCAGCACCAGGCCGTTGTTGTCGCCGTGGGTCATGATGATGCCGCCGATCATTCGGGTGGACACGCCCCAGGAGGTCTGGTGGGGGTAGTGGAGCTGGTTGTCCTTGCCGGTAAAGGTGATGTCGAAGGCCTTGGCGAAGCCGTCGCCGAAGTAGTGGCTGGTGCCGGCCTGGAGGGCCTTCTTGTCGTGCATCATGCACTCCACGGTGTAGGTCTCCTCGGCGCCGTTGAACTTCTCCTTGTCGGTCTTCTGGCCCTTGACCACGGGCATGGCCAGCACGTTCTCCAGGAAGTCTGCGTAGACGTTCAGCATCCGCTGGGTCTCCTCACGGGCCTCCTCAGCGGTGGCGTGCATGGTGTGGCCCTCCTGCCACAGAAACTCCCGGTGGCGCAGGAAGGGGCGGGAGGTCTTTTCCCAGCGGAGGACGGAGCACCACTGGTTGTAGAGCTTGGGCAGGTCACGCCAGGAGTGGATGATGTTCTTGTAGTGCTCACAGAACAGGGTCTCACTGGTGGGGCGGACGCAGTAGCGCTCCTCCAGCTTGTCGCTGCCGCCCATGGTCACCCAGGCACACTCGGGGGCAAAGCCCTCCACGTGGTCCTTCTCCTTCTGGAGGAGGCTCTCGGGGATGAGCACGGGCAGGTACACGTTCTCATGGCCGTACTTCTTGAACTCGGCGTCCATCATGCGCTGGATGTTCTCCCAGATGGCGTAGCCGTAGGGGCGGTAGATGAACATGCCCTTGATGCTGGAGTAGTCGATGAGCTCCGCCTTCTTGCACACGTCGGTGTACCACTGGGCGAAGTCCACCTCCATATCGGTGATCTGCTCCACCTGCTTCTTGTCCTGTGCCATTTATCTCAATCCTTTTCCTCGAAAATGTATGTGTGGTCCATTTTATGTGCCCCGGCGGGAAAAGTCAAGCCTTCCCGGGCATTTGAGGCCTTTTCTCTCCGCTAATGAGCCGGGCCAGGGTCCGGTTCAGCACGGCGAAATCGATGGGCTTGGAGACGTGGGCGTCCATACCCGCCTCGGTGGTCTTGGCGATGTCCTCGGCAAAGGCGTTGGCGGTGACGGCGATGATGGGCACCGTGGCCGCGTCGGGCCGGTCCATGGACCGGATGGCCTGGGCCGCCTGGCAGCCGTCCATCTCGGGCATCTGCATATCCATAAGGATGGCGTCGATGGAGCTGGGCGGACTTTCCGCGAAGCGCTCCACCGCCTCGGCGCCGTTTACCGCCGGAATCACCTCCATCCCATTCATGGTGAGGATGGACTGGCTGATCTCCATGATGAGCTCGTTGTCCTCTGCCAGGAGGACCCGCTTTCCGGTGAGCTCCACGGCCTCCTCCTCCGGCGTCGGCTCCTCCGCCCCCTCCTCCGTCCGGACGGCCTCCATGGGCAGGGTCACCGTGAAGCGGCTCCCCTTCCCCAGCGTGCTCTCCACCGTGATCTCGCCGCTCATCTGCTGGACCAGGCTCTGGACGATGGGCATGCCCAGGCCGGTGCCGGTGACCGTCTGGGAGGTGAACCGGGTCTCCCGGGCATAGGGGTCAAAGATGTGCTCCAAAAACTGCTCCGACATGCCGATGCCCGTGTCCTCCACGGTGAACTGATATTTGCTGTGCTGCTGGAAGTGGAACTGCTTCACCGTCACCTCCACCCGGTCTCCGTTCCGGCTGTACTTGAAGGCGTTGGAGATGAGGTTGTTGAGGATCTGTCCCAGCTTGTGGGGGTCGCCCTCCACCATGGTGTCGGTGATCTCCAGCTTCACCGAGAAGTTCCGGTCGTCCTTTTCCGCCATATCGTAGAAGACGGCGGTCAGATCCTCTACGCACTGCCGGAGATCGAAGCGCCGGCAGTCCAGGGGGTTGCGGCCGGACTCTAGCCGTGAGAGCTCTAGGATGTCGTTGATGAGGGTGAGCAGCTGCTTGCCCGAAAACTCGATCTTCCGCATGTAGCCGTCCACCTTCTCCTGGTCGCCCCGGTCCCGCTGGGCCAGCTCGGAGAGGCCGATGATGGCGTTGAGGGGGGTGCGCATATCGTGGGACATGTTGGAGAAGAAGGCGTTTTTTGCTCTGGTGCTCTTCTTGGCGGTGTCCAGGGCCTCCTGGAGGATGCGCATATGCTGGAGCTGCTGGCGCTTTTCCAGGTCCACCTCCCGGAAGCAGAGAATGACCTCGTCCGGGGCCCGGCTGCCGTCGTAGAGGGTGCGGACGTTCACCCACTTGTAGACATCGCCGAAGCGGCGCTGGTAATCCCCACCGTAGTCGGGAATCCGGGCGGCCACCCGCTGGCGGATGCTCTCCAGGGAGAAGGCCAGGGCGAACTCGTGGAAGGTGTCGGGCTCCACCAGGGTGCCGATGATGTCGATGAGGCTCTGGTAATCTCCCGTCTCCGGCAGGGTGCCCACCAT
This sequence comes from uncultured Intestinimonas sp., assembly GCF_944387245.1. Classification (GTDB taxonomy): domain Bacteria; phylum Bacillota; class Clostridia; order Oscillospirales; family Oscillospiraceae; genus Intestinimonas. Next base: position 2,691 of record NZ_CALXEE010000100.1, on the reverse strand, counting down.
GTCCGGGGAGAGCTTGATGGCCTCATAGGTGGCGGTTTTGTAGTTGACCCGGTAGATGGCGTAGAAGGAATCGCCCAGGATGTGGATGGTGCTGTCGGCCCGCCGGATGCGCCGGCTGTTTACCAGGTCCCGGAGCACCATAATCACCATAACCGCCATCACCAGCGCGGAGACAGCCACCAGCACCATGACGGGGAGATTGCGCTCTCCCATGAGGACGGTCTGGAAGGGGATGGTGAGGATGACGGTCCAGCCGTTGCTCATCTCATAATAGTAGGCCCCCCGTTCCACCCCGTCAGGGTCCCGGAAGGAGGCATCGTAGGCCAGCAGAGACCCGTCCCGGATCCCCTGGAGCAGCTCATCGGTAAAGTGCTGGAGCTCCTCGTCGGATACATTCCACTTGGTGGTGGCATAGAGGAGGGTGCCTTTGGAGTCACATAGATAGAGCGAGCCGTTTTCGGGCAGGCTCTTGCTCCCCACCAGCTCGTGGAAATTCTGAGGAAAGATGTCCATGGCCAGCACGTTGTTAGAGTTTTGGAACTTTCTCGCCACCGTGATGACGGGCTTTCCGGTGATGGCGTCGATGTAGGCGTCGGTGAAGATGACCTGCCCGTGGGCCTCCAGTGCCATCTGGTACCAGTCCGTGCTCTCATAGTCGTAGCCCCCGTCCCCCGCCCAGGGATTGGCGGCCACGATGGCTCCGTCAATGACGGCATAGGGGTCGATGACGTTCTCGCCCACGATGGAGGTGATCTTGGTGAAATAGCTGTGGAGCCACTGCTGGAGCTCCTCCGTCTCCGCGCCGGAGCGGCTCATCTCCTCCACGTACTGGCAGCCCAGGTCCAGGAAATTCCGGAAGGTGGCCACGCGGAGCTCCTCCTCGGCGGCGTAGCTCTCCGCCAGGGACATGCCCAGGTCCTGGGTGTTCTGGAGCAGCTTGGCGCGCACCAGGATCACGCCAAAAATGAGCATGCTCACGCAAGCGATCATCAACAGGATGCTCAGCGCCGTATTGATGGACCCTCTCTTGCCGCTGTTCACAGCAGTCTCCCCTTTTCTGCACCTCTGCCGCCGGATGCCCCGCCGGCTTTTTTACGCCTTATCATCATACCCCCAAATATTTGGAAAGTAAACGAAAATCTGTCTTATCTGCTGCAAGAGCCGAGCCTTATACCTCTGCCGGCCGTCGGCCGGAACGGGCGCTCGCCTGCGTTGAGATACCCCGCCATACCATGTCTGTCGTTTCAGCCCAGAATATCTCTTAATCACAGGGAGATTCTCCCCGTTCGGTCCTAGTTGAAAGCCCCGGCAGACCGGGGGATAGCCTGCAAAAAGATCGCCCCGGCTCAGTTGAGCCGGGGCGATTGTTCTTATCCTATGCGCTCCGCAGGACCCTTACTTGCGGGGGTTCTTGATGGCGGCCTGAGCGGCGGCCAGACGGGCGATGGGCACACGGAAGGGAGAGCAGGAGACGTAGGTGAGACCCACCTTGTGGCAGAACTCCACGGAGGTGGGATCGCCGCCGTGCTCGCCGCAGATGCCCATATGCATCTCGGGCCGGACAGCCTTGCCGGCCTTGACGGCCATGTCCACCAGCTTGCCCACGCCGTTCTGGTCCAGGTGGGCGAAGGGATCGGACTCGTAGATCTTCTTGTCGTAGTAGTAGCCCAGGAACTTACCGGCGTCGTCGCGGCTGAAGCCAAAGGTCAGCTGGGTGAGGTCGTTGGTGCCGAAGGAGAAGAACTCGGCCTCGGTGGCGATCTCACCGGCCAGCAGGGCGGCGCGGGGGTCCTCGATCATGGTGCCCACCTCATACTTCAGATCGATGCCGGACTCGGCAATGATCTTGTCGGCGGTGCTCACCACGATCTCCTTGACGTACTTCATCTCCTTGACGTCGGTGGTCAGGGGGATCATGATCTCGGGCTTGATCTTGTACTGGCCCTTCTTGGTGACGTTGATGGCGGCGGTGATGACGGCGGTGGTCTGCATCTCGGCGATCTCGGGATAGGCCACGGCCAGACGGCAGCCGCGGAAGCCCATCATGGGGTTGACCTCGTGGAGGGAGGCCACCACCTCGGTGAGCCGCTCGGCGGTGATGCCCATGTCGGCGGCCAGCTCGGCGATGTCGCCGGGCTTGGTGGGCAGGAACTCGTGGAGCGGGGGATCCAGGTAGCGGATGACCACCGGGCGCTCGCCCATGACCTCGTAGATGCCCTCGAAGTCGCCCTGCTGATAGGGCAGCAGCTTGGCCAGGGCCTTCTTGCGCTCCTCGGTGTTCTCGGCCACGATCATCTCGCGGACGGCCTTGATCCGGTCGCCCTCGAAGAACATGTGCTCGGTGCGGACCAGACCGATGCCCTCGGCGCCGAAGGTGACGGCCTGCTTGGCGTCGCGGGGGGTGTCGGCGTTGGTGTAGACACCCAGCTGGCGGTACTTGTCGGCCCAGCCCATCAGGCGGCCGAAGTAGCCGGAGCCGGGATCGGCGGGCACGGTGGGCACGGCCTCACCGTAAATGTTGCCGGTGGAGCCGTCCAGGGAGATCCAGTCGCCCTCCTTGTAGACCTTGCCGCCCAGGGTGAACTGCTTGGCGGCGTAGTCCACCACGATCTCACCGCAGCCGGACACGCAGCAGGTGCCCATGCCGCGGGCCACCACGGCGGCGTGAGAGGTCATGCCGCCGCGGACGGT
>NZ_CALXEE010000099.1 GCF_944387245.1 uncultured Intestinimonas sp. | reverse complement strand
ACAGGGCTCGAACCTGTGACATCATGCTTGTAAGGCATGCGCTCTCCCAGCTGAGCTATGCTCCCCTGTTGGCCGCTCTTGTCAGACGGCGAAAGTTATTATAGCAAGCCGACCCCGATCTGTCAACACTAAAAATCAAATTTTTTCATTTTTTCTTTCCAGCCCCCTGGAAGGGCCCTTTTGGGCCCTCCCGGAGCGGAAAGGGGAGAAACTCAGTCCTCTGTGGCGGAGGCCAGCAGAGCCTCAAGCTCCTCCTTGGAGAAGTGGTATACCTTGTCGCAGAACTGGCAGGTGAGGTCGGCGGAGCCCTCCTTGTCGATCATGTCCCGCAGCTCCTCCTTGCCCAGACTGATGATGGCCTGGGAGACCCGGTCACGGTCACAGTAGCACTTGTAGGAGACGGGGGTGCGCTCCAGCAGCTCGGGCTCCATGCCCTCCAGCAGCCGGTTCAGCACCTCGGCGGCGTCGGCGCCCTGGCGGAGGACCTCGGTGACGGGTCCCAGACGGCGCACGGCCTCCTCCAGACGGTCGATGACGGCGTCGTCGGCGCCGGGCAGCAGCTGGAGCATGTAGCCGCCGGCGCAGAGGACGGACTGGTCGGTGTCCACCAGCACGCCCAGGCCGCAGGCCGTGGGGATCTGCTCGCTGGCGGCAAAGTAGGCGGTGAGGTCCTCGGCGATCTCGCCGCTCACCAGGGGGACACTGCCCACATAGGGCTCCTTGAGGCCGATGTCCTTGATGAGGGTCAAAAAGCCGTCGGTGCCCACACCGGCGCCCACGTCCAGCTTGCCGGGCCCCTTCAGGGGCAGCTCCACCTGGCCGTTTTGCAGGTAGCCCCGCACGTTGCCCTGGGAGTCGGATACGGCGATGATGCTCCCCAGGGGACCGCCTCCCTTGATGCGCAGGGTGACGGAGCCCTTTTCCTCTTTTAAAGTGGCGCCGATCATGGAGCAGCCCATGAGGCTGCGGCCCAGGGCGGCGGTGGCCAGGGGGGCGAGCTTATGGATCTGGCGGGCGCGCTCCACCAGGTCCTTTCCGGTGACGGCGATGGCCTTTACCGCGCCGTCGCCGGTGATCATGCGTACGATCTCATCCATACTATATTATAGTTCCTTTCGGGCTGCAAAAAATATCCGGTCCTCGCCGGACTTGGGCGGCCGCATCTTCCGGTCGCCGTACTGTTTGATGTGGGTGAAGCCGGCCGTCCGGAGCAGCTCGGTGAGCTCCTCCGGCGTGTAGGCCCGCTCCTGGTGGACCTCCTCCTCCCGGCGCCAGAGGCCGTCGTCCTGGCGGAAGAAGAGGTCGAAGCCGTAGGTACAGATCCTGCTCCGCCGGGCATAGTCCGCCCGCCAGACGCAGTAGGTGTCGTCGGTCTCGTCGATGAACATGCCGCCGTCCAGCCCCTCCAGCTTCTCCGGGGTGTTGACGTCGAAGAGGAAGAGCCCGCCGGGCATCAGGAAGAGATGGACCCGCTGAAAGGCGCGCAGCAGGGCCTTGGGCCGGGTCACATAGTTGATGCTGTCCAGACAGCAGACGCAGGCGTCGATGGTGCCGTAGAGATCCAGCTCCTCCATGGGCTGCTGAAGGAACATGGGGGGGATGACGCCGGTGAGGCTCTGGGCCTTCTCCGAGGCCACGGAGAGCATCTCCGCCGACAGGTCCACGCCGATCATCTCATAGCCCCGCTGGGCCAGCAGGCAGGTCATGGCGCCGGTGCCGCAGGCCAGGTCCAGGACGGTGTGGATGGGGATTGGACTGCGGGAGAAGTGCTTTTCCAGGTAGTCGGCCCAGGCCTCATGGTCCACGTCGGCGGTGAGGGCGTCATATCGGAGTGCCAGAGACTCGTAGCTGCTCATGCCTCCTCCTCGGTCCGCTGCCGAAGCTCCTTGGCACGGGGGAGCACCTGCTTGTAGCCGTCGGCGCCGTAATTGAGCGCCCGGTTCACCCGGCTGATGGTGGCGCTGCTGGCGCCGGTGCGCTCCAGAATGTCGTTGTAGATCATTCCGTCGTTGAGCAGAAGAGCCACCTCGAACCGCTGCTCCATGGCCCGCAGTTCGGCCACGGTGCACAGGTCTTCAAAGAAGCGCTTGCATTCGTCCAGGTCCCTCAGAGTCAGGATGCTCTCATAGAGCAGGTCGCCGTTCTCCTTGGTTTTCTTTGTCATAGGGGGAAGACACCTCTTTCATTATCCTTGGCCCGGTGGTTGAACGGGCCGGGTCCTTACAATTTTACTACAATGAAGTATGAAAGTAAAGGAAATTTTGTGCATGAAGCGCACTTTTTCATGGCGCATATACTGAAATGGAGGTGATTTGCGGTGTGGAGATACATTTGTTGGAAGGAAATCCTGGATTGGGAGGGAGAACCGGTGGCGGAACTGGAGTTCTCCGTACCAGTGCCGGCGGAGTATGAGCGTGGACCGGTGCGGATGGGGCGCTATTACGCAAGGCTGGCAGCGGTGTGGTACCGGCGATGGACAGGAGCTTTTTATCGGGAGGCCTGTATCGCCTGCTCGGACGCCAGGGAGAACGCACGGCCTTTCTGGCCATGGAGGGCCCGGCTGCAGGGCAAAGAGACCTATGAGGACGACCGGCTGTGCAGCATGTGGATGGAGGCAAGCGAACGGCGGGGGAGAGAGGAGGGGCATGTCATACGTACCGCCATGACATGGACCAGAAAAACAGGATACCCGTTGCCCATGGCGGACTTGTTCCGGCATGAGCGAGGGTGGCGGGGACAGGTACTGGATCGGGTGCGTGAGCAGCTCCAACCAATGCGGGAGGAGGGTGTGAGCCTGTGGAAGGATGCGGAGCGTCTGGCGGCGGTTCGATTTTCAACCAGCCGGTTTTTTCTTCTGCCAGATGGACTCGGAATCTATTATCCCACAGGAGCATTGGGCCCAAACGAAAGCGGAATCATAGATTTTTTATTGCCTCTGGAGGGAGAAAACCAGACTTTGGACGGCCAGAAAAATCCTGAATAAGTCTAAAAATGGGAAATTCTTTCTTGCATCTCAAGAATGGATGGAATATAATACTTCAGTCCTCGGAACACTGAACACACGGGAGGAATCAACTATGGTCAAAGCGATCGTCGGAGCCAACTGGGGCGACGAAGGCAAGGGAAAGATCACCGACCTGTTTGCGGAGGGATCTGACGTTGTCGTCCGGTTCCAGGGCGGCGCAAATGCGGGCCATACCATCATCTGCGATTATGGAAAATTTGCCCTGCACCAGCTGCCGTCCGGTGTCTTTTACCCCCACATCACCAACATCATCGGCAACGGTGTGGCGCTCAACGTACCCAAATTTCTGGAGGAACTGAACCACCTGCGGGAGGGCGGTGTGCCCGCGCCCCACATTATTATCGATCAGCGCACCCAGGTGCTGATGCCCTATCACGTCCTGCAGGACCAGTACGAGGAGGAGCGGCTGGGCGGTCACGCCTTCGGTTCCACCAAGTCGGGCATCGCCCCCTTCTATTCCGACAAGTACGCCAAATACGGCATCCAGATCTGCGAGCTCTTCGACGAGCCCCGCCTGATGGAACGGCTGGAGCAGGTCTGCGCCATCAAAAACGTGCTCTTCGAGCACCTCTACCACAAGCCCAAGCTGGACCCGAAGGCGATCTTCGAGGAGGTCACCGGCTACCGGGACCAGATCGCTCCCTACGTGGGCGACGCCATGAGCTTCGTCAAGGAGGCGCTGGCCGAGGGCAAGCAGGTCCTGCTGGAGGCCCAGCTGGGCGCCATGAAGGACCCCGACTTCGGTATCTATCCCTTCACCACCTCTTCTCATACCCTGGCCGGTTTCGGCTGCATGGGCGTGGGCGTGGCACCTCAGGACATCAAGAGCATCGTGGCCATCACCAAGGCCTACTCCAGCGCCGTGGGCGCCGGCGCCTTCGTGTCCGAGCTCTTCGGTGACGAGGCCGAGGAGCTGCGCCACCGGGGCGGCGACGCCGGCGAATACGGCGCCACCACCGGACGCCCCCGCCGTGTGGGCTGGTTCGACGCTGTGGCGACCCGCTACGGCTGCAAGGTCCAGGGCGCCACCGAGGTGGCCCTCACTGCTGTCGATGTGCTGGGTTATCTGGATGAGATCAAAGTCTGTACCGGCTATGAGATCGACGGCAAGATCACCCGGGACTTCCCGGTCACCCCCCTGCTGGAGCGGGCCAAGCCGGTCTATACCACTCTGCCCGGCTGGAAGTGCGATATCCGTGGCGAGACCGATTACAACCGTCTGCCCAGTCAGGCCAAGGGCTATGTGGATTTTCTGGAGAAAGAGATCGGTGTACCCATCACCATCGTCTCCACCGGCCCCAAACGCCACGAAATTACGCATCGGCGCTAAATATACCTTCGTTCGAAACGTGCAGAGAGTAATCTCTGCACGTTTTTTCTGTTTCAACGGTAAAAATGTAAATTGGTTACAGTGCCGAAAACGGGACAACTCGATAATTGGTGGGACCACTTGAAAGAGAGGAATTTTGGGCACTTTTTGCCTGGAAAAGTTGCAAATTTTCACTTACTTTATATACAAATATCTGTTCTATACAGCGGAACAAAAAGAAGAAAATGGACGGAAAAGATGAAAAAAACAGAAAGCAAAAAAACGGGAAATGACTGGGAGAGAAGAGGTTGAAGGATTTTTTGACGCGCGCGAGAGGCGTCGGTTGACAAACGGTTTTTTTTGTATATAATGAGAACCGAAATTGTGAACAAATTGTGTTGGGGTTTGTTCATGGTTGTACATTATAAGGAGGGAAACGCATGTTCAAAAAGTTTACCAATGGCTGCGTGCGGGTCGTCAACCGGTGGCTGCCTGATCCGTTCCTGTTCGCCATCATCCTGACCATCGTGGTCTTCGTTGCCTCGATGATCGGCACCCAGCAGAGCCCCATCGCTCTGGTCAATTCCTGGGGTAACTCCAGCGGCTTCTGGGGCCTGCTGTCCTTCTCCATGCAGATGGCTCTGGTGCTGGTGCTGGGTTCCGCCATGGCTTCCGCCAAGATCTGCAAGAAGATCCTGGGCGCCATCGCTTCCATCGCCAAGGACAAGAAGAGCGCCATCCTGGTCACCACCTTTGTGTCCACCGTCTGCTGCTGGCTCAACTGGGGCTTCGGCCTCATCGCCGGCGCCCTGCTGGCCAAGGAGGTCGCCCGCCGTGTGAAGGACGTGGACTACCCCCTGCTGATCGCCTCCGCCTACTCCGGCTTCGTGATCTGGCACGCCGGCCTCTCCGGCTCCATCCCCCTGCAGATGGGCGCTGAGGGCGGCACCGAGATCCTGGGTGTCACCTACTCCGCCCCCATCACCCAGACCATTTTCCACCCCGTGAACCTGGGCATGGTGCTCATCATCCTGATCCTGATGCCTCTCGTCAACTACGCCATGCACCCCGACGCCGCCCACACCCTCACCGTGGACCCCGCCCTGCTGGTGGAGGAAGAGGAGAAGACCTACACCATCAATACCCCTGCTGAGAAGATCGAGCACAACAAGGTCCTCTGGGTCATCACCCTGGTCCTGGGCTTTGCGTACATCATCTACTACTTCGCCACCAAGGGCTTCAACCTGGACCTGAACATCGTCAACATGATCTTCATGTTCCTGGGCATCCTGCTCCACGGCGATCTCCGCAAGTATGTTGACGCCATCGGCGAGGCCGCCGGCGGCGCTGCCGGCATCCTGCTGCAGTTCCCCTTCTACGCCGGCATCATGGGCCTGATGGTGGCCACCAACCCCGAGACCGGTGTGTCCCTGGCCTCCATCATCGCCAACTTCTTCACCAGTATCTCCAACAACATCACCTTCCCCATGCTGACCTTCCTGTCCGCCGGTATCATCAACTTCTTCGTTCCCTCCGGCGGCGGCCAGTGGGCCGTGCAGGCTCCTATCGTGATGCCTGCTGCCACCCAGATGGGCATCGACTATGGCCGTTCCGCCATGGCCATTGCCTGGGGCGATCAGTGGACCAACATGATCCAGCCCTTCTGGGCTCTGCCTGCCCTGGGTGTTGCCGGCCTGTCCGCCCGCAACATCATGGGCTACCTGGTCATTGTCACCATCTTCACCGGTGTGGTCGCCTGCGGCGGCTTCCTGGTCTGGGGCATGTTCTTCTAAGCTCCGAAACCCAACGAAACAGAAAACGCCCGGACTTCGGTCCGGGCGTTTCACTCTGTCGAAAAAGTGCCCATATGTCAAATCGTATGCAAGAGCCTCGCAGAGTTCCGTCGTCCGCAGACGAC
>NZ_CALXEE010000098.1 GCF_944387245.1 uncultured Intestinimonas sp. | reverse complement strand
TTCATGTGCTTTTTTGTTCAGACGGCCTCCTGAGGCGCCCGGAACATGGCCAGGAAAATGATGACCAGCATGCCGCAACAGAGGAGAATGGCCTGTTCGGCCAGCACGCCGGTGCCCCAGACGCCCAGGGCACCGCCCAGCAGGAAGCACAGGATGATGCCATAATACTGGAAGCTGCGTTTTAGGGCGGTGCTGTCCCGGCCACGGAGACCGTGGTAAAGCAGTTCGGTGCCGCTGCGCAGGTTGCCGGTGCACATGGTGGTGGCCAAGGCATTGCCACGGATCTTGCGGAAGGTCTCCACCTGCATAGCGCAGACGAAGGAGACGGCGGCGTTGACAGCAGCGTCCCAGGGCCCCTGTGGAAGAAAGGCGGTGACCAGGAGAATAAGAGCCTCCAGCGCCACCACCGCCTGCCGCCAGTGGAGCGAATGGGAGACACGGAAGTGGTCCCGGATCAGTTCAGCGACCACGATCCCCAGGGCGAAGGACAGGATGGGGGGCAGGTAGCGGGGAAGGGCGGTCAGGTCTCCCTGGGCCAGCCGGATGGCCAGTAGTACCAGGTTGCCGGTCTGGGCGTTGGAGAAGACGCCGCCCCGGGTGAAGTAAGTATAGGCGTCCAGAAAGCCGCCGCCCACGGTGAGCAAAGCTCCCAGGGAGTAAGCTTCAGACATTTGGATAGAGCGTTCTGTCATGAGGGGGTCCTCCCAGCGTTCCGGCCCAGGGGCACCACCCCCGCGTAGGTGTCCGGACAGACTTCGTAGATTTTGGCCTGAAGCTTTTTCAGGTCCTCAAAGGCCTCGGGCCGTTTCCGGAGGTCACGGAGAAGGGCGGAGGGGTGGTACATGGCCATCATGTAGACCCCGGCCTTCTCAAACCACTGTCCGTGTTCCCGGGTGATCTTGAAATCCTCCCGGATGAGCCGTATGGCGGCGATGCGGCCCAGACAGACGATGATCTTTGGCCGAATCAGAGCCACCTGGTTGCGGAGATAGCCAATACAGGCTTCGATCTCGGTGTTAAGGGGGTCGCGGTTCTGTGGGGGACGGCACTTGACCATGTTGCCGATGAAATAGCGGGAGCGGTCCAGATCGATGATAGAGAGCATCTCGTCCAAAAATTGTCCGGCCCGGCCCACAAAGGGGCGGCCGGTGAGATCTTCCTGTTCGCCAGGGCCCTCACCGATGAACATGAGATCGGCGGTGCGGAGGCCCTCGCCAAAGACCACGTGGTGCCTTGTTTCACACAGAGAACAGTTCCGGCAGCCGCTGCAGGCGGCCTCCAGATCGGTCCAGTTGAGCATTGTTCAAACGCCTCTTTTCTTGGTGGGGAATGGAGCGCATAAGCAGTATAGCATAAAATCCCGCAGACAAAAACCAGTTTTCGCAGAAAAATTAGGAGTTGACATTTTGCGGAAAAGCGCATATACTACGTCCAACAAAGGCAATGAACGAGACCGCCCCCTGTGAGGGCCGCCAGAGAATCCGGGTCACCGACTGAGAGCCCGGTCCGGCAGGATGGGGAGGCGCAACACTCTGCGAGCCGGAGATTCGAGCCTGCCAAAGTGCGGGGGAGGGTCTCACGTGTTCCCGCGTTAAGGGAGACAAGGGGCCGTTTCAAGGGTGAAGCGGCAAACTTTGGGTGGTACCGCGGATTTTTCCGTCCCGAAGCTGTTGTAAGCAGCTCCGGGGCGTTTTTTTATTTTTTGACGGTAAAACACCCCAAAACAGCTGAAAGGGCGTGAACGGTATGGAATTCATCACTGGGACCAAGACGAGCGGAGGACTGGCGTACAACGACATCCTGGAGGGCGGACGGCGAAACCAGACCGTTCAGGTCTCCGGCATGGTCCACGTAAAGCAGTCTGTGGGCGGCGGCCTCACTTTTCTGAAGCTGCGGCTGCGGGACGGCCTGCTCCAGTGTGTGTGCGGCGGTCTGGACCTCAGTCAGGTCCCGGAGGAGGCCGCCGTCACGGTGACGGGCACCCTCCGGGAGGAGCCCCGGGCCCCCGGCGGCGTGGAGTTGGCAACTGAGTCGGTGGAGGTCCTCTCAAGGCCGGCGGAGCCTATGCCGGTGCCGGTGGCCAAGGCCAAGCTCAACGTCAACCTGGACACCGAGCTGGGCCTGCGGCCGGTGCTGCTGCGGCACCTGCGGGAGCGCAGCATCTTCCGGGTCCAGGCCGCTCTGAGCCGGGCTTTTCGGGAGTACCTCCAGGGGCAGGGCTTCACCGAGGTCCACACCCCCAAGATCGTCCACGCCGGAGCGGAGGGCGGCTCCAACATCTTCCGGCTGGACTACTTCGGCCGCAAGGCCTTCCTGGCCCAGTCCCCCCAGTTCTACAAGCAGACCATGGTGGGGATCTATGAGCGGGTCTACGAAGTGGCTCCCGTGTTCCGGGCGGAGAAGCACTCCACCGCCCGCCACCTCAACGAGTACACCTCCATGGACTTCGAGATGGGCTTCATCAAATCCTTTGCCGACGTGATGGAGGTGGAGACCGGCTTCCTGCGGTACGCCATGGACCTTCTCAAGCGGGAGTACGCCGACGACATCGCCCGGCTGAAGCTGGCCATCCCACAGGTGGACCAGATCCCCGCCGTCCGCTTCGATGAGGCCAAGCGCCTGGCGGCGGAGAAGTACGGCTACAAGATCCGGGACCCCTACGACCTGGAGCCCGAGGAGGAGCACGCCATCGGGCGCTACGCCCGGGAGGAGTGGGGCAGCGACTTCGTCTTCGTCACCCACTACCCCGGCAAGAAGCGGCCCTTCTACGCCATGGACGACCCAGACGACCCCCGGTATACTCTCTCCTTCGACCTCCTCTTCCGGGGGCTGGAGGTCACCACCGGCGGTCAGCGTATCCACGACTACGCCCAGCAGGTGGCCAAGATGGAGAAGCTGGGCATGGACACATCGGAGTTCGAGAGCTATCTCATGATCCACAAGCACGGCATGCCCCCCCACGGCGGCCTGGGCATCGGCCTGGAGCGGCTGACCATGCAGCTGTGCGGCCTGGACAACGTGCGCTACGCCAGCCTGTTCCCCCGGGACCTGAGCCGGCTTGAACCGTAAGGATGGAGGTTTTACGATGAAGATTACAGAAGAGATGGTGGATTATGTCTCCATCCTGTCCCGGCTGAAGCTGCCCCAGGAGGAGAAGGAACGCATGACCGGCGAACTGGAGCAGATCCTGGTCTATATGGACGTGCTGGACGGTCTGGACACCAGCGGCGTGGAGCCCATGAGCCACGTCTTCCCCCTGAAGAATGTGCTGCGGCCGGACGAGGTCGTGCCCTCCGGGGACCGGGCGGCGCTGCTGGCCAACGCCCCGGTGCCCGACGAAGAGGCCTTCCTGGTGCCCAAGACAGTGGAGTAAGGAGGATCGGACATGGAACTTTGGGAATATACCGCCCTGGAGCTGGGCGGACTCATTCAGAAGGGAGAGCTCTCTCCCACCCAGGCCGCTCAGGCCGCCCTGGACCGGATGGCGGCGGAACAGGACCGGAACAACGCTTTCGTCACCTGCCTGGACGGGGAGGCCGTCCTGGCCCAGGCAGCCGACGTGGAAAAGCGCCTGGCGGCGGGGGAGAAGCTCTCCCCCCTGGCCGGCGTGCCCATGGCCCTGAAGGACAACATCTGCACCAAGGGGGTGCGGACCACCTGCGCCTCCAAGATTTTGGGGGACTTCACGCCCCCCTATGACGCCACTGCGGCGGAGAAGCTCAAGGCCGCCGGCGGGGTGCTGCTGGGCAAGCTGAACATGGACGAGTTCGCCATGGGCTCCACCTCGGAGACCTCCTACTACGGCCCCACCCGGAACCCCTGGGATCTGGACCACGCCCCCGGCGGCTCCTCCGGCGGCGCCGCCGCCGCCGTGGCGGCGGGGGAGTGCTGGTACGCCATCGGCTCCGACACCGGCGGCTCCATCCGCCAGCCCGCCTCCTACTGCGGCGTCACCGGCCTGAAGCCCACCTACGGCTCCGTGAGCCGCTACGGCCTCATCGCCTACGCCTCCTCCCTGGATCAGCTGGGCCCCCTGGCCCGGTCCGCCGACGACTGCGCCGCCGTGCTGGAGCTGATGGCGGGGAGGGACCGCCGGGACGGCACCAGCCTGGACAACGGCTGGGGCAGCCTGACGGCGAGCCTCACCGGGGACCTGAAGGGCCTGCGGGTGGGTCTGCCCGCCGACTGCTTCGGCGAGGGCCTGGACGAGGAGGTGCGCGCCGCCGTGCTGGCGGCCGCCGAGGTGCTCAAGGCCCGGGGAGCCGTCGTGGAGGAGTTCTCCTTCCCCATGATGAAGTATGTGGTGCCCACCTACTATATCATCGCCGCCGCCGAGGCCATCTCCAACCTGTCCCGGTTCGACGGCGTCAAGTACGGCTGGCGGGCCGAGGGCTACGAGGACCTCACCGACCTCTACGAGAAGACCCGTACCCAGGGCTTCGGCGCCGAGGTCAAGCGCCGCATCCTGCTGGGCACCTTCGTCCTCTCCGCCGGCTACTATGACGCCTACTACAAGAAGGCCCTCCAGGTGAAGGCCCTCATCAAGGGGGCCTACGACGAGGCCTTTGAGAAGTACGACCTCCTCCTCACCCCGGTGGCCCCCACCACCGCCCCCAGGCTGGGGGAGAGCCTGGGTGACCCCCTGAAGATGTACCTCTCCGACATCTACACCGTGCCCCTGAACCTGGCCGGTCTGCCGGGGCTGTCCATGCCCTGCGGTTTTGACGGCCAGGGGCTGCCCATCGGGGCCCAGCTCATCGGCCCCGCCCTGGGGGAGGCCAAGGTCCTCAATGCCGCCCATACCTTCCAGCTGGACACCGACTATCACAGACAAAGCCCCGCCAGAAAGGAGGCGCAGGCCAAATGACCTGGGAAACTGTTATCGGTCTGGAGACCCACGTGGAGCTCTCCACCAAGACCAAGATCTTCTGCTCCTGCACCACCGAGTTCGGCGGCGCCCCCAACACCCACTGTTGCCCGGTGTGCATGGGCATGCCCGGCACCCTGCCGGTGGTCAACGAGAAGGTGCTGGAGTACGCCGTGAAGGTGGGCCTGGCCCTGGACGGGGAGATCACCCGGTCCTGCCGGTTCGACCGGAAGAACTACTTCTACCCCGACCTCCCGAAGGCCTACCAGATCTCCCAGCTCTATCTCCCCATTGTCCGCAATGGCAAGCTCACCATCCACACCGAGTCCGGCGGGGAGAAGACCATCCGCATCCACGAGCTCCACATGGAGGAGGACGCCGGCAAGCTGGTCCACGACCCCTGGATCGACCAGACCCGCTGCGACTACAACCGCTGCGGCGTCCCCCTCATCGAGATCGTCACCGAGCCTGACTTCCGCTCCGGGGAGGAGGTCATCGCCTACCTGGAGAAGCTGCGCTCCACCCTCCAGTACCTGGGGGTCTCCGACTGCAAGATGCAGGAGGGCTCCCTGCGCTGCGACGTGAACCTGTCGGTGCGCCCCGCCGGCTCCGACGAGCTGGGCACCCGCACCGAGATGAAGAACCTCAACTCCTTCAAGGCCATCGCCCGGGCCATCGAGTACGAGGCCAGGCGGCAGATCGAGCGCATCGAGGAGGGCAAGCGGGTGGTCCAGGAAACCCGCCGCTGGGACGAGAACAAGGACGCCACCTTCGCCATGCGCTCCAAGGAGAACGCCCAGGACTACCGCTACTTCCCCGAGCCCGACATCCCGCCCCTGGAGATCGGCGAAGACTACCTGGAGCGGCTCCGGAAGGAGCAGCCCGAGATGGCTGAGACCAGAATGGCCCGGTACCAGGAGGATTGGGGTCTGCCCGTCTACGACACGCAGATGCTCACCAGCCAGAAGGCCCTGGCCGAATTCTTTGAGGCCACGGTGGCCCTGGGGGCGCCCCCCAAGCAGGCCGCCAACTGGATCATGGGCGAGGTCCTCCGCCGGCTGTCCGCCGACGGCCTGGAGGCTAAGGATATGGCCTTCACCCCCAAGACCCTGGCCCGGCTCATTGAGCTGGTCCAGACCGGCGCTCTCAACCGCAACACCGCCGTCAAGGTCTTTGACGCCGTCTTCGCCGACGACGCCGATGTGGACGCCTACGTGAAGGAGCACGGCCTGGAGCAGGTCTCCGACACCGGCCTGGTGGGGAGCGTGGTGGACAAGGTCCTCGCCGCCAACCCCAAGTCCATCCAGGACTTCAAGTCCGGCAAGGAGAAGGCCTTCGGCTTCCTGGTGGGCCAGGTCATGCGGGAGCTCAAGGGCCAGGCATCCCCCCAGGTGGTCAACCAGACCCTGCGTGACAAGCTGGAACAGCTGTAACGACAATAGGCG
>NZ_CALXEE010000097.1 GCF_944387245.1 uncultured Intestinimonas sp. | reverse complement strand
AAAAGACCTTCCTCACGGAAGGTCTTTTTTCATGTTCAGTATTCCGTCCGGTCGGTGCGGAAGAGGGCGCCCAGGAATTTTACCATGAGGGGGAAGTAGGTGCCGATAAAGACCAGGGTGGAGAAGAGGGCAAAGGCGGGCTTCTTTTTCCGCGGGACGGCCAGACCCAGCAGGGTCCCCAGGGACAGGAGACACAGCTTCAATGCGGCCACGTCCTCCAGGTCCAGCTCCCGGACCATGAGCCGGCCGGCGGCGATCCACTTTTTCACCATCAGAGACACTCCTTTCCCGATTCCAGAGCCAGCAGGGCGCGTTTGAGGTCCAGCCCCCCGGCGTAGCCGGTGAGGGCACCGTTTTTCCCCACCACCCGGTGGCAGGGGATGAAAATGGGCAGAGGGTTCACATGGTTGGCCTGACCCACCGCCCGGACGGCCTTGGGCCGGCCCACGGCGGCGGCAATCTCGCCGTAGGTGCGGGTCTCCCCGTAGGGAATGGCCCCCAGGGCCTCCCACACCGAGCGTTGAAAGGCCGTCCCCGCCGGGTCCAGAGGCAGGTCAAAGGCCCGCCGGGCCCCGGAGAGATATTCCAGCAGCTCCTCCCGGGCGGCCCGGAGCAGAGGGGTCTCCTCCCCCCTCCCCCCACGGTCCGGCAGGGCGCCGGGGAGCCAGAGCCGGGTGAGGGCGGCCTCCCCCTCCAGGGCCATGGGCCCAAAGGGGGTGTCAACGACCAGCCAGGCCATCAGTCATACCGACGGATGACGGCCACCACCTTGCCCAGGAGCTGGGCGCCGTCGCCGTCGATGGGCTCATACTCCGGGTTTTCCGGCATGAGCCAGACGTGGCCGTCTCTTCTGCGGAGGGTCTTGACGGTGGCCTCATCCTCGAAGAGGGCCACTACGATGTCGCCGTTGCGGAAGGACTCCTGCTGGTGGACCACCACGTAGTCCCCGGGCAGGATGCCGGCGTAGAGCATGGACTCGCCCCGGACCCGGAGGGCGAAATGCTCCCCGGAGAGGCGGCCGGTGTCAAAGGTGAGGTAGTCCTCGATGTTCTCCTGGGCCAGGATGGGGGCGCCGGCGGCCACGTCGCCCACCACGGGGACCTGGTTTTTGGGGGGCTCGGGCTTGCGGCGGCGCTCCGTGGCGGGAAAGCCCCCCGCCACGGTGATGGCCCGGGTCTTGCCCTCGGCCTTGGTGATGATGCCGGCCTCCTCCAGGCCCTTGAGGTGAAAGTGGACGGTGGAGGGGGATTTCAGGCCCACATACTCGCCGATCTCACGCACAGAGGGGGGATAGCCGTGGTCCTGCTGAAAGGAGACGATGAACTGGTAGATCTGCCGCTGTTTCTCCGTCAGACCCTTCATGGGCGGTCCCTCCTTTTTTGTAGGTAAGGTTATGTTATCATAGCATGCACAAAAAGTCAAACAAGCGTTCTAAGATATTTGGCAGGGGGCGTTCACAGAAAATTCATTGACAATACAACGATAAGGGTCTATTCTATGTAAGCATGCTAAAGATAAACCAGCTAACTAATTTGGAGGTGGGGATGTGTGCCAGAGTAGAGCGGACAGCGATCTGCCGGGCATCACCTTCCAGGCGGTGGCCCGGGCCCGGAAGCAGCTCATGCTGGCGGAGCTGGCGGGGCGGGGCCTGGGGGATCTGGGCAATCCGCTGCTGCTGTTTTTGCTGAAGGACCGGGAGGGGCAAGTCTCCTCCCAGAAGGTGCTCTCCGACGCGCTGCGGGTGTCTCCGGCGTCGGTGGCGGTGTCTCTCAAGTCGCTGGAGCGGGGCGGCTATGTGGAGAAGTTGCCCGGTGAGGCCGACCAGCGGCGAAAGACGGTACGGCTCACCGACAAGGGACGCGGGGCGCTGGAGACCTGCTTTTCGATCTTCCAGGAGGTGGACCGGCAGATGCTGGACGGCTTCACCCCGGAGGAGATGGAGCAGGTCCGGGCCTTCCAGCTGCGGATGCTGCACAACCTGAGAGAATCTCTGCCTACGGAAAGGATGGACTGTTCATGCTGAAAAAACTCTTTCCCTATATGGGGGGGTATAAGCGCCTGGCGCTCATCACCCCCCTGCTGATGATCCTGGAGGTGGCCTGTGAGCTGGCCCTGCCCCGGTTCATGGCCAACATCGTGGATGTGGGCATCGTCCAGGGCGATCTCAACTATATTCTGAAGATGGGCGGCATCATGCTGGTGCTGGCCCTGTGCAGTATGACCTGCGGTATGCTGGGGGCCAAGTTCGCCGCCATCGTGGGTCAGGGCTTCGGCGCCAACCTGCGCCGGGGCATCTACAACAAGGTCCAGGACTTCTCCTTCGCCGACATCGACCGGTTCTCATCGGCCTCCCTCATCACCCGCATCACCAACGACGTCAACGCCATCCAGATGATGGTGACCATGGCCCTGCGGATGCTGGTCCGGGCGCCGGTGATGCTGGTGGCGGCCCTGGCGGTGGCCATCAGCATCAACGCCGAGCTGGCGGTGGTCATGCTGGTGACCATCCCCCTGCTGGTCATCGCCATCGGCGTCCTGATGAGCATGTGCAACCGGCTCTTCCAGGTCCTCCAGAAGCGCATCGACGCCCTCAACGGCACCATCCAGGAGAACCTGGTGGCCATCCGGGTGGTGAAGGCCTTCGTCCGGGAGGGCTATGAAAAGACCAAGTTCAAACACTCCAACGACGAGCTCACCCGTGCCACCATCAACGTAGATATGCGGGTCATCGCCATGATTCCCATCATGATGATGGCCATGAACGGCGCCACCGCCGCGGTGCTGTACCTGGGCGGCGGCCAGGTCATCGGCGGAGAGATGCTCATCGGCGACCTCTCCTCCTTCATCACCTACATCTTCCAGATCCTCATGAGCGTCATGATGCTGGGCATGAGCTTCCTCCAGCTCTCCCGGTCCATCGCCTGCGCCCGCCGTATCAACGAGGTGCTGGAGACGGAGCCCTCCATCGAGGACGGTCCCCTCACCCCCGCTGAGCTCCCCGAGGCCAAGGGCCGGGTGGAGTTCCAGAACGTGGACTTCAAGTACGACGCCGGCGGCACCGGTGAGAACGTGCTCAGCGGCATCGACCTCGCCATCCAGCCCGGCGAGTTTATCGCCGTGGTGGGCGGCACCGGCACCGGCAAATCCTCCCTGGTCAATCTGATCCCCCGGTTCTATGACGTGTCCGGCGGCGCGGTGCTGCTGGACGGGGTGGACGTGCGGGACTACCCCCTGGAGGAGCTCCGAAAGCGCATCGGCATGGTGCTCCAGAACAACGTCCTCTTCACCGGCACCATCCGGGAAAACCTCCTGTGGGGCCGGGCCGACGCCACCGAGGAGGAGATGATCCAGGCGGCCAAGAACGCCCAGGCCTATGACTTCGTCATGGCCTTCCCCGACGGCTTCGACACCCAGATGGCCCAGGGCGGCACCAACGTCTCCGGCGGCCAGAAGCAGCGGCTGTGTATCGCCCGGGCCATGCTCCGCCACCCGGCGGTCCTCATCCTGGACGACTCCACCTCCGCCGTGGACACCGCCACCGACGCCAAGATCCGCCAGTCCTTCAAGGAGAACCTGGCGGGCACCACCGTCATCATCATCGCCCAGCGGATCTCCTCCGTCATGTCCGCCGACCGCATCCTGGTGCTGGACGACGGCAAGATCACCGACATGGGCACCCATGACGAGCTCATGGCCCGGTGCGGCATCTATCAGGAGATCTACCAGTCTCAGCAGGAAGGGGTGCAGGAATAATGGCCCAACAGAATCAGCACAACATGCCCGGCCCCGGCGGCCGGGGCGCCCGGGGCGGCTTCCAGAAGCCCAAGAACCTGGGCAAGACCATCGCCCGGCTCATGGGCTACCTGGCCCAGAAGAAGTGGCCCCTCCTGATCGTTCTGGTCTGCCTCCTGGGGTCGGTCTTTACCAACATCGCCGGTTCCAGCTTTATCAACCTGGTCATCATCAACAACATCGCCGGGGGCGTCTACACCTTCCCCGCTGACCTCCTCTCCGACGTCCTCAAGCTCCTGGCCATCTACGCCGTGGGCTGGGTGTGCACCTACGCCCAGTCGGGCATCATGGTCCAACTGGCCCAGCGGGGCACCAACCGCATGCGCAAGGAGCTCTTTGACCACCTCCAGACCCTGCCCCTCTCCTACTTCGACCAGCACCCCCACGGCGAGCTCATGAGCCGCTTCACCAACGACGCCGACAACGTCCAGCTGGCCCTGGAGCAGAGCGTGGTCTCCCTCTTCTCCAGCGTGCTCATGTTCGTGGGCATCGTGGTGGTCATGCTCACGGTGAGCCCCCTCCTCTTCCTGGTGTCGGTGTTCACCTTGGGCGCCACCTTCCTGGTGTTCAAGGTGTTCGGCGGCCGGTCCCGGCGCTACTACCAGAAGCAGCAGGCCGACCTGGGCGCCGTCAACGGCAACATCCAGGAGACCATTGAAGGGCTGAAGGTGGTCAAGGCCTTCACCCACGAGGAGGCGGCCAAGGACCTCTTCAACTCCCTCAACGAGAGCTACCGCGCCTCCGCCACGGCGGCCAACTTCTACTCCACCGCCATCATGCCCATCGCCATGAACATCATGAACGTGGGCTACGCCCTCACCGCCGCCTTCGGCGGCGTGCTGTCCATCGTCATGGGCCTGCCTCTGGGCTCCTTCACCCTCTACCTCAACTACTGCCGCCAGGTGGGCCAGCCCATGAACCAGATCTCCCAGCAGCTCACCACCATTCTCTCCGCCCTGGCCGGCGCCGAGCGGATTTTTGAGTGCATGGATGAAAAGAGCGAGGTGGACGAGGGCTTCGTCACTCTAGTGCCCGTGGTCCGGGACGAGCAGGGCCGCATGGTGCCCGCCGCCGCCGGCGCTCACGTCCATGAGTGGGCCTGGAAGGTGCCCGACAACAACCGCTTTGTCCTCGCCCGGGCGGTGAAGGACGAGAACGACGAGCTGGTGGAGTGCCCCGAGGGCACCGAGGGGGCCATGTGGGCGTGGAAGTACCCCAATGAGGGCGACCCGGCCTACGGCCTCCACCGCATCCGGGGCGACGTCCAGCGGGAGGAGGGCTACACCCTCACCCAGCTCACCGGCGCGGTGCGGCTGAGCCATGTGGACTTCTCCTACGTCCCCGGCAAGCAGATCCTTCACGACGTGACGGTGTTCGCCAACCCCGGCCAGAAGATCGCCTTCGTAGGCTCCACCGGCGCGGGCAAGACCACCATCACCAACCTGGTCAACCGGTTCTATGAGATCCAGGACGGCGTCATCACCTATGGCGGCATCGACGTGAAGGCCATTAAGAAGGACGACCTGCGCCGCTCTCTGGGCGCGGTGCTCCAGGACACCCACCTCTTCACCGGCACCGTCATGGACAACATCCGCTACGGCCGCCTGGAGGCCAGCGATGACGACTGCATCGAGGCCGCCAAGATCGCCGGGGCCGACTCCTTCATCCGGCGGCTGCCCCAGGGCTACCAGACCATGGTCACCGGGGACGGCGCCAACCTGTCCCAGGGCCAGCGGCAGCTGCTGGGCATCGCCCGGGCGGCGGTGGCCGACCCGCCGGTGATGATCCTGGACGAGGCCACCTCCTCCATCGACACCCGCACCGAGCGCATCATCCAGAAGGGCATGGACGCCCTCATGGAGGGCCGGACGGTGTTCGTCATCGCCCACCGGCTCTCCACCGTCCGGAACTCCAACGCCATCATGGTACTGGAGGGCGGACGCATCATCGAGCGGGGCGACCACGACGACCTCATCGCCCAGAAGGGCCGGTATTACCAGCTCTACACCGGCGGCGCGGAGCTGGAGTAAGGACGACTGGTAAAACCTTCCCCCTCTCAGGGAGAAGGTGGCATTTGCGGAGCAAATGGCGGATGAGGGTGGGCTGGTAAAATAGATTTCCCTTTCCGTTCTATCCAACGCCCCCTCATCCGCCCCTGGGGGGCACCTTCCCCCCAATGGGGGGAAGGTTATGTTATTTGGGCAAATGACAATCAACATACGTTTTTTGGAGAAAAGAGACGCTCTCAAAACCCGTTTTTTTTCCCTGCCGGAAAAAGAACGGTTTTTGGAATCCAAAGAAAAAGGGGCTCCTGTGCGGGTTGAGTGGTTCCAAATAGGAATCCGGCGGCCTGGCTTTACGACCCCGCCCAGCACCAGCCCCGTCCACAGGTGACTCCGCCGGCGGAACAGGGAAAAGCCGTGGTTCTATCCTTAATTTTTTCGCCGCCTGCGTGGGTGGGCGTCGGAACGTGGTGGCGCTGACTGGTATTCCCCCTGTTGTGAAGTGTTCCGTTCGCCGGAAAGCCCACGATCAAAAAAAGCAAAAAGG
>NZ_CALXEE010000096.1 GCF_944387245.1 uncultured Intestinimonas sp. | reverse complement strand
AAGGCCCGGAGCATAAGCTCCGGGCCTTGGGTCTTATCTTTGATCCAGCGGGGTGTAGTCCCGATGGGTGCCCACGTACTTGTAGGCGGGGCGGATGATCTTGCCCATGTTGATGAGCTCTTCGATGCGGTGGGCGCTCCAGCCGGCGATGCGGGCCATGGCAAAGAGGGGGGTGTAGAGCTCCAGGGGGAGGTCCAGCATGTGGTAGACGAAGCCGGAGTAGAAGTCCACGTTGGCTGCCACGCCCTTGTAGATCTTTCGCTCATGGGCGATGATCTGGGGGGCCAGCCGCTCCACCCGGGCGTAGAGATCATACTCGTCGGTACGGCCCTTCTCCCGGGAGAGGGTCTCCACGAACCGGCGGAGGATGTTGGCCCGGGGGTCGGAGAGGGAGTAGACGGCGTGGCCCATGCCGTAGATGAGCCCCGCCTTGTCGAAGGCCTCCCCGTGGAGGAGGGCCTTCAGATAGGCGGAGATCTCCTCCTCGTCGGTCCAGTCCCGGACGGCCTTCTTCATGTCCTCGAACATCTGGATGACCTTGATGTTGGCGCCGCCGTGCTTGGGGCCCTTGAGGGAGGCCAGGGCGGCGGCCATGCAGGAGTAGGTGTCGGTACCCGAGGAGGTGACCACGTGGGTGGTGAAGGTGGAGTTGTTGCCGCCGCCGTGCTCGGCGTGGAGCATGAGGCAGATGTCCAGGATGTGGGCCTCCCAGAAGGAATAGGCCGAGTCGGCCCGCAGGAGGGTGAGGATGTTCTCTGCGGTGGAGAGCTCCGGCCGGGGGGCGTGGATGAAGAGGGAGTTGCCCTCCTTGTAGGTGTAGGCCTGGAAGGAGTAGACGGCGTAGAGGGGGAAGGTGGCGATGAGCTGGATGCACTGCCGGGCCACGTTGGGGAGGCTGATGTCGTCGGTCTTGTCGTCGTAGGAGGCGATGGAGAGGACGCATTTGGCCAGGGAGTTCATCATGTCGCTGCTGGGGGATTTTAGGATCACGTCCCGGACGAAGTTCTTGGGGAGGGTGCGGTAGGAGGAGAGGAGCTGGGTGAAGTCGGCCAGCTCCGAGCGGGTGGGCAGCTGGCCGAACATGAGAAGGTAGGCCGTCTCCTCAAAGCCGAAGCGCTTCTCCCGCAGGGCGGAGCCCACCAGGTCCTCGATGTTGTAGCCCCGGAAGTAGAGCTCGCCCTCGCAGGGGACCTCCACCCCGTCCACCACCTTTTTGGAGATGATGTCGGAGACCTCGGTGAGTCCGGCCAGCACACCCTTGCCGTCCAGGTCACGGAGGCCCCGTTTGACGTCGTAGCGGCGGTAATCTTCGGGGTCAATCTGACAGTTTTCCAGACTCCTGGCGGCGAGGGCCTGGATCTCGGGGGTCACGTCACTGTAATTGTAGCTGGCCATTGGCATCGCGCTCCTTTCTCTGCGAAGGCCCCGGGAGGGGCGGCGGTAGTTGTCATATGGATATCTAATGATTAGTGCATTAAATATTATTCTAACATATAAATATTACTATTTTATGAATGGACAAACGTCCGCCCCACACGAATTTTAAAAAGGGGAAAAAATCCGCCCATGGGCGGGGCCCATAGGCGGATTTGGGGGATATATGGTGTTTACTCCAGGCCTTCCAGCTCTTCCAGCCACAGTGCGGCCACAGCGTCAGACGGCATCCGCCTCGTCGGCGCGGACTCCATACCCCTCGCTTCCGCCTGGAGGCGAAAGCTCGCTCATTCCGTCGCGCCTCCTCTCCCCACGGGGACCGCACGGGTCCCCGTGGGGGCCCCAATGGGCGACTGGCGGCGGAGGCAGTCTATTTACTCCAGGTTTTCCAATTCTTCCAGCCACAGTGCGGCCACCGCGTCAGAGGGCATCCGCCAGTCGCCCCGGGGCGACAGGGCCACGGAGCCCACCTTGGGGCCGTCGGGGAGGCAGGAGCGTTTGAACTGCTGGGAGAAGAAGCGGCGGTAGAAGGTGCGCTCCCACTTGAGGAGGGTGGCGCGATCGTAGGTCCGGCCGAAGGCGTGCTCGGCCAGCCGCAGCACCTTCCGGGGCGGGAAGGCCCAGCGGACGGCGTAGTAGAGGAAGAAGTCGTGGAGCTCGTAGGGGCCCACCAGGTCCTCGGTCTTCTGGGCGATCTGGCCCTCGATGGCGGGGAGGAGCTCCGGGGAGACGGGGGTGTCCAGGATGTCGGAGAGGACGCCGGAGAGCTGGGGGTCCTCCTGCTCCTTGTCGTCGCTGATGAAGCTCACCAGGTGGCGCACCAGGGTCTTGGGGATGCCGGCGTTGACGGCGTAGTTGCTCATGTGGTCGCCGTTGTAGGTGCACCAGCCCAGGGCCAGCTCGGAGAGGTCGCCGGTGCCGATGACCAGGCCGCCGGTCTGGTTGGCGATGTCCATGAGGACCTGGGTCCGCTCCCGGGCCTGGCCGTTTTCAAAGGTGACGTCGTGGTCGGACATGGACTGTCCGATGTCCCTGAAGTGCTGCTTTACCGCCTCGCCGATGTCGATGGTCTTGAGGGTACAGCCCAGCCGCTCGGCCAGCAGCACGGCGTTGGACTTGGTCCGGTCGGTGGTGCCGAAGCAGGGCATGGTGACGGCGATGATGTCGGTGGCAGGGCGCTGGAGCATCTGCATGGCCACCGCCGTGATGAGGACGGCCAGGGTGGAGTCCAAACCGCCGGAGAGGCCCACCACCGCCGTCTTGGCGCTGGTGTGCTCCAGTCGCTTCTTGAGGCCCAGGGCGGCCACGTACAGGATCTCGTTGCACCGCTCGGCCCGGTCGGTCTTGTCCTCGGGGACGAAGGGGGTGGGGGAGACGGGACGGGTCAGGTGGGTGTCGGCCAGCTCCAGGTCGAAGCCGATCCGCCACAGCGCGTCCTGCTCGGCTAGGGGCTGGAAGGTGTTGAGCCGCTGCCGCTCGGCGCACAGCCGGTCCACGTCGATCTCGCTGACGGTGAGGCCGGTGCCGAAGCGCCGCTCAGAGAGGAGGACGCCGTTCTCGGCGATCATGTTGTGGCCGGCAAAGACCAGGTCGGTGGAGGACTCCCCCTCGCCGGCGTCGGCGTAGACGTAGCCGCACAGCAGCCGGCCCGACTGGCCGCACACCAGGGAGCGACGGTAGCCGGCCTTGCCCACCGTCTCATTGGAGGCGGAGAGGTTGAGGATGAGGGTAGCCCCCGCCCGGGCCGCCCGGATGGAGGGGGGCTCCGGCGCCCACAGGTCCTCGCAGATCTCCACCCCGATGACCAGCTGGGGCAGCTGGGTGCAGTAGAAGAGGCCGGTGGCCGACAGGTTGACCTCCTGGCCGCACAGGGGGAAGGTGACATCCACCCCGGCGCCGGAGGCGAACCAGCGCTCCTCGTAGAACTCGCCGTAGTTGGGCAGGTGGGTCTTGGGTACCAGGCCCAGGATCTCCCCCTTGTGAATGACGGCGGCGCAGTTGTAGAGCTTGTTGTCAAAGGGGCTGCGCACCGGCAGGCCGATGGCGGTGACCATGTCCAGGTTCTTGGTGGCCTCCAGGATGGTCTGGAGCCCTTCCTCAGCCCCCTTGAGCAGGGTGGGCTGGAGGAAGAGGTCCCCGCAGGTGTAGCCGGTGAGACACAGCTCCGGCAGGCAGAGGACCCGCACCCCCTGGTGGTGGGCCTCCCGCATGAGGGTGAAGATCTGTTCGGCGTTATAACGGCAGTCGGCCACCCGGATGGACGGGGTGCCGGCGGCGACTTTCACAAAACCATCGCGCATATACATGACCTCCTATTCGCGTTGGTACCATTTTACCCCAAGGGGGAGGCGTTTGCAAGAAAAGCGGTCTTCCGATGTGAGAGAAAAAGTTTACCGGATTTTACATGGGTGGCCTTGACAAGGGCGGAAACAGTCGGTATAATCGTGGGTAATTCAAAAGGGAGTAGTCGCAAGTTCCTCCTTCAACATCACGGCCTTTGGCCTGGGGGAGGACGCCGGTGACGGTGACAAGACTTTTGAGTATGTACTTCGCTGGGGCGGAGTGTATACTCAAAAGTCTTTTTTTATTGTTCCGGCGGGAGAATCGGCGGCTGTTCCCGGGGCAAGATAACCTGTAAAAAAGGAGTGTGCAGCATGGAAAAAGCCTTTTTCAACCGCACCCCGGAGGAGACCCTGAAGGCGGTGGAGTCCGCCCGGACGGGACTCACTTCGGCCCAGGCGGCGGAGCGGCTGGAGCGGTTCGGCAAGAACGCCCTGGCCGAGGGCAAGAAGAAATCGGGCCTCCAGGTCTTCCTGGAGCAGTTCCAGGACCTGTTGGTGGTCATCCTGCTGGTGGCCGCCGTCATTTCCGCCGTCTCCGGCAATCTGGAGAGCACCATCGTCATCTTCGCCGTCCTCATCCTCAACGCCATCCTGGGCACCGTCCAGCACTTCAAGGCCGAGAAGTCCCTGGAGAGCCTGAAGGCCATGTCCTCCCCCACAGCCAAGGTGCTGCGGGACGGCAAGCGCACCGTCATCCCCTCCGCCCAGATCATCCCCGGCGACATCGTGGAGCTGGAGGCCGGCGACATGGTGGTGGCCGACGGCCGCATTCTGGAAAACTACTCCCTCAAGGTCAATGAGAGCTCCCTCACCGGCGAGAGCGAGGGGGTGGAGAAGACCGCCGACGTGATCCCCGGCGACGAGGTGGCCCTGGGCGACCGGAAGAACATGGTGTTCTCCGGCTCCCTGGTGACCTACGGCCGGGCCCTGGTGGCGGTCACCGGCACCGGCATGGACACCGAGCTGGGCAAGGTGGCCGCCCTCATGAACCAGACCCAGCAGCGCAAGACCCCCCTCCAGCAGTCCCTGGACGACTTCAGCAAGAAGCTGGCCATCGTCATCATGGCCATCTGCGTGCTGGTCTTTGGCCTCTCCCTCTACCGGGAGATGCCCATTCTGGACTCCCTCATGTTCGCCGTGGCCCTGGCCGTGGCCGCCATCCCGGAGGCCCTCTCCTCCATCGTCACCATCGTCCTGGCCCTGGGCACCCAGAAGATGGCCAAGGAGAACGCCATCATCAAGGACCTGAAGGCGGTGGAGAGCCTGGGCGCCGTGTCGGTCATCTGCTCGGACAAGACGGGCACCCTGACCCAGAACAAGATGACCCCCCAGAAGATCTACGCCGACGGCTCCCTGCTGGAGGGCAACGACCTGGACCTGGTCAACGACGTCCAGCGGCTCCTGCTGAAGGCGGCTCTCCTGGCCAGCGACGCCACCACCGACCCGGCCACCGGCACCAGCATCGGCGACCCCACCGAGGTGGCTCTGGTCATGCTGGGCGACCGGCTGGAGATCGACGAGGTGGCCTACCGCCAGCAGCACCCCCGCATCGGGGAGCTGGCCTTTGACTCCGACCGGAAGCTCATGAGCACCCTCCACAGCATCGACGGCGTGCCCACCCTCTACACCAAGGGCGCCATCGACGTGCTCCTGGCCCGGTCCACCCACGTCCTCACCCGGGAGGGCAAGGTGCCCATGACCCCCGAGTGGAAGGAGCGCATCTCCCGGGTGAACATGGAGCTCTCCATGGAGGGCCTGCGGGTCCTGTCCTTCGCCTACCGGGAGCTGCCGGAGAACCACACCCTCACCCTGGACGACGAGCAGGACTTCACCTTCATCGGCCTCATCTCCATGATCGACCCGCCCCGGCCCGAGGCCATCCAGGCCGTGGCCGACGCCAAGCGGGGCGGTATCCGCACCATTATGATCACCGGCGACCACAAGGTCACCGCCTCCGCCATCGCCAAGCAGCTGGGCATCTTCCGGGAGGGGGATGAGGCTGTCTCCGGCGTGGAGCTGGACAACATGACCGACGCCGACCTGGACCAGCGGCTGGAGAAGATCTCCGTCTACGCCCGGGTGTCCCCCGAGCACAAGATCCGCATCGTGTCCGCCTGGCAGCGCAAGGGCAAGATCGTCTCCATGACCGGCGACGGCGTCAACGACGCCCCCGCCCTCAAGGCCGCCGACATCGGCGTGGCCATGGGCATCACCGGCACCGAGGTCTCCAAGGATGCCGCCTCCATGATCCTGGCCGACGACAACTTCGCCACCATCGTCAAGGCGGTGGTCAACGGCCGGGGCGTCTACACCAACATCAAGAACTCCATCAACTTCCTCCTCTCCGGCAACATGGCCGGCATCCTCTGCGTCCTCCTCACCTCCATCCTGGGCCTCTCCGTCCCCTTCGCCCCGGTGCACCTCCTCTTCATCAACCTCCTCACCGACTCCCTGCCCGCCATCGCCATCGGCGTGGAGCCGGCCACCGGCGGCCTGCTGGACCAGAAGCCCCGTGACCCCAAGGAGCCCATCCTCACCAAGGGCCTCCTGGGCAAGATCTTTGCCCACGGCGCCATCATCGCCGCCGCTGTCATGGCCGCCTACTTCATCGGCCTCCGGGATTCCGGCGCCGAGCTGGCCATGACCATGGCCTTCTCCACCCTCACCCTGGCCCGGCTCTTCCACGGCTTCAACTGCCGCGGCCTCCCCTCCATCTTCCGCATCGGCCTCACCACCAACAAGGCCAGCATCGGCGCCTTCTTCGCCGGCGTGGTGCTCCTGGCCGCCGTTCTCTTCATCCCCGGCCTCAATACCCTCTTTGAGGTGGCCCCCTTCACCATGCAGGAGATCGGCCTGGTGGTCCTGCTGGCCTTCCTGCCCACGGTGGTCATCCAGATCTACAAGGTCATCAACGACGCCGTCCAGGCCTCCCGGCGGAAACAATCCTGATATGCAAAAAAG
>NZ_CALXEE010000095.1 GCF_944387245.1 uncultured Intestinimonas sp. | reverse complement strand
ATTTTGACCCAGCGCCGCAAGGCGCTGGGCTTTCGTATTTTCTCAGGCCAAAATATCCGGCAGCAGATCGGACACCTCGGGGTAGAAGAGCAGCGCCCGGTCGATGCCCAAGGCCCCGGCCAGCCGCAGCTTTTTCCGGATGGAGCCGGCGTCGTCAAAGAGGACGAAGTGGGCGCCGCTCTGCCGGTTCATATAGGTGAAATACCGGGCGCACAGCTCATCGGAGAAGAAGATGGATGGGGAGAGTTCCTTTCGCTTGGCCGCCAGCTCCTCCCGGGTGAGGGGACGCCCCTGGCCGGTGGGAGAGGGGAGGAAGAAATCCTCCGCCGACCGCTCCACCGCCAGAGCCACCCGGCCGGTGCCGTAGCGCTCTGCCGCCTCACTGAGCCGCTGTCGGAGGCTGCCGCCGGAGAGGGCGGTGGGGATCAGGACCCGACCAACGGCGGTATGGCGGCCGTAGGGCTCTGAGACGTAAAAGCTCCGGTTCTGCCGGGCCAGCATGGGACCCAGTTGGGCCACTATGGAGGAGAGCAGGGGGAGGCTCCGGTCAAAGGCGCAGATGACGCCCCCGAACCCCCGGGCGGAACACTCCCGGACCACCTCCTGACAGAAGGTGTCTGGGACGCCCCGGCCGTCAAAGCCGCTGTCGTCGATGTACATGAGCCCGCCCCGGACCGGGATGGGTAGGTTGGACCGGAACAGGTGGGGGCCTCCCCCAACCCGGTAGGCCACGTGGGCCAGAGTGAGGCCGTAGGTCTGGGCCGCCGTCACCTCGTCCGGCGGGACGGCCAGAATCAGTTGGGATCTCGTTCCCATGCGCATTGCTCCCCCTTGTCCATTTTGTTGGAAACTGGTATAATGCAGTCTATGCGGACAAGATCAGTTTCATGAGGTGCAGTATGGCTTTTTCTCTCATCCCGGACGGGGTCTACCCCTCCGTCTATCAGATCGACGGCAAAGTCCTGGCCCGGCGGGGGATCACCCTGCTGTTGGCCGACCTGGACAATACCCTGGCAAAGTACACCCAGATGGAGCCGGACCAGGCCCTGCGGACCTGGAAAGATGATCTGGCGGCATCTGGGGTAGCGCTCTGTATCCTCTCCAACAGCCGAAAGCCGAATCGGGTGGAGTGTTTTGCGAAAGCGCTGGAGGTGCCATTTTTGGGCCATGCAGGCAAGCCCAAGTCCGGGGGCTTCCTCCGGGCCATGGAGCAGATGGGGCGCACCAGCGCCCAGACCGCCATGGTGGGAGATCAGATTTTTACCGATATTCTGGGCGCCAAGCGGACGGGGGTGCTTGCCCTCATGGTGGAGCCCATAGAGCTGGCCGGCAACCCCGGCCGTTACCTCCGGTACGCCGTAGAGGAGCCCTTCCGGGCCCTGGGGCGGCGCCGGACGAGGAAGGAGTGATCGTATCAGCGTACGATTCGGACCCGCCGGACAGGCGGAAAACTATAAGGGCAAGAGTTCGGTCAAATACCCTGCCTGGCTGGCAGAGCGGGGCCTGGACGCCTTTGAATACCAGTGCGGCAAGGGGGTCAATATAGGGGAGGAGACGGCCCGGGCCGTGGGTGAGGCCGCCAAGGCCAGCGGCATCGCGCTCTCCCTCCATGCCCCCTACTTCATCAATCTGGCCAACCCCGACCCGGAGAGTTTGAAGAAAAATACAGGCTACATCCTTGCCTCCTGTCAGGCGGCGGACTGGATGGGGGCTACACGGGTCACCGTCCACACCGGCGCCCTCATGAAGCGCACCCGGCGGGAGGCCCTGGACATCGCCTTAAAATCCCTGCGGGAGGTCATGGCGGTCTGCGACGGGGAGGGTTATGGCCATATCACCCTCTGCCCCGAGACCATGGGTAAGATTAACCAGCTGGGGGATCTGGACGAGGTGCTGGAGCTGTGCCAGCTGGACGAGCGGCTCCTGCCCTGCATCGACTTCGGCCACCTCTATGCCCGCTCCCTGGGGGAGCTGGAGGGCCTAGAAGCCACGGTGAAGATGCTGGACCGGGTGGAGGAGCTGCTGGGTCCCGACCGGGCCAGCCGTTTCCACAGTCACTTTTCCAAGATCGCCTTCACCCCCAACGGCGGGGAGAAGATCCACCTCACCTTCGACCAGGAGGACTTCGGGCCGGACCCGGCGCCCCTGATGGCGGAGCTGGCCCGACGGGACTGGAGCCCCACCATCATCTGTGAGTCGGCGGGCACCCAGGATGTGGACGCCCTGACCATGAAGGGGCTCTATCTGGACTGCATCGGCAAAAAAGCCCTGTGACCATACAAAATCAAGACGAAAGGAAGTCTTTGTTATGAACCATCTCAAAGCCATTGCGGCCAAGCTGCCGGAGTACGGCATCGACGCCATGCTGCTCAACAGTGAGCCCGGCGAGTTCTATGCCGTGGGCTTCCACGGCGAGGGCAACGTGGTGGTGACGCCGGAGGCCTGCTACTATTTCACCGACTCCCGGTACATCGAGGCCGCCAACGACCTCATCACCGGGGCCGAGATCACCATGACCGACCGGAACCGGAACTACCGTGCCATGGTCCAGGAGGTCATCGACAAGCACGGCATCCAGAAGCTGGGCTTCGAGGAGGAGTACATGTCGGTGTCCGCCTTCCACGTGTGGGAGGAGGGGCTCACCGCCGCCCTGGTGCCCGCCCAGAAGCTGGTCAATGACCTCCGGGCCGCCAAGGACGAGGAGGAGATCGCCCTCATGCTGAAGGCCCAGGAGATCACCGACAAGGCCTTTGACGAGATCTGCAAGTTCATCCAGCCCGGCATGACCGAGCAGGAGATCGCCGCCAAGCTCCAGTACGACATGCTCCGCTTCGGCGCCATGCGTATGTCCTTTGACCCCATCGTGGCCTCCGGCCCCAACGGCAGCAAGCCCCACGCCATCCCCGGTGAGCGGAAGGTCCAGAAGGGCGACTTCATCACCATGGACTTCGGCTGCGTCTACGGCGGCTATTGCTCCGACATGACCCGCACCGTAGCCCTGGGCGAGCCCACCGAGGAGATGAAGAAGGTCTACCAGATCGTGCTGGAGGCCCAGCTGGCCGGCATCGCCGTCACCAAGGCCGGCGTCCCGGGCAAGAGCATCGACGCCGCTGCCCGCAAGGTCATCGAGGACGCCGGCTACGGCGAGTACTTCGGCCACGGCTACGGCCACAGCGTGGGTATCGAAATCCACGAGTCCCCCAACGCCAACACCCGGGATGAGACCCTTCTGCCTGTGGGCACCGTCATGTCCGCCGAGCCGGGCATCTACCTGCCCGGGAAGTTCGGCGTCCGCATCGAAGATGTGACGGTTTTGACCGCGGACGGCTGCATTGATATCACCAAATCGCCCAAAGAACTGATCATTCTCTGAAAGTAGGGGAAAACCCCTTGCAAATCCGGGAATAATAGGGTAAAATAACTTAGATAATTCATGGGCAAGGGGCTATTGCGCCCCAACGTGGAAAAACAGAAGCTTCTTTTGGAGGATGAGTACCAATGCCTATTACTGCCAGTGATTTCCGTAACGGCGTGACCTTCGAGATGGACGGTCAGGTCATGCAGGTCGTGGAGTTCCAGCACGTGAAGCCCGGCAAGGGTGCCGCTTTCGTGCGGACCAAGATGAAGAACGTCATGACCGGCGCTGTCACCGAGACCTCCTTCAACCCCACCGCCAAGTTTGAGACCGCCTACGTGGAGCGCAAGGACATGGAGTACAGCTACAACGACGGCGACCTGTACTATTTCATGGACCCCGAGACCTTCGACCTGGTCCCCGTGAGCAAGGACACCCTGGGCGACGACTTCCGTTTCGTCAAGGAGAACATGCCCTGCAAGATCAACAGCTACAAGGGCAAGATCTTCATGGTGGAGCCCCCCACCTTCGTGGAGCTGGAGGTCACCGAGACCGATCCCGGCTTCCGCGGCGACACCGCCACCAACGTGACCAAGCCCGCCACCCTGGAGACCGGCGCTGAGATCAAGGTGCCCCTCTTCATCAACCCCGGCGACAAGATCAAGATCGACACCCGGTCCGGCGAGTACCTGGAGCGCTGCAAGAAGTAAGTCTTGGATCCCGACAACCAGGCCCTTTGTGGCCGCATGGATAAGGAGAGTTTATTATGACGATCACCGAGAAGGTCGCTTATCTGAAGGGTCTGGCCGACGGCCTCGCCATCGACACCGAGAAGTCCAAGGAGGGCAAGCTGATCTCCGTCATCATCGACATCCTGGAGGAGATGGGCATGTCCATCGAGGACCTGGAGGAGAACACCACCGCCCTGGGCGAGGAGCTGGACGCTGTGTCCGACGACCTGGCCGATGTGGAGGAGATCCTCTACGAGGACGATGAGGACGAGGACGACGACGGGTGCTGCTGCGGCGAGGACGACGAAGACTTCTTTGAGGTCGAGTGCCCCAACTGCCAGGAGCCCCTGGTCATCGACGAGGACGTGCTGGAGGCCGGCGTCATCGAGTGCCCCAACTGCCACAGCCAGTTTGCCGTGTCCGACGACTGCGACTGTGACGATGAGGACGGCTGCGGCTGTGACTGCGGCTGCGGTCACGACCACGACGAGGAGTAAGCCTCACACCTGATTTT
This sequence comes from uncultured Intestinimonas sp., assembly GCF_944387245.1. Lineage (GTDB taxonomy): Bacteria > Bacillota > Clostridia > Oscillospirales > Oscillospiraceae > Intestinimonas. Next base: position 2,276 of record NZ_CALXEE010000095.1, on the reverse strand, counting down.
TAATCGCCCGCCCGGCTTGACCGGGCGGGCGATTTTTCTTGTGCATATGAAAAAACCGGCCTGCCGCAATGAGCGGCAGGCCGGTTTTCTGTCTGGCGGATGTTACTTGGTGGCGATGTTGAGGACGCCGTCGGTGACGGTGACGGTGGCACCCAGCAGGGTGGCCAGGCCCTCAGCGGTGACGCAGTAGTTGCCGGGGCTCATAAGGGCGGCGGGGACCTCCACGGTCTGGCCGCCCACCTGGGCGGACAGGGTGGTTTCCACGGCGGTGGGGGACATGTTGCTGTCGGTTACAGCCTCGGCGGTGTAGGTGCCGCCCATGGTGAGGACCACGCTGTTGTCCCAGGACACGTCGAAGGCGGCGGCAGTGCCCTTCACGGCGAAGGCGATGTCACGGAGGCGGTAGTAGGTGACGGTGCCGTCAGCGGCTTCCACGGTGTAGGTGAAGGCCTTGCCCACGGCGGTGCCGTCCACGCTGATGTTGTTGGCCTGAGCGGCGGCATTGGCCTGGGCCTGGGCCGCCAGGGCATCGTAGTCGGCCAGGTTGTAGCTTGCGGCATAGGGGGTGTCCAGCAGGCCGTCGTTGATGTAGCTGATGAGCTCGGCCCGGCGGGGATCGTCCTCGCTCAGGTCCACGCCCACGATCTTCCAGTTGTTGTCCACCTCGGGGGCTACGGGGGAGTGCTCGGCGAAGTAGGCCACGATCATGTCGCGGATGGAGTTGGAGGACTCCCACTCCTTGGTGCCGGAGACGAGACCCTCAGTCTTCAGGGCGGAGGAGTAGCGGTAGTTGTTCACAGCCAGGGTCAGGGTCTGATCGTCCTGGAGGGGCTCGCCCTTGAACATGACGTTCTTGATGCGCTCACCCTTGGGCTGGGACAGGTCGATCTCATAGTCCACGCCGGCGAACATGTCGTAGAGGTAGTCGGGGTACTCGGGGTCGAAGGAGATGTTGATGTCCCCTTCCTTCCACTGGTTGTAGCACTCGGCGGACCACTCCATGTAGGCCTTCAGCTCGGCGCCGGTGACGGTGACCCGGTAAAGGGTGTTGTCGAACTTGTAGATGTCAAAGATGTTGCCGTAGTTGATGTCGCCGGCGGGCAGGTCGCTGGTGTCCTTGAAGAGGGCGGCGGCGGAGACGTCGGCGCCGGAGTTCTCCAGCTGGACCTTGTTGATGAGGTCCATGACGGCGGTGTCCATGACGCGGCCGGCGGGGATGCCGCGGATCTCGTTCTCAGGCTGGAACTTGGCGGTGGTGGAGCCCAGCGGAGGCAGAGGCTCGCCGCTCTCGTCGGTGCCGCCGGCGATGTAGTCGATGGTCTTCTGATGGGCCTCGGCCACCAGAGGAATGTCCCGGATCTCCTGGCTGGGGGTCACGTCGGTCATGTCCACCACTTCTACGGTGGCGTCCACCACGTTGTTGTCGGCGTCCAGGGTGAGGTCGAAGCGGGCAATGTCACGGCCGCCGTTGCGCACGCCGCCGATGACCACGTCGCCCTGCTTCTCGTTGACCACCACATGGTTGTGGGCCACCTGGAGCACGTCGATCTCCGGGTTATCGTCCAGGATCTTCTGGGCGGAATCGGAGCCGCCCTCCTCGTCAAACTCGGCGTACATGCCCATGTGGGCGGAGACCACGATCACGTCGGCCTGGTCGCCGATCTCGTCGATGGCTTTGCCAACGGCCACGTTGGCGGCCTCAAAGGTGGCGCCCTCGATGCCCTCCTTGCCGCCGTCCCAGATGGGCACGTCGGGGGTGACCACGCCGATGACGGCCACCTTCACGCCGTCCCGCTCCACAATGGTCCAGCCGGCGCCGGTGACCAGCTCGCCCTTCTCATCGGTGACGTTGGCGGCCAGTACCGGGAACTCAGCCTGACCCAGGATGGTCTGCATGGTGGGGATGCCCCAGTTGAACTCGTGGTTGCCCAGAGTCATGGCGTCATAGCCCATGTAGTTCATGGCGGAGATGACGGGGTGGGGCTCCTCGGGGGTCTTGTTGTAGAGGTCGTCGGTCATGATGGTGCCCTGGATGTCATCACCGGCGTCGATGAGGATGGTGTTGGGGTTCTCCGCACGCACCTGCTGGATGTAGGTGTACAGACGGGCCATGCCGTTGTTGGTGCTCTCGGCGTTGTCCTCGTAGGAAAAGCCCCAGATATTGCCGTGCATATCCGAGGTGCCCAGGATGGTGATATGCTTCTCACCGGTGTCGGCCTCGGCGGCCAGGGCAGCGGCGGGGAGCATGGATGCCGCCATGCTCAGGGTGAGCAGGA
>NZ_CALXEE010000094.1 GCF_944387245.1 uncultured Intestinimonas sp. | reverse complement strand
GCGGCTCGCTTGCGCTCTCAGGAACACGCCCCGTTTAGCCGAGTAAGTGACACGCAGCCCAGTGTCCGGGGGCGTGTTCCTTGAGCTGGGGGACGGCCTCCTTGCACTTCTCGGTGGCATAGGGGCAGCGGGTGTGGAACCGGCAGCCGGAGGGGGGATTCATGGGGGAGGGGATGTCGCCCTGGAGCACGATGCGCTGACGGGTGCGGCTCACCTCGGGGTCGGGCACCGGCACGGCGGACAGCAGGGTTTTGGTGTAGGGGTGGATGGGGTGGCGGTTGAGCTCATAGCTCTCGGCCAGCTCCACCAGGGTGCCCAGGTACATGACGCCGATGCGGTTGGAGATGTGGCGCACCACAGAGAGGTCATGGGCGATGAACAGATAGGTGAGGCCCAGATCCTTCTGCATATCCTCCAGCATGTTGACCACCTGGGACTGGATGGACACGTCCAGGGCGGAGATGGGCTCGTCGCAGACGATGAACTCGGGCTTCACAGCCAGGGCGCGGGCGATGCCCACACGCTGCTGCTGACCGCCGGAGAACTCGTGGGGGTAGCGGTTGGCGTGCTCGGTGTTCAGACCCACCATGCTGAGGAGCTCTTTGATGCGCTCGGTGCGCTCGGCCTTGCTGGCGCACAGCTTGTGGATGTCCAGAGCCTCGCCGATGATCTCGCCCACCGTCATACGGGGGTCCAGAGAGGCGGAGGGGTCCTGGAAGATGATCTGCATCTTCCGACGGTAGGGGAGCATGTCCACGGCCTTCTCACGGGGGACCGCCTTCTTCACCAGCACGGAGCGCTGATGCTCGGTGCCGTCCTTCTCCTTGACGGAGACCGTCTGTCGCTCAAAGGGGTACTCGTGCTCGTAGATGGGCACGCCGTCGTAGATGATGGAGCCGGAGGTGGGCTCATGGAGCCGCAGGATGGTGCGGCCCAGGGTGGTCTTGCCGCAGCCGGACTCGCCCACCAGGCCCAGGGTCTCGCCCCGCTTGATGAAGAGGGAGACGTCCTCCACGGCCTGGACGCCGGGGCCCTTCATGCCCTTGACAGGGAAGTACTTGGTCAGGTGGTCCACCTGTACCAGAATGTCCCGGTTCTCAGCCATTGTCGCCCACCTCCTTGTTCTCAGTCTTGCCGGCCTTTTCCTTTTCAATCTGGTCCTGCACCCGCAGCCAGCAGGCGGCGCGGTGGTTGTCGCCCAGTTCCACGTAGGGGGGCATCTTTTGCAGGCAGATCTTCATGGCGTGCTCACACCGGGGGGCGAAGGGGCAGCCCTCGGGGGGATTGAGCATGTCCACGGGAGAGCCCTCGATGGGAATGAGGCGCTCATAGCTCTCGGCGTCCACACGGGGCATGGAGCGCAGCAGGCCCATGGTGTAGGGGTGGCCGGGCTTGTAGAAGATGTCGTCCACGGGGCCCTGCTCCACCATCTTGCCGGCGTACATGACGGAGACCTTGTCGCAGATCTCGGCCACCACGCCCAGGTTGTGGGTGATGAAGATGATGCCCATGTGGGTCTTTTTCTGCAGGTCCTTCATGAGCTCCAGGATCTGGGCCTGGATGGTCACGTCCAGGGCGGTGGTGGGCTCGTCGGCGATGAGCAGCTGGGGGTGGCAGATGAGGCCCATGGCGATCATGACGCGCTGGCGCATGCCGCCGGAGAGCTCGTGGGGGTACTGCTTCATCCGCTTTTCCACGTTGTTGATGCCCACCAGCTCCAGCATCTCCATGGCCCGCTTGGAGGCCTCCTCCTTGGAGACGTGCTTGTCGTGGGCCTTCAGAGCCTCGATGAGCTGATTGCCGATGGTGTAGACGGGGTTGAGGCAGGTCATGGGGTTCTGGAAGATCATGGCCACCTTGGAGCCACGCAGAGCCACCATTTCGTCCTTGGTCTTGGCCAGCACGTCCTCACCCTCCAGGGTAATGGAGCCGCCGATGACCTTGCCGGGGGACTGGAGGAGGCCAATGATGGAGTAGGCCTCCACGCTCTTGCCGGAGCCGGACTCGCCCACGATACCCATGACCTCGTCGTAGTTGAGGTCATAGCTGATACCGCCCACGGCCTTTACCTCGCCGGCGGGGGTGAAAAAGGAGACGTGGAGATCCTTTACTTCCAGCAGCTTGCCGGTCTTCTGATTGTTTTCCATTGAGTCTCCTCCTCTCTTATTTCTTCAGCCGGGGATCCAGAGCGTCCCGGAGACCGTCACCGAAGAGGTTCAGGCACAGGATCATGAGGCTCAGGATGGCGGCGGGGATAAACAGGCGGTAGGGGTAGGTGTTCAGGCCGCCCAGGGCGTCGGAGCACATGGAGCCCAGACTGGTCATAGGGGCGGTAACACCCATACCCAGGAAGGAGAGGAAGGACTCGGTAAAGATAGCCGAGGGGATCTGCAGGAAGGTGGTGGTCACGATCTGACCGATGCAGTTGGGGAGCAGATGACGCTTGATGATGCGCCCGCCGGAGGCGCCCAGGGCCCGGGCGGCGGTGACATACTCCTGCTGCTTGAGCTGGAGGATCTGGCCGCGGATGAGGCGGGACATGGTCACCCAGTAAAGGAGACCGAAGGTGATGAAGATGGAGATGAGGTTGGCGCCCAGCAGGGTGACCATCTGCTGCAAAAAGCCGTCGCCGGAGTTCTGGAACTCCTCAAAGATGGGCTTCAGGGTGGAGCCCAGCAGCAGGATGACGAGGACCTCGGGAATGGTGTAGATGATCTCCACGATGCGCTGCATGACGGCGTCCACCTTGCCGCCGCAGTAGCCGGAGATGGAGCCGTAGAGGGCGCCGATGACCAGAACGATGATGGCGCAGCAGATACCGACGATCATGGAAACACGGGCGCCGATCATGGTGCGGACCATGATGTCACGGCCCTGGTTGTCGCAGCCGAAGACATGGGGGAAGACGGACTCGCCGGCGGCCATGCGCTCCAGCTCGGCCTGGGTGTAGCCGAAGGGCTTGACCTTGATGCCCAGGGCCTTGGCGGCGTCCTTCTCAGTGACGTTCTCCTCGCCCTTGCCCTGGTTGGCCTTGGCGGTGGCGCGGATCTTGGCGGCCTCCACGGGAGAGAGGGTCTCGCCCCGGGCCTCCGCCTCGGCCTCAGCCTGGGCCACTGCCTCATCCGGAGAGAGGTTGGCGGTGCCGGTGTGCTCCTCGATATAGGCGTCGATGGCGGCCTGGTCCTCCAGGGAGTAGTGCCAGGGGTGGATGTTGTTGGCGCCGGGAATGACCTGATCGTAGGTGTAGGGGACGATCAGGGGACCCACAAAGGCAAAGAGGCCGATGAGGATGACGATGACCATGGCCACCATGGCCACCCGGTTGCGGCGCAGGCGCCGCCAGGCGTCCTTCCAGTAGGAGACGCTTTCACGGTCCTGGATAAAACTTTCTTTTTCAGCGCTGCTGGCCGGCTCAAAGGCATCCTGGGGCAGGTTGTTCCAGTCCAGGATGTCGTCCACGTCGGGACGGAGGGAGCCGAAGGGCTGCTTTTTCTTCTTTTCTGCCATGGATCAGTTCCCTCCTTTTGCAAGATTGATGCGCGGGTCCACCAGCTTGTAAAGGAGGTCCACGATCAGGTTCATCACGATGATAAAGGCTGCCAGGAAGATGGTGGTGCCCATGATGAGGGGGTAGTCACGGTTCTGGATGGACATGACGAAGTAACGGCCCAGACCGGGGATGGAGAAGACCTTCTCCACCACGAAGCCGCCGCAGAGGGTGAAGGCGATCTGGGGACCCAGATAGGTGATGACCGGGATGAGGGCGTTGCGCAGGGCGTGCTTGAAGATGATCTTCTTGTTCTTCAGACCCTTGGCCCGGGCGGTCTTGATATACTCCTGGTTGATGGCGTCCAGCATGGCGGTCCGGGTCTGGCGGGAAAGGTAACACATGGGGTAGAAGCCCAGGGCCAGACAGGGCAGCACATAGCTCTTTGCCGTGCCGTCGAACATGGTGGGGAAGAGCTTGAGCCCTTCGATGCCGCCGGTCAGGATGTGCAGCAGCATGGTGGCGACCACGAAGCCCGGCATGGAGATGCCCAGTGTACAGATCACCCGCAGCAGGCTGTCCACCCAGGTGCCGCGCTTATAAGCCGCAAGACATCCCAATGGGACGCCTACCAATATGGCCCATATGATGGCGATGGCGCCGATGCCGGCCGAGATGGGGAACATGGTGAGGATGATGTCCAGCACCGGTCGATCCTTCTGCATTTTGATGGAGGTGCCGAAGTCCAGGTGGAGCAGGTTCTCCAGGTACTTGCCAAGCTGTACGATCACCGGCTGATCCAGGCCGTACTTTGCATTCAGGGCATCAATGGTGGCCTGAGTCGGGGTCTTCTCAGACAGCCAGGGATTGCCCGGAACGGCATTCATCAGGAAAAAAGTGAGGCAGATCACGATGAACAGCGTGATCACGGCCATCAGCACTCTTTTCAAAATGTATTTTGCCATTTCTTCACTTCCCACTTTTCTGTATTCTGTATATTTTTTATTTCACAATGAGGAAAATACCTCATGCGCAGTTCTATATATTCTATACCATAAACTTTTGTCCGTCAAGGGAAATACGCCTTCAAATTGATGGAATCTTTTTGGAATCCTGCAAGTGTGCTCCAGAGGAGAACAAAAAAGCTGTATTTTGTACTTCGAATTTTCCTTTTCTGCAGCGATTTAAAAAAGTAATGCAGTAAAGCGTAAATAAAAATGCAAAATGCCGGCGGTCGGGTAAAACCCGGCCGCCGGCAGAGGCGGAAAAAGGTCAGTCAAAGCCCAGGCCCATGTAGCCCCGGCGGTATTCCCGCCAGGCCTTGGCCAGCTCAGGGCGATACCACTTGATCATGGCGAAGGACTGGAGGTAACTGCCGGTGAGGCCGTCCCAGAAGGGGGGGGTGCGCAGGTGGTAGCGGCGGGCAGGCATCCGGGAGGCCAGGAGGGCGGCGCCGCCGGCCTGGGCGGCGGGGGGAAGGAGGAGCTCCTTGACCAGCACCGTGTCCTCATCCAGGTACTCGGCGGCGGCCAGGCCCTCCTTGCCGGAGACGGTGAGGTGGAAGAGGTCGCCGTGCTCCATGCGGGAGAGACCCTGCTGGTAGGCGATCAGGGAATCTCGGTAGGTGACCCGCAGACTGCCGTCCAGGAGCTGCTCCCGGAGGGCGTTGTACTGGGCGGGGGTGACGGAGGCAATGGCGTCCCCCTGGGCGGGCTGGGCCACCATCTCCCGGAGCAGCTCCACCTTCCGGGTGGAGAAGGTGGGCTCAAAGCCGGTGGCGGCGAAGTATTTGTAGAGGGAGGGCTCGGCGGGCACGATGGTGACGCAGTCCTTCCCGGACTCCTGAAGGTAGTAGTCCACGTAGTTGAGGATGAACCGGCCGAAGCCCTTTTTCCGGGCGTCGGGGTGGGTGGCCAGGGCGTAGATGTAGGCCGAAGAGAGGGACTCCCCCTGGGGAAGGGTCACCGTCACCGGGAAGAGGGCCACCATGGTCCACACCACGCCGTCCTCCAGCAGGAGGAGCACCTGGCTCTCCTCGCCGTGGGCGTAGAAGTAGTCGATGTAGGCGTCGTCATCGCCGAAGGCCAGCTTCCAGAGCTCCTTCTGGCGAGGGATCTCCTCCGGACGGGCGGGACGGATCTCGATCATGGGATATTCGCTCCTTTCTGACGGTATCCGGCTAGCTCACGCCGGGGAGGCGGAATATTTCTCCACCATGAGGTCGGGGTAATAGGATTCCTTGGCCTTGCGGAGCCCCTCCACGCCCATGTCGTCCTCCCGGTTGAGGTAGCGTACCTGGGGGTGACGCTGCCGGACCCGACGGGCGAACTCCCGGTTGATCATGGCGTAGGCGCCCTGGAGCTCGCCGTAGGCCTTTTCAAAGTGGACGTCGTAGGTGTCGGAGGAGAGCAGGTCTCCCATGGTAAAGGCCACCACCTCGCCGTAGACCCGGATGAGTCCGCCCTCCAGGCCAAGGGAATGGTAGTGCTCCATGGCCAGGCGAAGGGCACGGCCCTCGTCGCCCAGGTCCCGCTCCTCGGCCAGACCCTCCCGGATCATGCTGCGGCGGTACCACTCCTTATCCATCTCCAGGCACTCGGGCAGGGTCTCGGGGGTGATGTCCTCGTAGACCCAGGAGGGGTTGTTCTCGATGAAGCGGTTGATGTGGTTGCGCTTGGCGTGGAGCTTTTTGCCGCCCAGGTCGGCCAGGCGGTCGATGTCGTAGAGGTAGTCGAAGCCGTCCCGGTCGGCCTCAAAGGTGAAGCGGCCCGGAAAGAGGGCCTCCAGCTCTTGGGTCTGGGGTTGGGTGAGGCAGACCAGACGGAAGGGGACGTCCCGCTCCGCGGCATCCTGCTCCAGGGCGGTGAGGACGGGGGCGATGTCGCCGGAACCGGCGGGGTAGATGTAAGAGCAGCCCAGTGCGCCGCACAGGTGGGTCACCAGAAAGTCTCCCACCCGGGCGATACGCTGGTCGTAGGCGTCGCTCCAGACGAAGAGGTTGGTGAAGTTGTACTCACAGCCCCGGTGGTCAGCCCTGCGCAGCAGCTCATCCACCCAGGGCTTGTCGGTGAGCTGGGGTTTATGAAATTCGATCATGATAAATGGCAATCTCCTTGGGTATTCTTTGAAAGCAGTGTATCACGGCGGGAAAGATCGCGCAAGGGTTTGTTTCTGGGCCTGTTTTCCAGTATGGCACAAAAGCGCCCCGCCTAAACCGCAAAAATGGAAAAAGCCGCGCCCCACAAGGGAGCGCGGCGTCAGTTTATAAAAACAATATCTCTGGGCTGAATTTTAGACGAGAGCCTCGCAGAGTTCCGTCGTCCGCAGACGACGGAATAAAATGAAATGGCGAATATACAATACAAGTGCAACAGGGGAAGAAAGAAGTGGACTCATAGGGGATAGGCCCTTACAATGGTG
>NZ_CALXEE010000093.1 GCF_944387245.1 uncultured Intestinimonas sp. | reverse complement strand
CTTTCTGTGTTGGTGGGAATTTTCTTACTTCACGCCCATCCAGCCGGAGATGACCATCCGCTGGACCTCGGAAGTGCCCTCGTAGATCTCGGTGATCTTGGCATCGCGCATGTAGCGCTCGAAGGGATACTCACGGGTGTAGCCGTAGCCGCCGATGAGCTGCAGGCAGCGACGGGTCACGTCGGAAGCGGTCTCGGAAGCGACCAGCTTGGCCATAGCAGCCAGGTGGCTGTAGGGCTCGCCGTCCTGCTTGGCCTGAGCGGCACGATAGATGAGCAGCTTGGCAGCGTCGCACTTAGCCTGCATGTCGGCCAGCTGGAACTGGGTGTTCTGGAACTGGCTGATGCGCTTGCCGAACTGCACGCGCTCCTGGGTGTACTTCACGGTGGCGGCAATGGCAGCCTCGGTGATGCCCAGAGCCTGAGCAGCGATGCCGATACGGCCGCCGTCCAGGGTGGTCATGGCCACCTTGAAGCCCTTGCCCAGCTCGCCCAGCAGGTTCTCCTTGGGGATCTTGCAGTCCTCAAAGATCAGCTCGCAGGTGGCGGAGCCGCGGATACCCATCTTCTTCTCGTGAGCGCCGATCTTGAAGCCCGGGGTGTCCTTCTCGATGATGAAGGCGGAGATACCCTTGGTGCCCAGCTCCTTGTTGGTCATGGCAAAGATCACATAGATATCAGCCTCACCGGCGTTGGTGATGAAGATCTTGGAGCCGTTGATCAGCCAGTGATCGCCCTTGTCCTCGGCCACAGTCTTCTGCATGGCGGCATCGGTGCCGGCGCCGGGCTCGGTCAGACCGAAGGCGCCCAGCTTCTCACCGGAGGCCAGGGGCACCAGGAACTTCTGCTTCTGCTCCTCGGTGCCGTAGGCCAGGATGGGCCAGCAGCACAGAGAGCCGTGGGCGGAGAACATGACGGAGGTGGTGGCGCAGTACTTGGCCAGCTCCTCGCAGGCGCCGATGTAGGTGAGGTAGCTCAGACCAGCGCCGCCGTACTCCTCGGGCATATACATGCCCATCATGCCCATCTCCTGCAGCTTGGTCAGGGTCTCCTTGGGGAAACGCTCCTGCTCGTCGATCTCAGCGGCGATGGGGCCGACTTCCTTCTCGCAGAAGTCATGCAGCATGTTCAGAATGTCCTGCTCTTCCTGGCTGAAGTGGAAATTCATAATAAATCCCTTCCTTTACTTTGAGTAAAAATATCCCAACACGGGCAAGGGCTGATCAGGCCCGAGCCTTCTTGATCTCCTCAGTGAGAACGGGGAGGACCTCAAAGAGGTTGCCCACCACGCCGTAGTCGGCGATGTCAAAGATGGGGGCCTCGGGGTCCTTGTTGATGGCGACAATGCAGTCGGAGCCGCTCATGCCGGCCACGTGCTGAATGGCACCGGAGATGCCGCAGGCGATGTACAGCTTGGGGCCGACGGTCTTGCCGGTCTGGCCCACCTGGTGAGCGTGAGCAATCCAGCCGGCGTCAACAGCGGCACGGGAAGCGCCCACAACGCCGCCCAGAGCGTCAGCCAGGGCCTTCACGGGCTCGAAGCCCTCGGGGCCGCCCACGCCACGGCCGCCGGACACGATGATGTCGGCGCCCTCCAGGTCCACGTTCTCGCCGTCGGCCTCCTTGATGAGCTCCAGTACCTGGGTGCGGATATCCTTGGCATCCACGTGGATGTCTTCCTTGATGACTTCGGCCTTGGCCTCGCCGGCGTCGCTCTTCTTGAACACGCCAGGACGGACGGTGCCGATCTGGGGACGGTGATCGGGGCAGAGGATGGTGGCCATCAGGTTGCCGCCGAAAGCGGGACGGGTCCAGGCCACGTTTCCGCTCTCCTCGTCGATGTCCAGAGCGGTGCAGTCGGCGGTCAGGCCGGTGTGCAGACGGCAGGACACGCGGGGACCCAGGTCACGGCCGTTGTTGGTGGCGCCGATGAGCATGCTGGTGGGGCCATACTTCTCCACCAGAGCGCACAGGGCGATGGCATAGGCGTCGGTGGTGTAGTGGGCGTACTCGGGGCCATCCACCACGATCACCTTGTCAGCGCCGTGCTCGGAAGCGGCCTTCACAGCCTCGTCCACGTTGTTGCCGATGACCACGGCCACCAGGGCGCCGCCCTGCTTGCCGGCCATCATCTTACCAGGAGTCAGCAGCTCAATGCCAACGTTCTTGGCGGTGCCGTCCTCATTGGTCTCTACAAATACCCAAAGATCCTTGGTCTTAGCTTCCATTGTAATCTCCCCCTCCCTTAGATAATGCTGGCGTCGCTCAGCAGCTGGAACAGCTTCTTCGCGGAATCCTCAGCGGTCTCTTCCTTGATCTTCACGCCGCCGCTCTTCTTCTGGGGCACGAAGGTCTTCTTCACGTGGGTGGGGGAGCCCTTCAGGCCGATGCGGGTGGTGTCGATGTCGGGGAAGGCGTCCTCGCCCAGAACGGGGATCTCGGCGCGGTTGGCAGCCATCTTCCGCTTGATGGTGGGATAACGGGGATCCCAAGCGGGCTTGGTGAAGGTGACCACGGCGGGCATCTTGGCAGCGATGACCTCAACGCCCTCCTCGACTTCCTTCTTCACCTTGATGGTGTCGCCGTCCACCTCGGCCTCCAGGCCGTAGGTCACCTGGGGATAGTTCAGGTGCTCAGCGATCTCGGGACCGACCTGGGCGGTGTCGCCGTCGATGGCCTGCTTGCCGCAGAAGATCACGTCGAACTTGCCCTCGATCTCCTCCACCTTCTTGATGGCCTCGGAGATGATGTAGCTGGTGGCCAGGGTGTCGGAACCGCCGAAAGCGCGGCCGGACACCAGATAAGCCTTATCGGCGGCGATGGCCAGGCACTCCTTCAGAGCGGCCTTCGCCTGCTCGGGGCCCATGGAGAGCACCACGATCTTGGCGCTGGGGTCCTTGTCCTTGATCCGGGCAGCAGCCTCCAGAGCATAGCCGTCAAAGGGATTGACGATGCTGGGCACGCCTTCGCGGATCAAGGTGTTCTTTACCGGATCGATCTTGATTTCGGTCGTATCCGGCACCTGCTTGACGCAAACAAGCATGTTCATTTCTGTTTCCTCCTATTACGTTTTTTGAGACCGGCACAAGGCCCGTCCCATGGCGTTTTTCAAGCCCGCGCCCATGGATGGGCGCACCTGTCCAAAGCCATTTTTCCCGTAAATCATCATATACCGGGGCGACCGGATTGTCAATCGAAAAAGCATTGGTGCTACCACAATTTTAGTAATTTCTTAAGGTGAGCACGGCGATCTTTGTCATTTCGCACAAAGAACAGGGTGCAAAACTAGGCAACCCAACCGTAGCGCCAGAAGCCCCACTTTCCTCTTTACATTGGCGATTTATCGTGGTAATATGTTAAAGCAACCGGGGACGCCCGGTGTCACAACACAATTATAAACGGAGGATCTGAAACCATGAGAAAGAACCGTCTGGCCGCCTCTCTGCTGGCCCTGTCTCTGTGCTTCTCCCTGGCCGCCTGCTCCGGCGGCAGCTCCGCCACTCCTGCTCCTGAGACCACCACCCCTGCTGAGACCGCCCCCGCCGAGACCGGCGCCGAGAGCGATCTGGCCTACGTCCAGGATAAGGGCACCCTGGTGGTGGGCATGACCGACTTTGCCCCCATGGATTACAAGGACGAAAACGGCGAGTGGATCGGCTTTGACGCCGACATGGCCAAGGCCTTTGCCGAGAGCCTGGGCGTGGATGTGGAGTTCCTGGAGATCAACTGGGACAACAAGCTCATGGAGCTGGACACCAAGGGCATCGACGCCATCTGGAACGGCATGACCATCAACGATGAGGTGGAGGCCGGTGCCTCCGTCTCCGAGCCCTATTGCCGCAACGGCCAGGTGGTGGTGGTCCCCGTGGATAAGGCGGAGGATTACCAGACCGTGGAGAGCCTGAGCGGACTCAACTTCGCCGTGGAGAACGGCTCCGCCGGCGCCGAGCAGCTGGATGCGCTGGGCCTTACCTATGTGGCCAAGTCCACCCAGGCCGACGCCCTGCTGGAGGTGGCCTCCGGTGCCTCCGACGCCTGCGTCATCGACCTGCTGATGGCGGGCGCCATGATCGGCGAGGGCACCAGCTACCCCGATCTCACCTACACCGTGCAGCTCAACGATGAGGAGTACGGCGTGGCCTTCCGCAAGGGCTCCGACCTGGTGGACGCCTTCAACGAGTTCTGGGCCTCCGCCTACGCCGACGGCACCGTCATGGAGACCGCCACTACCTACGGTGTGCAGGAGTCTGTCATCGAGAAGTAACGAAGGGACAAAACATATTCTGCGGGAAAGAGGCAGAGAGTTGTATGGCTCTCTGCCTCTCCCTGACTAGAGAGGAAACCGCCTATGCTGCTGTCTGTATCCCTCACTCTGCTGGAGGGGCTTGTGGTCACCCTGGAGCTCTTTGCCCTTACGCTGCTCTTTGCCCTGCCCCTGGGCCTCATTATCTCCTTCGGCTCCATGAGCCGGTGCGCTCCCCTGCGCGCGGGGGTCAAGACCATCGTCTGGATCGTCCGGGGTACCCCGCTGATGCTCCAGATCATGATCGTGTTCTACGGCCCCGGCCTGATGTTCGGCCTGCCTCTGCTGCCCCGGTTCACCGCGGCGGTGGTGACCTTCGTCATCAACTATGCCTGCTACTTTTCTGAGATCTTTCGGGGCGGCATCCAGGGGGTGCCCGTGGGCCAGCGGGAGGCCGGTCTGGTGCTGGGCATGACCCGGTCCCAGATCTTCTTCAAGGTCACCCTGCTCCAGGTCATCAAGCGCATCGTGCCGCCGCTGGGCAACGAGTTCATCACCCTGGTGAAGGACACCGCCCTGGTGCGGGTCATCTCGGTGTACGAGATCATCTGGATGGGTGAGTCCTACATCAAAAAGGGCATGATCTGGCCGCTCTTCTACACCGCCGTTTTTTACCTGGCCATCAGCGGTATCCTCACCCTGTTGCTGGGCTGGTGCGAGAAGAAAATGGACTACTTTAAGTAAGGAGGTTTGCCCCATGCCTATTCTGGACGTACAGCACATCGAAAAACACTTTGGGGCGACCCGGGTGCTGGAGGACATCAGCTTTTCCCTGGACCAGGGCCAGGCCCTGGCCATCATCGGCTCCTCCGGCTCCGGCAAAACCACCCTGCTCCGCTGCCTCAATTTTCTGGAGAAGCCCGACCAGGGCAGAATCCTGGTCAACGGGGAGAAGCTCTTTGACGCCGACGACCCCGCCACCCACCGGGAGGAGGAGGTGCGGAAAAAGCGGCTCCACTTCGGGCTGGTTTTCCAGTCCTTCAACCTCTTCCCCCAGTATACCGCCCTCCAGAACGTCACCCTGGCCAAAGAGCTTCTGAGCCAGGAGCGGCCCGACTTCAAGCAGAATAAAAAGGCCATTCTGGAGGAGATCCGGGAGGAGGGCCTGTCCCTCCTGGCCAAAATGGGCCTGAGCGACCGGGCGGGCCACTACCCCCACCAGCTCTCCGGCGGCCAGCAGCAGCGGGTGGCCATCGCCCGGGCCCTGGCCCTGAGCCCCGACATTCTCTGCTTTGACGAGCCCACCTCCGCCCTGGACCCGGAGCTCACCGGGGAGGTGCTGAGGGTTATCCGGGGCCTGGCCGAGCAGAATACCACCATGATTATCGTGACCCACGAGATGGCCTTTGCCCGGGATGTGGCCGACCAGGTCATCTTCATGGACAGCGGCGTTATCGTGGAGCAGGGACCCGCCCGGGAGGTCATTGAGCACCCCACCCAGGAGCGGACCCGGCAATTTTTGGCGCGGTACGCCGAGCAGTGACGGACCACTGTTCTTGTTTTAAGGAAGGGACGCGGAAGCGCCCCTTCCTTTTCGTTTAGCCGGAGGCGGCGGCCGGGGCCGTGGGCGTCAGCGTGGTCACCGATACCTCGAAGGCGGTGCGCTCCTGGGTGACCCCGCCCACCACTTTCTGGTAGAGGCGGCTCTGGAGCCGCCCCTCCAGCTCCACACAGTCCCCCACCGACAGCCCGCCGCACCGCTGGGCCAGGGCGCCCCAGGCGATGCAGGGCAGGTAGTCTGCCCGGCCATACCGCCGGTTTACCGCCAGCATCAGGTCGCAGATCTCCCGGCCCAGAGGGGTGCGCCGCAGCACCGGAGGCTTGCACAGCACCCCGGAGAGGGCGAGCTGGTTGCAGGGGGGCTCCTCTGTGTCGGTTAAGGCCCGGGCCAGCAGGGTGATGACCAGCCGGCTGCCGGGGCCGGTGCGGTTGTTGAAGGTGCGCACCTCCCCCGTCACCTCCAGCCGCCGGCCCGGAGTCGGGGGATGCTCATCCAGCAGGGGCTGTGGGACCACCACGTTGAGCCGGTCCTCGGTGCCCGACAGACGGGGGACCGACAGGGGAAAGACAAAAAAGTCCACGCCGTGATTGGTGTGGGAAAAGACCGGCTCCGCCGCCGCCGTCCCCCGCAGGACGGCGTGATTTTCATTCCAGGATGTCCGCATATACACTCCACCTCTCCTTGGTTCCTGGAAACATGTATATGCGCCCTTGTCCCACCCTATGACGAAAAAGCCCCGGAGCTTATGCTCCGGGGCAGGGGGGCCGTGCTCACAGCGGGTCCTCTTTGGGGTTGGGGGTGGGCGGGAGCAGCTCAAAGACACGCTCGGCCTGGGGCGGCGTCCCGCCCGCGGCCAGCCAGCCCGCCACAAAGGACAGCCGCACGATGGAAAAGAGCGCGGCCTCCGCCTCGTCATATTCATGCCGGTCCAGAAAGTTGGAGAAAGCCTCTTCCAGCTCATTGGAATACATGCACACCACCAAACAATATTTTACAAGATAAAACACTATAAGTCAAAATAAAATCGTAAATCATAGTATTATCCACTAGAGGGGTGATCCTGTGAAGCCACTGAAAAAAAGTGTGAGCATTACGCTGGACGGTCCGGTCCTGGAGCGGGTCCAGGCCCTGGCAGAGCGGGATGATCGCTCCCTGTCCAGCTATATCAACCAGGTCCTCAAGGCCCATCTGGAGGCGCTGGACCGGAAAAAAGAGTCCTGAGCATCCGAAAAAAGGCGTGGAGCCAATGGCTCCACGCCT
>NZ_CALXEE010000092.1 GCF_944387245.1 uncultured Intestinimonas sp. | reverse complement strand
AACAGCGGCGCAGGCAAAACCTGCGCCGCTGTTTTTCTACATAGCGTGCCCCGTCTGGACGACTAAGGGCACGCTTCCGATTTTTCGCTGTATTACAGGGCGGCGTTGATGGCCGCAATGGCGCCGTCGGCCACGGCGGTGGCCACCTGGCGGACCTGCTTCACCCGGATGTCGCCGGCGGCATAGACGCCAGGGATGGCGGTCTCCATCTTCTCATTGGTGGGGATATATCCGCCCTCCAGGGTCAGTTCGGTGTAGAGCTCGGTGTTGGGGGTCACGCCGGCGTACACGAAGATGCCGCAGCCCGGGTCCTCAATGGTCTCGATGCTGCCGTCCTTCTCGCTGGCGATCTCCAGCCGCTCCACCTGATCATTGCCGTAGACCCCGTGGAGCCGGGAACCCAGCCGGAGGGCGATGTTGCCGGCGGCGGCCACCTTCTCCCGGAACTCGGGGATGCAGCCCAGCTGGTCCTCAAAGTGGATGATGGTCAGCTGCTTGGCGAAGTTGGCCAGGTACAGCGCCTCCTTCACTGCGCCGTCGGCGCCGCCCACCACATAAATATTCTTTCCGGCGTAGGACGCGCCGTCCCGGGCGGCGTTCATGCCCATACCCTTGCCGGCCAGCTCCGCCTCACCGGGGATGCCCAGCTTGCGGGGGGAGCCGCCGTTGGCCAGGATGACCCGCTTGGCCTCATAGGCGCCCTTGTCGGTGCAGACCTTTTTGACCTCTCCGGCCAGGGTCACGCCGGTGACCGTCTCATGGGCGATCTCCACCCCGGCTCCCCGGGCCTGCTCCTCCATGCGCCCGGCGAAGGTGGCGCCGGTCTCCTTGGCCTGGATGGCAGTGTAGTGGGTGACGGTGGACACCTTGCCGATGATGCCGCCCACCTGGGCCTTCTCCAGCACCAGGGTCTTTTTCCCCCGGCTCACCGCATAGATGCCCGCGCTGATGCCGGCAGGGCCGGCCCCGATGATGATGATGTCGTACATGACGCAATTCCTTCCTTTCACATAACGGATATCACAATCAGTTTTCCCAAATGGACGATTTTACAGCAGACCCATGAGGTGCTGCATGGCCAGGCTGGCGAAGGTGATGCCCGCCCAGCAGCACACCCCCATGAAGATGGGCTTGCCGCCGGTCTTGACCAGCTTGACCAGGTCGGTATTGAGGCCGATGGCCGCCATGGCCAGGATGATGAAATACTTGGAGAGGGCCTTGAAGGGCTGGAACAGGGCCGGGTCGGCTCCTGCCACAGTAGAGACCGTGGTGATGATGGAGGCCAGGACAAAGAACAGGATAAAGAAGGGGAAGATCTTCTTCAGCTCAAAGGAGCCGTTGGAGACGCTGCCGCCCCGTTTGACCTGCCAGGTCCGCCAGAAGGCCAGAGCCAGGGTGATGGGGATGATGGCCAGGGTACGGGTCAGCTTGACGATGGTGGCGTACTCCAGCACCGCGCCGTTGGTGCCGTGGAGGGTATCCCAGGTGGCGGCGGCCGCTGTCACCGAGGAGGTGTCGTTGATGGCCGTTCCGGCGAAGAGGCCGAAGCCCTCGTTGCTCATCCCCATCATGCCCCCCAGGGTGGGGAAAAAGAGGGCCGCCAGGATGTTGAAGAGGAAGATCACCGAGATGGACTGGGCGATCTCCTCGTCGTCGGCGCCGATGACAGGGGCGGTGGCGGCAATGGCCGAGCCGCCGCAGATGGAGGAGCCCACCCCCACCAGCACGGAGATGTTGTTGGGCATGCGCAGGCCCTTCCGGATCAGGAAGGCGATGACCAGGGAGACGGTAATGGTGGTACAGATGATGGGCAGGGACGTGACGCCCACCTTGGCGATCTCCGACAGGTTCAGACCGAAGCCCAGCAGGATGACCGCGTACTGGAGGATTTTTTTGAGGTGAAGGCGATGCCCGCCTGGAAGCGTTCCCGGTCGTGCAGGCCCGTGGAGACCACCATGCCGATCAGGATGGCGAACACCGGTCCCCCCACCACGGGGAAGAGGTGGCCCAGCAGATAGCCCGGGATAGACAGGATGAGGCAGAGCAGCAGGCCCGGCCAGATTCGTTTGACAGCATTCATAGGATTCTCTCTCTTTTCTCAATATTCCGCTCGGTGCTCTCGATTATAGTCCAGATGCACGATAAAATAAAATGAAGAATCCTTATGCTGCTATAAATCTATGTAATAGGTGATGCCTCATGCTGGACCCCCGCTGGAACACCTTCCTCGTGCTGTGCGAGACCATGAACTACACCCGGGCGGCGGAGCGGCTCTGTCTGACCCAGCCGGCGGTGACCCACCACATCCACTATCTGGAGGACCATTACGGCTGTCGGCTCTTCTCCTACGAGGGGAAGGTGCTGCGGCTGACCGACGCCGGAGTGCGCCTGCGGGAGTACACCCGCTCCCTGGCCTACAACAGCCAAAAAATCGAGGCCGCCATGGCGGTGGCCGCCCCCGTCTCCCTGCGAGTGGGCGCCTCCAAAACCATCGGCGAGTTCGTCATCGCCCCCAAGGTGGAGCGCTTCCTCCGGGACCACCCGGAGGCCTCCTTTTCCCTGATGGTGGACAACACCCAGGTCCTCCTGCGGGCCCTGGAGGCCGGTCGGCTGGACTTTGCGCTGGTGGAAGGCTTCTTCGAGCGCAGCCGCTACGAGACCCGGCTCTGCCGGCAGGAGGCCTTCTTCGGCGTCTGCTCTCCCGGGCACCGGCTGGCCGGCCGGACCGTGGCTATGGAGGAGCTGGAAGGTGAACGGCTCCTCATCCGGGAAACCGGCTCCGGCACCCGGGCCATCTTCGAGGAGGCCCTGCGCCGCCAGAACCGCACCCTCCGCAGCTTCCCCAGCGTGGCCACCATCAGCGACTTCTCCACCATCAAGTCCCTGGTGGCTGACGGTCTGGGGGTTTCCTTCCTGTACGCTCCGGTGGTGGAGCGGGAGCTGGCCCAGGGCACCCTGGCCCGGTTTGACCTGGCCGAGACCCTCATGAGCGGCTCCTTCTGCTTCGTCTGCCTGAAGGACAACCTCTTCGCCCAATCCTGGGCGGACTGGATGGAATAACAGGCGCCTCCCCACAGCCATAACCTGCTCTGCACAAGAAAACGATGCCCGCGGAATCCCGCGGGCATCGTTTTCAGAGCAGCATGTACTTTTTCAAGTCCTTCCGCTGCCGGATGTTCAGCTTTTGCAGGGTGGTGGAGATATACTGCTTGACCGTATTGGGGGAGATGCCCATGTGGTCGGCGATCTCCTGGTTGGTCCAGCCTCTGGCCGCCAGCATAGCCGTCGCAAATTCGGTGGTGGTCAGGTTATCGGCCACATCGTGGCCCGTGACCGGGTTGTGGACCCTGCGCCACCCGGCGGAAAAACGATAGGTGATGGCGATGATCCGTTTGAAATCCTCTGGGTAGTCCTTCTTCAGCACCGCCTCCAGCATCCCGCCCAACAGACCGTGGTGCTCTCCAAAGCCCTCGATCAGATCGTCCGGGCGGGCCAGTTCCCAGGCGGCCATCAGGTGGGTCTGGGCCTTCTCCGGCTGCTTCAGACTCATGTAGTCCATCACGGCCGCCAGGTGCAGGTAGATGGAGGGGATGGGAAAGACCTCTGTCTGCATGCCAGGGCGGTCTCCACGATGCCGATGCTCTTTCCATAATCCCCCTGTAGATAGGTGTAGTGGGCCTGGACATAGAGGGCAAACATCCTGAGCCCCGGCGGCAGGAGCCGCAGATAGTCCTGAAGGTGCCCGATCCCCTCCGGCAGCGGCAGGTGGAGCAGGACGGCGGCGGTAGTGACGGTAAAAAAGGCGGCCGCCCGCAGTTGGGGAGGCATGCTCTCATCTGCGTCCTTCAGTGTGTTCCGCACCTCCGTCAGGGCGTACCGCGCCCGCTGGATCTGCCCGATGGAGAGGTTGGAATAGGCGTAGATCAGACAGGCCGACAGCCGCAGGGAGAGGTCCGGATAGGAGAGGTAGAGCTCCGCCATCTGGGCGGCCTCCTCCGGGCGGCCGCTGAAATAGTTGTACTCAGCCCGGGCAATATCCCGCAGGCGGACATCCTCGATCCCCTCAACATATTCCAGACAATGTCCCGGTGCGAACGGCGAATTCATGAGCGGCATAGGGATCAGATGGGCGGTCGGAACGCTGGGGGCAGACTGCGGTGCCGGCGGTTTCAGCTCGGCTGGCTTTCGCCCCCGCCGTGAGTCCTCCGGCTTTTTGGCGTCAGCCGGGATGGCCCAGACACCGCCGAATTTCTCCGCTCCTTGGACGCGTCCCTCTGTACAATACTGTTGGGTGAGCCGCTCGGATATCTTCCATTTCTGGGCTGCTTCGTGTACGGTAATATACTCCATAGCGTCCTTCCATCTGTAAATATGTTCATCTAATTGTTATCATTATATGCGCTTTTCTCCGGCGTTTCAAGGTCATAACCACCGATGCGGCCGGTTCAGACCATGTTCCTTTTGGAGAAAATTGGCGGATTGCGGCTGGATTTTTTTCGGATCTGTGATATGCTATGGTCAACGCTCAAATGTGGAAAGCATAGCCATCCGCCTGGTGCGTATCCTACGGACAGGACGTTCGGAGAGGAGGACCTTCCGTGCCAAACCTGTATTATTACGACGCCCTCAAGCGGGGGCAGAAGGAGTTCCGGGCCTGCACGGCCAGAGGAGAATACCCCTACCTGCCCGCCCTGTCTGAGATCGTGGGGGAGGAGCAGCCGGGCCACACCACCAACCTGGGGACCGTCCTGATCCCCCTGGAGTTCGTGGTGGGCACCAAGTCCCTGGGCCGTACCCAGTCCTTTTCCCGCAGCTTCATGCCCCTCATGAGCCCCAATACGGAGTTTGCCGGGAAGTGGCAGCGGCTGTGTCAGGCCCACCTGGAGGAGGGGATCTGGGACCCCATCAAGGTGTGGGAGTACCGGAACCGCTTCTACGTGGAGGAGGGCCACAAGCGGGTCAGCGTGCTGAAGTTCTTTGACGCCAACAGCGTCAGCGCACAGGTCACCCGTATCCTCCCCCGCCGGGACGGCAGCCGGGAGATCGAGCTCTACTACGAGTTCGTGGACTTCTATCAGTACAGCCGGATCAATTTTCTGGAGTTCTCCAAGCCGGGCAGCTATACCAAGCTCCAGGAGCTGCTGGGAAAGCTGCCCGGCCAGGCCTGGAGCGAAGAGGAGCGCCGGGATTTTACCACCGCCTATTACTGCTTCCACCAGGCCTACGACGCCCAGGGCGGCGACCGGCTCACCTCCACCGTGGGGGACGCCCTGCTGGCTTTCCTCAAAATCTACGGCTACGATGCCCTGCGGGGCAAGAGCGCCCAGGAGATCCAGACCGCGGTGGTCAAGGTCTGGGAGGAGATCACCCTTCAGCAGGAGGAGGAACCCATCGACGTCAAACTCTCTCCCCCGGAGACGGAGAAGAAGAGCCCCAGCCTCCTCTCCTGGTTCCTGCCCAAGGGAGAGCAGAAAGTCCTCCGGGCCGCCTTCGTCCACGACAAGGACCCTGAGCACTCCAACTGGACCTACGGCCACGAACTGGGCCGGCAGCATCTGGAAAGGGTCTTTGGCGGCGGCCTGGAGACCACCGCCCGGTTCAACGCCATGGAGCACGACCCGCTGGATACCCTCCAGGAGGTCATCGCTGACGGCAGCAACGTGATCTTCACCACCTCTCCCCTCCTCCTGCCCGCCAGCCTGCGGGCGGCCGTGGACCACCCTGACGTCATCATCCTCAACTGCTCCCTCAACACCTCCCACCGCTACATCCGCACCTACTACGCCCGGATGTATGAGGTGAAATTCATCACCGGCGCCATCGCCGGCGCCCTGGCCGGGAACGACCCGGTGGGCTATATCTGTGACTATCCCATCTACGGCCAGGTGGCGGGCATCAACGCCTTCGCCCTGGGCGTGCAGCTCACCAACCCTCTGGCCCGGGTCCATCTGGAGTGGTCCTCCGTTGAGGACGCCAAGACCGCCGCCCAGCGCCTCACCGAAAAGGGCATCCGCCTCATCTCCGCCCAGGACCTGGCCCGGCGCAGCGCCCCTGGACACAGCTTCGGCCTCTCCCTCATCGAGGCCGACCACCAGGTCAATCTGGCCCTGCCCGTCTGGAAATGGAGCGTCTACTACGAGGCCATCCTCCGCCGCATCCGGGACCGCTCCTTCCAGGTGGAGTATCAGGAGAGCCACAAGGCCCTCAACTACTACTGGGGTCTCTCCTCCGGCGTGGTGGACCTGAACTGTTCCTTCCGCCTGCCCGACAGCACGCGAAAACTGGCCGACCTGCTGCGGGACGGCATCCGCAGCGGTAGCTGCCATCCCTTCCGCGGCCCCATTTACGACCAGGACGGCCGCAAGCAGGTCGCCGAGGGCGACATCCTGGACGTGGAGTCCATCATCACCATGGACTGGCTGGCGGAAAATGTGGTGGGTTCCCTCCCCGCCTACGACGAGCTCAGCGACACCGGCAAGGCCACCGTGGGCATCGTGGGCGTGGACGCCACCAAGGAAAAACGGAGCTGACGTCTCTCCCCCGGCGCAATGGGGCGTCCGGCTCTCCGACTGGAGGAAGAAAAGGCTGTGCGTATCCTGACAGTATCGGACGAGGAGTCCCCCTTCTACTATGACCACTATGCCCCCGGTCGGCTGGAGGGTTTTGACCTGATCCTCTCCTGCGGCGACCTGCGCCGTGAGTACCTGGAGTTTCTGGGCACCCTGGCCCGCTGTCCCGTGGTCTACGTCCGGGGCAACCACGACGACCGGCTGGAGGAGCACCCCCCGGAGGGATGCCTCTGCGCCGAGGACCGGATCGTGGTCTGCGGCGGCCTGCGCATTCTGGGCCTGGGCGGCTCCCTCCGCTACCGGTCCGGCGGCAACATGTACACCGAGGAGCAGATGCGCTGGCGCATCGCCCGGCTGCGCCTCCAGCTCTGGCGGCACCAGGGTTTCGATATCCTCCTCACCCACGCCCCAGCCCGACACATTCACGATCTGGAGAGCCTCCCCCATCGGGGCTTTCAGTGCTTTGTGGACCTGCTGGACCGGTACAGCCCCTCCTATTTCATCCATGGACACGTCCATCTCAACTACGGCGCCGGCCTCCCCCGCCGCACCCAACGGGGAAACACCGCCATCATCAACGCCTACCATCACTATATCCTGGAGATTCCTGAGTAAAGCCAAAAGCGGCCGGAGCATAGCTCCG
>NZ_CALXEE010000091.1 GCF_944387245.1 uncultured Intestinimonas sp. | reverse complement strand
GGATGTGAAATCAGACGGGGTCCCCAAAACGCCCCGCGTTTTGGGGCGGCGGATGCTATGCTGTGGCAGGGTATTTCTTACTGAGATACAGGTTGGAAAACTGAAACCTTGAAAACGGGACGGCGCTCCAGCAAGAGTGCCATCCAGTTTTGATGTCATTCTTCTGAAACATCGTGGAAATTTTCGCTGTTTTATGGTAGACTCTATCCCAGGTGATACGAACATGATACGAATTTCCAACCTGTCCCTGCCTATCGACGGGGACCTCTCCGATCTGCAAAAAAAGGCCGCCAAGCGCCTGGGCATCCGTTCCGCCGACATCCGGACCTTTACGCCGGTACGTCAGTCCATCGACGCCCGAAAAAAACAGGATATCCACTATGTCTACACCGTAGATGTAGATGCCGCCGACGAGGCCGCCCTTGTTCGGCGGGCCAACGACCGGAATGTGACTCTTCACGTCTCTCAGCCCTACCGTTTCCCAGCCCACATCAGCAAACCCGACCTCATGCCGGTGGTTGTGGGCATGGGTCCCGCCGGGCTCTTTGCCGCCCTCTTTTTGGCCCGGGCTGGGATTCCCTCCATTGTGCTGGAGCGCGGCCGTGACGTGGATACCCGCACTGCCGACGTGGAAAACTTCTGGTCCACCGGCAGTCTGGACCCCCGCTCCAACGTCCAGTTCGGCGAGGGCGGCGCAGGCACCTTCTCCGACGGAAAGCTGACCACCGGCACCCACGACCCCCGCCTGTCCGCCGTCCTGGACGTTCTGATCGAGCACGGCGCACCAGAGGATGTGCGATATTCCCACAAGCCCCATGTGGGCACCGACGTGCTCCGGCGGGTGGTAAAATCCATTCGCCAGGAGCTCCAGGCACTGGGCTGTGACGTCCGTTTTGAAAATCGGATGGACGCCATCCAAACCCGGGATGGACGGGTCTGCGGCCTCATGGTGGAGGGGCCAGAGGGCCCCTATACCCTCCCCTGCCACACCCTTATTCTGGCCCCCGGCCACTCCGCCCGGGACACCTTTGCCATGCTCCATGACCTGGGCGTGCCCATGGAGCAGAAGGCCTTTGCCATCGGCGTCCGTATTGAGCATGCTCAAGCTGCCCTGTCCGAGGCCCAGTACGGCCCTGCCTGGCGGCGGCTCCCCCCCTCGGACTATAAGCTGGCCTGCCATCTGCCCGGCGGCCGCTCGGTCTTCTCTTTCTGCGTCTGCCCCGGCGGCCAGGTGGTAGCCGCCGCCTCCGCCCCTGGCCAGGTTGTCACCAACGGCATGAGCTACCGTGACCGGGCAGGCGTCAATATCAACGGCGGCCTGCTGGTAGGGGTGGGGCCCGAGGACTTCCCCGGCACCGACCCCCTGGCCGGCGTCCGCTTTCAGGAGACCTGGGAGCATGCCGCCTGGACACTGGGTACGTCAGGCGGCTCCACCCCCTTCTCTGCCCCTGCTCAGCTGGTGGGTGATTTGTTGGCGGGCCGTTCCTCCACTGGCGCCGGCGCCATCTCTCCCACTTACCGGCCCGGTGTCACCTGGATCGCTCTGGACCCCTGTCTGCCTCCTTATGTCATCGACAGCCTTCGGGCCGCCATCCCCCTTCTGGACCGGAAGGTACACGGCTTTGCCTGTCCCGATGCCGTGCTTACCGGCGTAGAGACGCGCTCCTCCTCCCCAGTCCGTATCCTGCGCGACAGCAGCGGCATGTCTTCTCTGGCCGGTCTCTACCCCTGCGGGGAGGGTGCCGGCTATGCAGGAGGCATCATGTCCGCAGCCGCGGATGGGATCAGGATCGCTGAGCACGTGGCCTGCACTTAGATCCCCTCGTTTTTACCAAATATTATAAAAATGCCCTGATTTAGCATGCTCAGTGCTATATCAGGGCATTTTTATACATTTTTAAGGCATATGCTACTTTTTTGTTCCTCCATATGCTAGACTGGATTCCTTGAATTTTTGGAAAAGAGGGGTCATTATGTCAAGGAAGAGCATTGAACGCAACATCTCCTATGATAGCGTCCGTCAGCTCTATTATGTCAACATGGACTACGGCCTGGATGAGGAGGGACGGCGTGTCCGTACCTGTCACACCTTTGTCAGTCTGGCCCAAGCCAGAAAAGCACTCCGTCAATTTGAGACAGAGCGGGACCTCTCCCGTCAGGTCCTGCCTCGGCCGATGACGCTGGACCACTGGCTGGAATACTGGATGGAAGAGGTCATCCGTCCCAACCGTGCCGAGACCGCTCTGTACGGCTACCGCAAAATTATTGATAACCACCTTTCACCGGCCCTAGGTAATATTCCCCTCCAAAAGCTTACACCGCAGGATATCCAAAAATACTACACCATGCTCATGAAGCAAAAAGGGCTTTCCCCAAATACCGTACGGCGGCATCACAACCTGCTCTCCGCCTCTCTGCGCATGGGGGTCAAACAGGATATCCTGGCCCGCTGTCCGACGGAACGGGTGGAGCCGCCCCGCCTGATCCCCTTCGAGGCCAAATTCTACGGTCCGGATGACTTGCGGAGGCTTTGCCTGCTCACAGAAGGGACCTGGCTGGAACTGGTGGTAAGCTGGCCGCCGGTCTGGGGCTGCGCCGGGAGGAGATCTGTGGCCTGAGATGGCTCAATGTGGACTTTTCCAATCGGGTGGTGCGCATCAAGGAGGCGCGGACCTCCGCCGGAGCTTCCATCATACAGAAAACAACCAAAACCCGCTCCTCCACCCGAACCCTCTATCTGTCCGATGACCTGCATGCTCTGCTTTTACGGGAGCAGCAGCGGCAGCAGCAGGCCTGCATCCGGGCCGACCGCGACTGGGACGACACCGGCATGGTGCTGTTGGACCGGCATGGGGAACCCTATGCCCCCAACGCGGTGAGCCTGGCCTTCACGCGGTTCATCCGCCGCAACAACATGCCAAAAATCACCCTCCACGGACTGCGGCACACCTTCGCCACCGTGACCTCCGCCCAGGGCGCCCCCCTCTTCGACATCGGCAAGGCCCTTGGTCATTCCACCCCATCCACCACCGGGCGGATCTACATCCATCTGCTGGACCAGACCCATGCCCGCATCCTGGACCGGGTGGCGTCGGTGATGAAGTGACTTCACAGGACAGCCCAAATCAGATATAATGGTGCCAACGGAGCAAAGGAGGACGCCGTCATGCTGGATCTCAACCATATGGAGCAGTACCGGGAGGGTAACCGCCTGGAGGCCAAGCTGGCCACCGGAGGCCTGCCCCACAGCATCTGGGAGACTTACTCTGCCTTTGCCAACAGCGCCGGCGGCATTATCCTGCTGGGGGTGGAGGAGCTGCCTGACCACAGCCTGCGGGTCCAGGGCCTGCTGGAGCCCCACGAGATGGTCCAGGAGTTCTGGGAGAAGGTCAATGACCCCACTGTGGTCAACGCCAACATCCTGCGGCCGGAGGACATCTGGGTGGCGGGCACCTACGACGGCAGCGTGGTGGTCATCCAGGTCCCCCAGGGAGAGCGTGACCAGCTCCCTATCTATTTGGGCGGCGATCCCTTCCGGGGCTCCTACCGCCGCAGCGGAGATGGCGACTACCGCTGCAACCGGGTCGAGGTCTGGTCCATGCTGGAGGCCAAGCAGCACTGAGGAGAGATTGTCATGTTCTTGCGAGACTATGAGAGCCAGGACTGTCCCGCTCTGGCCCGGCTTTTTTACGACACAGTACACTCAGTGAATCTCCGTGATTACACCCAGGCCCAGGTGGAGGCCTGGGCGCCGGGTCCAGTGGACCTGGCCGCCTGGGATGCCTCTCTTACTGTCCACCATGCCCTGGTGGCGGAGGAGAATGGCGTCATTCTGGGCTTTGCAGATATGGCACCTGACGGCTACCTGGACCGGCTCTATGTGCACAGAGACCATCAGAGCTGCGGAATCGCCACCGCCCTGTGTGACGCCTTGGAGGCCGCATCTGCCGCGGCCCGCTTCACCACTCACGCCTCCCTCACTGCCCGTCCCTTTTTTGAAAAACGGGGTTATCGGGTTGTAAAGGCACAGCAGGTGGAGCGCCGTGGGGTGTTTCTGACCAATTTTGTCATGGAGAAATTGAGATAAAAAATGGAGGTCCCACCGGGGTGGGACCTCCATTTTTTCTGCTTACAGGTTGGCGTCCAGGGTCTTGGTATAGACGTCGGCGGGCTGGACTCCCACCTTCCGGTCGATCTCCTTGCCATCCTTGAAGAAGATGACGGTGGGGATGCTCATCACGCCGTACTTGGCGGCCAGGCCGGGGTTGGCGTCCACGTCCACCTTGGCGATGACAGCCTTGTCACCGTACTTGCCGCCAATGCTCTCGATGGCGGGGGCCAGCATCTTGCAGGGGCCGCACCAGGTGGCCCAGAAGTCCACCATGGCCAGGGAGGAAGCAGGGATCTTGGCATTGAACTCAGACTCATTGAGATGCAGAACAGACATAATTCATTCTCCTTTTATCAATAAAATAATATGTCAGCTGTTGGACAGTTGATCCACATATTCGGCGGCGGCCTGACCGGCCACCAGTCCCTCACCCACCGCTTTGGAGAGCTGTAGGGGGAGCCCGGTGCAGTCACCGGCGGCGTAGATGCCGGGCAGATTGGTTCTCATCTGCCGGTCCACTGTGATGTACCCGTCCTCCAACGCCAGGTCGGGGAGCAGGTCCGTGGGAGGCATGGCGCTGCGGAGGAGGAAGATGCACTGGGCGGGGAGCTCGGTGTCATTCACCCGCAGGGCGGTCACCGTCTCCTCCCCCACAATCTCCAGCTTTCCGCTCTTCACATAGGGGATGGCAGGGACCAGATTTTTTGGCGCGTGGGCTGAGACATAGGTCACCTGACAGCCGATGCCCTGGAGAAAGTTGGCCTCCTCCGGTGCGTCGGGGGCCATGCCCACCACCACCACCGGTTTGCCCCGGTAGAGCATGCCGTCACAGGTGGCGCAGTAGCTCACCCCTCGGCCCAGGTACCTGGATTCACCGGGCAGCTTTTTCCCCCGGACCACTCCGGTGGCCAGGACCACGGCCTTGGCCATCTCCATCTCGCTGCCAATGCTCAGGTAGCATGTGCCTTCCAGCTGCATGATATTCAGTACCCGCCCGGCACAGAAATCCACTTCCATGGCCTCGGCGTGGTGCCGGTAAGCCTCCATCAGCTCCGCACCGGTCTGACCCGGCATGCCCAGATAGTTGTCCACACGCTCGGCCCGGTAGAGGGGGCTTTCCCGATAGTCGTTTCCCACCACCACCACCGACTTGCCGCGGGCACGGGCATTGATGGCGGCGC
Organism: uncultured Intestinimonas sp.; assembly: GCF_944387245.1. GTDB lineage: Bacteria > Bacillota > Clostridia > Oscillospirales > Oscillospiraceae > Intestinimonas. The sequence continues at coordinate 2,052 of NZ_CALXEE010000091.1, read as the reverse complement.
TGAGTCCCGCAGGACCTCCCCCTACCACGGCAATATCATAAGGCAACGGTCATCCCTCCTCACTCTGAAGTCCGGCGCAGGGACAGCTGTAATCCCCCGCCTCGTCTCCGAACAGGGCCGCCACTACGGCGGCGGCGCCCGGGTCGGCCACCTCGTAGTACATTTCATTTCCGGAGCGCTGACATTTCACCACTCCGGCCGCCTTCAGGCGCATCAGATGCTGGGAGATGGTAGACTGGCTCTGGCCCGTCCCCTCCTCCATACACCGCACGTTCCGGCAGCCGCCCACCAGCAGCCCCCGCACGATCTGGAGCCGCAGCGGGTGGGAGAGGGCCTTGAGCAGCTCCGTCTTCTCCTGGTACAGCGCTTTGCTGTCCTCCATGGTCCTCACCTCATTTGCTTGTTCTAATATTATTATATTCGAATATTCTAATTTGTCAACTACTTTTGAGAAAATTTTTTTGCCCCTTCGCCCCTTTCCTCCTTTCCTGGTTTTTTACGTGTTTATCGGGAACTTTACTGCGTCTCCTTCCAGGGCGACAAGACCATGACCCGCAGTGAGTTTGCTCTGGCCGTAATGAAGGCGGTCTACGGTGCGGACAAGGATACGGACTTCCTGGCCCGTGGCCAGGCCGACGGCCTGCTGCCCCAGGTGCTCACCCTGGATGCCACTGTGATGCCCCGCGGGGAGGCCTCCCTGCTGCTGGACACTGCTCTCACCACCATGTCCACCTCCAATATCCACGGCCACATGCCCCCCTGCGCCCCCTCCGGCTTCGCCATCGAGGTGGGCGGTGCGGACGTGGCCATCGTGGGTCTGACCGACGATGGCAGTAAGGCTACCACCCACTTCTCCAACACCCAGGACATCGGGTTCCACGACCAGTGGGAGGCGTGCCAGGACGTGGCGGCCCAGGCCGACGCTGAGTCCCTTTCCCGTGTCTCTTTCAGGCGTGTCCGCTGTACAGTGGACACGCCTGTTTTTTATGAGAAATCCGTTGCTTTTTTGCCGAGGGCAGGGTAAAATATAGAATTGCATGAAAACTAAAGGAGTGACAAAACCATGACCGAGGAACACAAGTCCGCCACCGGAGCCGAGACTCCCGTAATGACCCAAAACTTCATCCATGATTTTATTGACGAGGACCTGGGGCAGGGTGGGCAGTTCCAAGGCATGACCGTCCACACCCGTTTCCCCCCGGAGCCCAACGGCTACCTGCACATCGGCCATGCCAAGGCCATCTTCATCGACTTCGGCACCGCCGAGAAGTACGGCGGCCTGTGCAACCTGCGCATGGACGACACCAACCCCACCAAAGAGGACGTGGAGTACGTGGAGGCCATCCAGGAGGACATCCACTGGCTGGGCTACGACTGGGGCGACCGGTTCTACTACGCCTCCGACTATTTTGAGAAGATGTACGAGTACGCCGTGGAGCTCATCAAGAAGGGCCTGGCCTATGTCTGTGAACTCACCCCTGAGGAGTTCAAGGAGTACCGGGGCGACGTGAACACCCCCGCCCGCTCTCCCTGGCGGGACCGTCCCATCGAGGAGTCTCTGGACCTTTTCGCCCGGATGCGGGCCGGTGAGTTCCCCAACGGCAAGTACACCCTCCGGGCCAAGATTGACCTGGAGAGCGGCAACTTCAACATGCGGGACCCTGTCATCTACCGCATCAACCACATGCACCACCACCGCCAGGGCGACAAGTGGTGCATCTACCCCATGTATGACTTCGCCCACCCCATCGAGGACGCTCTGGAGGGAATCACCCACTCCCTGTGCTCCCTGGAGTTTGAGGACCACCGGCCCCTCTACGACTGGGTCATCGCCAACTGCCCCGTCCCCGCCAAGCCCCGTCAGATTGAATTCGCCCGCCTGGGCATCAACTACACCGTCATGTCCAAGCGCAAGCTCCGCCAGCTGGTGGAGGAGGGCCGGGTCTCCGGTTGGGACGATCCCCGGATGCCCACCCTGTGCGGTCTGCGCCGCCGGGGCTACACCCCCCGCTCCATCCGCAACTTCTCCGAGCGCAACGGCGTGAGCAAGGC
>NZ_CALXEE010000090.1 GCF_944387245.1 uncultured Intestinimonas sp. | reverse complement strand
GTGGGGCCGTCGTCCGCGAGCGGAAGCGAGCCGCGCCGTCCGGTGCGCCCAAGCGTCCCGGGCTTGACCCGGGACCTTGCCGCAGGGCGGATTCACTCCGCCCGAGGAAGTGAAATCAATAAGGGGTCCCCGGCCCATGGGCCATGGGCTGGGGCATGGGCCCCACCATAATGGGGCCCATAATGTCGAAAATGTTCATAGGAAAGCTCCTTGTTTCAGAAATGGCAGTCAATCCGCCTTGCGGTCGATCTCCCTGGGGTCCCGCTTGGAGTAGAGGATGAGCTGCTCACTGTACAGGCCGGAGTAGCCGGACAGGCGGTAGGCCACGGCGATGGCCAGGGCGTAGAGGGGGAGGCCGCCGCCGCCGAAGAGCTCGTAGGCCAGGAGGATGGAGGAGATGGGGCAGTTGGTGACGCCGCAGAAGGTGGCCACCGTACCCACGGCGCCGCCGAAGGAGGGGGACAGTCCCAGGAAGGGGGCGATCACGCAGCCGAAGGTGGCGCCGCAGGCGAAGGTGGGGACGATCTCGCCGCCCCGGAAGCCGGCGCCCAGGGTGACGGCGGTGAAGAGGAGCTTGGCCAGGAAGGCCCAGGGCTCCACGCCCACGCCTGCGCCGGTGACAGCGGCCTCCACCAGGTTGCCGCCGGCGCCGTTGTAGTACTGGTGGGCCAGGCCGCCGTCCAGCAGGGAGAGGAGGAGGACCAGGGTACCGCCCACCAGGGCCCGGAACCGGGGGTCGGGGAGGACCTTGGAGTAGAGGTGGCCGGCGCCGTGGGTGACGGCGCAGAAAAAGACGGCCAGCACGGCACACAGGGCCCCCAGCACCACCACTTGGAGGAGGGAGAGGGGGGAGAGGGCGGCCAGGCCGGAGACGGTGTAGGCGGTGGGAGGCACTCCAAACCATCCGGCCAGCAGGAAGCCGGTGAGGGAGGCCAGGAAGGCGGGGACCAGGGCGGCGTACTGGATGACGCCCACGTGGACCACCTCCAGGGCGAAGACGGCGGCTGTGAGGGGGGTGCCGAAGAGGGCGGAGAAGGCGGCGGCCATGCCGCAGACGGTCAGGATGCGGCCCTCCTCAGGCTCCAGACCCAGCTTATGGCCGATCTTGCTGGAGATGGAGGCACCCAGCTGGAGGGCGGCGCCCTCCCGGCCTGCGGAGCCGCCCACCAGGTGGGTGAGGACGGTGGAGAGAAAGATGAGGGGGGCGGTGCGCAGGCGCATGGGCTCGTGTTCCCGGACGGCCACCAGCACCAGGTTGGTACCCTGATCCTTCTCCATGCCGCAGACCTGGTAGAGCAATACGATGGCCAGCCCGCCCAGGGGGAGGAAGAACAACAGCCAGTGGTGTTCCTGGCGCAGCTCGGTGGCCAGGTCGATGCCGTAGTGGAAGGCCACACCCACGGCGCCCACCAGCAGGCCGATGAGGACGGCGAACAGGGCACGGCGGAGAAAGTCGCCCAATTCGTCGGGCAGGACACGCAGGGGGGCGGAAAGAGACTTCATCTCTCATCATCTCCTGAAACGGAACTGTCATACAAGGAAGAGACACAGAAAAGTGAGAACAGTATACCACATTTGGGTGCACAGTTGAACTTTGTAGTGAAAAGTTTTCTCGGCTGTGTTATAATGTTTTCATTATCCAAACCAAAAAAGACGGCCGGGGTGTCTGTCCCCGGCCGGAATCACGAGGGGGAATCTGCTTTGCTGCCGGACCCATTATGGCCGTACATACTTTTGGGCATTCTGCTCTTTCTGCTGGGGGCGTTCCTGTCTCAGGCGTGGGCGCCGCTGGGCGGTGGGATCAACGCCGTTTGGAACGCCTTCCTGCGCCTGACCCGGATCAACCCGGACGCCGGGCGGGAGTCGGTCTCCGAGGAGGACCTGCGCGCCCTCATGGACCTGAGCGAGGAGAAGGGCGACATGGAGGCCGATGAGAAAGAGATGATCGAGAATGTCTTCGAGTTCAACGACACCGTGGCCGAGGACGTGATGGTCCACCGCACCGACATGGTGCTGCTGTGGGCGGAGGACACCGACGAGGAGATCGTCAAGACCATTGAGGAGTCTGGCCTGTCCCGGTTCCCGGTGTGTGGGGAGGATGCCGACGACGTGCTGGGCATCCTGAGCAGCCGGGACTACTTTCTCAACAGCCGCCATCCGGACCCCAAGCCCATCCGGGAGCTGCTGCGGCCGGCCTACTTCGTGCCGGAGTCGGTGCGGGCCGACGTGCTCTTCCGGGACATGCAGAGCAAGAAATTCCACATGGCCATCGTGGTGGACGAGTACGGCGGCACGTCGGGGCTTCTGACCATGGAGGATCTGCTGGAGGAGATCGTGGGCAACATCTACGACGAGTTCGACCGGCAGGAGGACCAGGAGATCATCCAGCAGGGACCCAACCTGTGGCGGATCTCCGGCTCGGCGGAGCTGGACGAGGTGGCCGCCGCCCTGGACATGGAGTTTCCCGAGGACGAGGAGTCGGAGACCCTGGGCGGCCTGGTCTTTGACCAGCTGCCGGTGATCCCGGAGGACGGCCCCTGCCAGGTGGAGGTGGACACCCACGGCCTCCACATCCAGGTGGAGTCCATCGCCGACCGCCGGGTGGACTGGGCGCTGGTGTCCAAGCTGCCGGAGAAACAAGAAGAGGGACAACCGTCTTACCAGGGCGGGACAAAAAAGTGATACGTGGAGAGGCCCGGGACGAGTTTCGTCCCGGGCCTTTTACATCGGTGGGGAGGTCCGAAGCTTTTTTGCAAAAGTGAAACGAAGGTCTGCGCTCAGGTGTCTGTAAGTGTGAAAGGAGATGAGGACCATGGACCGTGCCCTGCGGGAGACCGACGCCCGGGAGGAGATCGGGCGGCTGATGGCGGAGAACGCGTTGCCCTGTCCTATGCGCTGTGCAGATCGAAAAAACAGACCTGAAGAGCAGACGCCCTGAGGACGGCTCATGTTGAGCCGTCCTTAGGGCATCCATTTGTCAGCGGATTTTGTTCAGGCGGAAAAGGCGTTGTTGATGGAGAGCAGGACCTGGTCTCCGTCGAAGGGCTTGTAGACAAAACCCAGGGTGCCGATGCGCTTGGCCTCGTCAATGGTGTCGTCGTAGGCCAGGGAGGAGATCATGACAATCCGGGCGTCGGGGTGGCGCTGGAGCAGCAGACGGGCGGTCTCCAGGCCGTCCATGCCGGGCATGAGGATATCCATGGTGACCAGATCGGGCTGGACGGTCTCGTAGGTCTCCAGAGCATCCTCGCCGCTCTGGCAGCAAGCTACGACCTCGTAGTCGGTATTGGACAGGATCTTTTCAAGCTGCAGCTGGGCGATACGGGAATCGTCCACGATCATAATTTTCTTCGACATAAGTCTGATAGCTCCTTTATTTGTTTTCATGGGCGGGAAGCTGGTGGATCAGTTCAGCGCGCTCGTTGCTGCCGCTCACATAGCTGAGCACGCAGCAGAAAGAGCCCGCACCGTCCGGCAGGTGCAGCCCGGAGTAGAAACGGGGAATACGGAAGCGGGAGGAGATGTGGGCGGTCTGAAAGAGCCTTGCCACGATATGCCCGCAGATCACATTAAAATACTCTTTCATAAAATCTTCAATGTCTTGTAGGGAGACCGTCTCCTCCTGCATGGTGGTCTGTGCCAGCTTGGTGAGGAGAGCGGTATCCATATAGAGGATGAGATTGGCTTCGTAGCCGCCCTCAAAGGTGGTACAGACCGTACAGACATCGTCCGACGGAGCGCCGTTCTGCTTGCACGGATAGATCCTTGCTATGCGGTTGGTGATGTCTTGCATGACGCAGTCCAGGATATCCAGGATCTCATTTTGCGTGAGGGGGATCAAGAGAAGAAGCCTCCTTTTCGGAAAATCGCATGGGACCGACCAGACCGTTTTTCAGGCCGATAGCGCACTTCTGCATGACCCGGCTGACACGATAGGAGGCATGGTCTACGGTCACCACGGTGCCGGGATAAATTGCGCCGCAGTTCAGACGCCGGTGGTCCTGATCAGGGGAGGGTGGGAGCCGCTGCTCGGCGCTTTTCTCCAGCCGTTTCAGCTTCATCTGAGCCACGTAGAGCCCCATCCGCTGTTTGGAGAGCGCCTGGTTCCGGTCCAGACTCTCCGGAGTGGCCTCCAGGGCCTGGAGGGCCGCCTCGGCGGTCTCCACCTCGGCCTGGATCTGCCTGTGCTCCAGATCTTCACAGGGCATTCCGCCCAGGATGATGTTGGTGACGCGCTCGGCCTTGGAGCCTACTGTGGCGGCGTCCACCTCCTGGGCGGCGCGGATGGTGCCCCCGATGATAACGCCCCGGCCGGTGCGTACCCGGACAGTACCGTTGCTGTATACTTCACAGTCTATGACGCAGTCAGACTGTACACTCTCCTGGGCATAGACCCGACAGTGTTCCAGATACTTGGCGTAGACGCTCCGATGGGCCTGGATGACTCCGTGGTCCTGGCCCTGCACGCCACTGGAGACCACCAGATCCTGCCCCGCCTCGATGGAGCAGTCCTCCACCACACCGTCGATCTGGATGCTGCCCATAGCCCGGATGGTGGCGCCCCGGAAGACGTCGCCATGGATGTGGATGTCGCCCAGAAAGTTGACGATACCGGTGTCGCCGGAGACATCTCCGGTGATTTCCAGAACGGGCTTGACCTGAAAGCTCTGACCGGTGAATTCCACATGGCCGTCCAGAGCGGCCAGCAGAAAGCGCCCGTCCTGGGAGAGTGTGGTGTTCCGGCCCTGGGGCGCCTGAACGGGGTTCCCAGGTTTGGCGGGGATCAGGCGGCCAGTCACGGTGTTGCCGGGGATGCCCCGGGTGGGTGGGCGAATCTCGCAGATCACGTCCCCCTGGTGAATGTCTTGAACCAGACGCAGGGTTTCGTAATCGGCCTGTGCCAGTTCATCCACCGAAAGATCGGACTGGGGAGTACGGGGATAATGGTCCACAATACTGCCATCCTCGCCGGGCACGGGCGGTGCGCCGTCGGCAATGTGGAAAAGACGGAAATATCGCTGGGGCATAGTGGGGAGCTGCTCCAGAAGGTGCTTGTCCACGCCGTAGATGACCCCGCGGCGGGCCAGAGCCTGTTCCAGCTGTTCCCCGGTAAGTGGTGAGCCTCCACCCACAGGGGGAAGAAACAGCAGCCAGGCGGCCATGCCATCGCTGGTGAGATAGAGGAAGATCCCCTCATTCAGGTCGGCGACGGTGCTGGAGTCACCGCTCTTAAAGATCTGTTGGATTCGCTTGGTGGTAAACCGGGTCAGAGAGATGACAAAGGGGGCGTCCTCCCTGGAGAGGATATCCTCCGGAAGCAGAGGATTGTCGCCCTGGCCGCACAGTAAGTCCAGGCGCAGTGGAACACCGGAGCTGGGCGTAGAGAGCCACAGATCCCGGAGGGCGCATATGGGATGCACCGGTGGGAAGGTGATCTCATGAGCAGTACGGCGGGCCGCGCCATCTGTGTGCGATTCCTCCGTCTGACTGCCCGGCACCAGGTGATGGGTATTCCATGCTTGAGGGAAGTCAGTCATGTCATGCCTCCTTTCCCAATCCTTACGGGCATTGTACTATAATTAATATCGTCTCCGATGGAAAAAACATAAGCCAAATACTGTCATAACATAAGAACCCTGGAAAAATTTTTGGCTATCGTGTGGCGCACAAACTACCGGGCGACAAAAAATGAACTTCCAGGATCAGGATACGTATTGCTTGTGACCAGAATGTTCAGCCCGCATCCGGACGGTGCTCAGGGCAAATTTCACGAAAGTAGAGAGCGGGTTTTTGCTAGATTTCTAAAAAATTTTACTTCCAAAATGCAGGGGGATGTAGTATGATAAGTGAGTAGACTTTCATACGTAACAAACTTCGATACCTATCAGGAGGTATTCCTATGAGAAAGACGAAAGTGATTTGCACCCTCGGCCCCGCTGTGGACAATGAGGAGATGATGAAGGCGCTCATTCTGGGCGGAATGAACTGCGCCCGGTTTAACTTCTCCCACGGCAGTCACGAGGAGCAGCTGGCCCGGCTGAACATGCTCAAGCATGTGCGGGACACCCTGGGCTATCCGGTGGCCACTATGCTGGACACCAAGGGCCCCGAGATCCGCATCAAGACTTTTGCCAATGGTCCTGTGACGCTGGAAAAGGGCAATCACTTCGTTCTGGACACCGATGAGGTGGCTGGTGACGAGACCCAGGTCTCCGTGACCTACAAGAACCTCCACAAAGAGGTGGAGCCTGGCTGCCGCATCCTGGTGGATGACGGTCTGGTGGAGCTGAAGGTGAAGAAGGTGGAGGGCCACAGAATTCTCTGCGAGGTGGAGAACGGCGGTACGCTCTCCAACAACAAGTCCATCAATATCCCCGATGTCCACATCCAGCTGCCCTCTCTCACCGAGAAGGATAAAGAAGATCTGAAGTTCGCCGTGGAGAACGACTTTGACTTCGTCGCCGCCTCCTTTGTCCGGAAGGCCGCTGACGTGGCGGACATCCGGGCCTGCCTGAAGGAGTACGGCGGGGAGCACATCCTCATCATCTCCAAGATTGAGAACCGGGAGGGTGTAAACAACCTGGACGAGATCATCAGCGCCTCCGACGGCATCATGGTGGCCCGTGGCGACCTGGGTGTGGAGATCCCCGCCCACGAGGTGCCCATCCTCCAGAAGAAGATGATCAAGGCCACCATCCGTCAGGGCAAGCCGGTCATCACCGCCACCCAGATGCTGGACTCCATGATCCGCAACCCCCGGCCCACCCGCGCCGAGGTCTCCGACGTGGCCAACGCCGTCTTTGACGGCACCTCCTGCGTGATGCTCTCCGGTGAGACTGCCTCCGGCAAGTATCCTGTGGAGGCCCTGAAGACCATGGTGGATACCGCCGTGGCCGCTGAGGGTGCCATCGACTACTGGGGCCGTTTCCGTGAGAACTCCCTCACCCCCGGCGTCTCCAGCATCAACGACGCCATCACCCACTCCTGCTGCCTCACCGCCATGGACCTGGGCGCCTCCGCCATCCTGGCGGCCACCAAGTCCGGCCACACCGCCAAGGTCATCTCCCGGTATCGTCCCGCCTGCACCATCGTCGCCGTGTGCCAGAGTGAGCAGACCCGCCGGCAGCTGGCCATTTCCTGGGGTGTTCACCCCTACCTCACCGGTGAGGTGGACTCTACCGACCGCCTCTTCTCCATGACCGTTGACGTGGCCCGGAAGGAGGGCGCCGTGAGATGCGGCGATACCGTGGTCATCACCGCCGGCGTGCCCATCGGCCGCAGCGGCAGCACCAACCTCATCAAGGCCCAGGTCGTGGGCGAATAAGTTCATCTCCAGCCGTACAGGGGCGCGTTGCAAAATGAAGCCATAAAAATGAGCGAGGTTTGGAGCCCGAAAAGGGTTTCCAAACCTCGCTCGTT
>NZ_CALXEE010000089.1 GCF_944387245.1 uncultured Intestinimonas sp. | reverse complement strand
AGCGGAACAGACGCACTGCGTCTGTTCCGCTTTTTTCACGCCTTGTCCTCCGTGGGGAGAAAGCATTTCCGCAATGCGAAGAGGGCGAACATGAGCATCAGGGCCACGAGCATGGCCGCCAGGGCCATGCCAAGGAGGAGGAATGTGGCCACTCCCTCCGGCAGGGAGCTGCCCGGGAAGGTGAACTGCGCCCCGTTGGGGAAGCAGTAACCCAGAACGGCGAAGGCGGTGAGGAGGAGGGTGTGGACCGTCCGCAGCCGCAGGAGCCGCCGGTCCAGGGCCACGCCCGGGAGCTGGTACCGCGCCGCCAGCCGGGCAAAGTCGGTGAAGAGCTGGAAGTGTAAGTATATGTCCGCCACCGAGATCAGCAGGTCGATGGGCAGAAATTGTCCGTCCAGGGTCCCGCCAAAGAGGGTGAAGACCCAGTCCGCTCCCGCCCATACCCCCAGCAGCACGCACAGGGGGCGCAGCAGGGTGAGGTCCCGCTCTTCCTCCTCCAGACAGCCGATGGCTGACCACAGCAGGAGGTAGCACATGAAGTTGGGGAGTATGTTGAGGGTGTTCAGGTTGACGTTGAAGTAGAGGAAGAAGTAGGCCCAGGCGGCGTGGGACACCCCCCGGTACAGCTTCTCATAGTTTGGGATCACGGCGCATCCCCTCCTTCCACGGGCCAGAGCTCCACGATCTGCTCCTCCCGGCCGTCCACGTAGGTGAGGACCATGCAGTAGTGGTCCGGCCACACCGGCGCTTCATTGGGGTCATCCCCGAAGCCGGAGCCGCCGCCGCTTTGCAGGCCGCCGCTGTCCCGGGCGTTGCCCCAGAAGGTGCCGTCGCTGCTGCTGCCCTGACCGGAGCCGAATTCCAGGGAGGGCCCGCTGCCGTCGGCCCAGACCGGGGCGGCGGCGTAGCGGTTCACCAAGTCTGCTGCACCGGGGACGGTCTCGGTGCCGGTAAAATCGTAAGATTCTCTGGCGGAGTCAAACAGGGCGTTGGGCTTGGGTGTGGTGTCAAAGGAGGTGGAGGTGCCAAAGAACCAGGACATGGAGCTGCTGGTCTCCACCGTATTGTCCACGGCGTGGATGGTCTGGTAGACGATCTCCAGGCGGAGGCCGTCCACATCGGCGGTGTATGTGACGGCGGCGGGGAGGGCGGGATCACCCCAGGTGAGCAGGCTCACGCCGGCGTCATAGGCCTGCTGGAGTTCCGACACCTGGAAGTCCCCCTGGGGGATCACCACCCAGCGGTCCCCCTGCCGCTCCGCCCGGACGGCCTGCCAGGCGGCGTAGGCACAGCCCTCCTCGCTCTCCTGGACCGGTGGGGCGTCGGGGCCGTCCAGGTAGGCCAGCTGGAGGGGAAAGACCACCACGGCGGTATAGCCGCCGGCCGTCTCAGTGAGGTTGTAGAGAAAATAGCCCGCGGTTTGGTCAGCCCGGCCGGGGAGACCGCTCTCCCAGTGCTCATGGACCCAGTTGTCAGGGCCATGGGCGAAGACCTCCATCTGGGCGGCCAGGTCGGCCTGCTGGTCAATGGGGGTGCACAGGGCCCGGTAGATGCCGTTTTGTTCGATGACCGCCTTGCCGTAGGCGTCCAGGGCGCCGGCGGCGGTGGTGCAGGGAGTGAGCCGGGCCGAGGCCATGGCGGTGTGGAACTCCAGCTCGCCGGAGAGCCCCAGGCCGTTGGCCTTGGCCAGGGTCTGACCCTGACCGAGGACCAGGGGGAAGAGGAGCACCAACGCCACGCACACCGAGGCCAGGGCCATCCCCGCCGGATAGCGCTTGAACCGGGCGATGGCCTCGATGCGTTCCCGGATGTTGCGCCCGCCGTTGGCCATGGAGGAGGTGCCGGGCGCCCGGGCGTACTTGCCCGAGGCCATGGAGAGGAGGATGCGGCCGTAGTCCCGGCGGTCCTCACCCTCCAGCCGCTCCAGCACCCGCTGGTCGCAGAGGGCTTCGGCGTCGTTGCCCGCCCGGTCGGCGCAGTACCACAGGAGGGGATTGCACCAGTGGAGGCACCGGAAGAGGCAGATGAGAAGGCCCCAGGCGGCGTCGTGATGCTTGAGGTGCAAAAGCTCGTGGAGGAGCACCTTGTCGTCCACCGCCTGCCCGGCGGGGAGGGCCAGCACCGGCCGAAATACCCCGCAGACAAAGGCGGAGGGCAGCCCCTCCACCTCCACCGCCCGGCAGAGGGGGAGGTCATACCGGGCCGCCACCCGGCGGAGCTGGGCGTCGTCGGCGGGAGTCCCCCGGCGGAGGGCCAGCCGCAGCCGGAGATAGGTGAGGGCGTACCACGCCAGCAGCACCACCACCCCGGCCACGTAGAGGAGGTAGAGAACGTCCAGGGGCGTCTGGGGTCCGCCCAGGGGGGCGGGCAGGGGGATGGGAGCCACCACCCGGATGAGGGAGTAGTCTCCCGTGAGGGCGGTCTTGAGGGTCTCCAGCCACAATGGCCAGTTGAGAAGGACATACCGCCCGCCCTGCCCGGCGGGGTGGAGGAGCACCAGGGCCAGCAGGCCCCAGATGCCGAACTGCCACCGGGGGGAGAGCTTGTCACGGAACAGGTACTTGACCACCATCAGGAAGGCCGCCGCTCCGGAGGCGGTGAGGGTCTGGAGGAGGAAGGACCACAGGTCGGTCATATTGTCACCTCGATTCAACAGGGATGGAACGATCTGCGGAGGCTCAAACCTCCATGTCGTCCAGCAGGGACTTGAGCCGGTCCCGCTCCTCGGCGGAGAGGGGGGACTCCTTCAGAAAGGCGGCCACCAGGTCTCCGGCGGAGCCCCGATACACCCGGGTAAGGAAGCTCTGCCGCTCCTGGGCCTGGCAGGTCTCCCGGTCCAGGGCGGCCCGGTAGGTGTGGGGATAGTGCTCCTTGTCGATGGTCACCAGCCCCTTTTTCTCCATCCGGGTGAGGTAGGTGAGCACCGTGTTCCGGCTCCAGCCGGTGGCGGGGCGGAGGGCCTCCACCACCTCCCCCAGACTGGCGCCGCCGCTGTCCCACAATGCGGTGAGGACCTGCCACTCGCTGTCGCTGAGTCGGGGCATAAAAACACCTCCTACAAGTGTAGCATCTCTACCAAGATACTACACCTGTAGGAGGCATCTGTCAAGGGCTTCTCACACCAGACCGTTGACGGCGGCCACCAGGGCGTTGAGGGTGTCCAGGTCGGGGAGGTCCACCGGGTCGCTGGTGAGGCCGTAGCTCTGTTTCAGGGTGAGGATGCGCCGGACGCTCTGGTCCAGCCGGTCCACAGTGATGCGGCCGGCGTCCACGGCGTCCAGGAGGGCGGTGCAGACTTCCTCCACGCTGCCCGCCTCATGGCAGACCAGCAGCACGTCGCACCCGGCCTCCACCGCCAGCACGGCGGCCTCCCCCAGACCGTAATTCTGGGTGATAGCCCCCATGGTGAGGTCGTCGGTAAAGACCGCCCCGTCAAAGCCCAGCTCCTCCCGGAGGAGGCTGGTGACCACTTCATAGGACAGGGTGGCGGGCCGGTCCGGGTCAATCTGGGTCATGAGGATGTGGCCCACCATGACGGCGGGAGCGCCGACGTCAATGGCGGCCTGGAAGGGGAGAAGCTCCCTCTCCAACAGCTCCTCACGGGTCTTGTCCACCACCGGCAATCCCACGTGGGAGTCGGTGTCGGTGTCCCCGTGGCCGGGGAAGTGTTTTATAACCGGGATGGTGCCGCTCTCCTCCATGGCGGTGAGGCAGGCGAGCCCGCGCTGGGTCACAGTCTCGGCGTCGGAGCCGAAGGCCCGCCTGCCGATGACGGTGTTGTTGGGGTTGGACCAGATGTCCAGGGAGGGGGCGAAGTCGGTGTTGAGGCCGAAGGCGGCGCACTCCGCCCCCAGGGTGGAGCCGAAGGCCGCCGGGTCGGACACGTCGTAGGCGTTGGGCAGCCGCTGGACCTCCGGGGGCATCCGCTCCACCATCCCCCCCTCCTGGTCGGTGGAGAGGAAGAGGGGGACGCCGCCGCCCGCCAGGGCCTTCAGGCCGTTGGTGAGGTCGGTGAGCTGCCGGGCGCTCTCCACGTTCCGGCCATAGAGGATGAGCCCGCCCACGTGGCAGTCCTGGATGTAGGACCGGGCCTCCTCACCGGCTTCCGTCTCGTAGAAGCCGGCGATGAGGAGCTGGCCCACCTTCTCCTCGGTGGTCATGGCGGAGAGCGCTTCCTCCACCGGGTCGGGGGTCGATGTGGGTACGGGTGTGGGCGTGGCGCTGGGCGTGGGGGTCGGCGTGGAGGCCGGAGAGGCAATGGGGGTGGGCGCGGCCTGACATCCGGCGGTCAGAATGAATATAAAGAGCAATAATGCGGCGGTAATATGCCGTCTCGTCATCGCTTTTTCTTTCCTTTCCCCGGCTTAGGCGGCCGGTAGCCTGGCTTGGAGGAGGGCTTGCGGCCTCTGCCGCCCCTGCCCTTGGGGGGCCGTCCGGCCTCCTTGACGGGCTTGGCGGGCCGGGCCGGCTGGGAGATGGGGACCACCCCGGGCAGGGTGAAGTCGATCTGGCCGGAGCCGGGGTTGGCGGCGGCGCAGAGGACCTCCAGAGGCATGCCGAAGGTGTAGGTGAACTTGGTCCGGGCGCCGGTGAGGGTCATGCGGACCTCGTCGTACTCGTAGCGGTCGTCGGGGAGGGCGGTGACGGGGAGAAGGCCCTCCACCCCGTTGGGGAGCCCCACAAAGAGACCGAACTTGGTGACGCCGGTGACGGAGCCCCGGAAGGTCTCTCCGATATAGGCGGTCATGAACTCGGCCATATAGCACTTTTCAATATCCCGCTCGGCGGTCATGGCGTGGACCTCCCGGTCGGAGGACTGCTTGGCGGCCCGGTCGGCGGCGGCGGTCAGCTTGCCCTTCTTCTGCTCCAGGGAGCCGTCCAGCAGGGCGGTGAGGATGCGGTGGACCATGAGGTCGGGGTAGCGGCGGATGGGGGAGGTGAAGTGGCAGTAGTATTTGGCGGCCAGGCCGAAGTGGCCCAGGTTCTCGGTGTCGTACCGGGCCTTCATGAGGCTGCGGAGGACCATGGTGTGGACGGCGGGGGCCTGGGGGGTTCCCTTCACCGACTCCAGCACCTTCTGGAGGCTGCCGTTGTCGGCCTGCTTCAGGTCAATGCCCAGGGGGGCCAGCATGGCCTTCAGGTTGGTCACCTTGTCCTCGGAGGGCTTTTCGTGGACCCGGTAGACAGCGGGGAGGCCCGCCTTTTTGAGGTGCTCGGCCACGCACTCGTTGGCAGAGAGCATGAAGGACTCAATAAGCTTTTCCGACTCCCCGGTCTCCCGCACCCGGATGTCCACCGGGGCGCCGGTCTCGTCGCAGACGATATAGCACTCCTGGCTCTCCAGGTCCAGAGCGCCCCGGGCCCGGCGGCTCTTCTCCAGAACCCTGGCCAGCCCCGCCATGTCCCGGAGCATGGGCAGAATATGGGCGTAGCGCTCCGCCAGGGCGGGGTCCTGGTCCTTGAGGAGGATGTTGCAGTCGTCATAGGTCATCCGCTCGGTGGAGCGGAGGACGGTTTTGACGATCTTATGGTCCAGCACCTGGCCGCAGGCATCCATGGTCATGATGCAGGAGAGGGCCAGACGGTCCACATGGGGGTTGAGGGAGCAGATGCCGTTGGAGAGCTCCTCGGGCAGCATGGGGACCACCTGGTCGGCGAAGTACACTGAGGTGGCCCGGTGGAAGGCCTCCAGGTCCAGGGGGGAGTTTTCGGTCACGTAATGGGACACGTCGGCGATGTGGACCCCCAGGACCCAGTGCCCCTCGACGTCCTTCTCCAGGCTGACGGCGTCGTCAAAGTCCTTGGAGGAGGCGCCGTCGATGGTGATGACGGTCTTGTCCCGCAGGTCCAGCCGGCCAGTGCAGGCGGCGGGGTCCACCTCCTGAGGGGCCAGCTGGGCGGCGGCGGCCACCGGGGCGGGGAAGTCCCGGTCGATGCCGTGCTCGTAGAGGAGGGCGGCCACGGCGGCCTGACGGGTGCCCTCCTTGCCGAAGGAGAGCTTGAAGGTGCCCGTGGGAGGCAGCTTGGCGCTGCCGTAGCTGGTGACGGCCACGGCGATCTTGTCCCCTGTTTTCAGCTTGGCGGCGGAGCGGCCCACCACCTTCACGGCGTTGGGGTAGCGGTCGCTGGTGGGCTGGAGCCACACCTCCCGGCCCCGGCGCTCCACGGCGCCCACCAGGGTGCGGTTGGTCCGCTCCACTACGGCGGTGATTTTTGCGATCTGCCGCTGGGGGTCTTTGGGGTCGGCACTGGTCTGGGCGGTGACCTTGTCCCCCGTCCAGGCGCCGCCGTCGCAACGGGGCGGCACAAAGAGGTCGGACTCCCGGCCCACCGCGCCCTCCGGCGTAAAGAAGCCGAACCCACGGGCGGTGGCCTGATAGGTTCCCTGTAAGTTCATGAAAAAAGATTCTCCTTTGTAATTCTGATGTCTGTGGCGCCGACGGAAAGGGTGCTTTCCTCCATAGTATATCACCAATTTGCCCGCCTGCAACGAAAAAAGGACGCGCCCGGAAGGGCACGTCCTTTTTTGGTCCGTTTTCGTCCGTTTTGCTCAGGCGGCGGCCCCGTCGGGCAGCAGGCAGAGCACAAGAGTCAGGATCATAAAGCCGATGGCCACCCATTTGGTCCAGCGGGCCAGCTTGGCGTCCCAGCTCTTGGCCTTGTTCTTGGAGAGGAAGGTGTCGGCACCGCCGGCGATGGCGCCGGAGAGGCCGGCGCTCTTACCGGACTGAGCCAGCACCACGAAGGTGAGGAACAGAGCGGCCAGCACCTGGACGATGGTGAGGACTAACTTGAGCGTACCCATGAAAGCATCGTTCCTTTCAAGCCCCGGAGGGCGTGGTCAGCGTGAAATGGGCGCAATGCACCCGAACAGTAATCATTATGATAACACACTTTTCATGGGAATGCAAGTCCAAGTTTTGTGAGTCCGGAGCGGGTCAGACACAGGGTGAAGCTGGGTGATCCTTTATATACCGGGCACAGAGCGCCAATACCAGGAGCAAGGAATCTTCCCGCTTTGTGGCGAGAGAGATCAACTCATCTAAAGTGCTCCTGGGAATGTGTTAGGCAGGCAGAAGACGCGGAAGCAGATCACCGTTGGTGACGACCCAACGGAGCAGGGACTGAAATTCTGGAATCAGACGCCGGTATTGGTCCAGGAAAGAAAAAAGGTCCTCGGAGAAAGCAAAGTCTGTGTCCTCGGAATGCTCTTTGGATAGAGAAGCCTGATGGTACACTCCTGTGTCCCTCCTTTTTGATTTGGAATGTATACATTCCAATAATAGCACAAAAATATTGTAGCATCAAGATGGAAGAAATCCATTCCAAAAGGAGGGGGACTGTGAATTGAAAATCAGGCAGGACCTCTCGATCGGAGAGAATCTACGGCGGCTCCGGGACCGGGCGGGTCTGACCCAGGAGCAGGTGGCGGCCCAGCTCCAGGTCATGGGCTTGGCCGTGAGCCGGGAGATGCTTTCCCAGATGGAACGTGGTAAATACAATATTCGGGTGAGTGAGCTCAAAGGGCTCAAAGAGATTTATAAAGTACAATACGAGGACTTTTTTGAGGGAATATGAAAATGCCTGCCGCGAAGAAAACGCGGCAGGCATTT
>NZ_CALXEE010000088.1 GCF_944387245.1 uncultured Intestinimonas sp. | reverse complement strand
AGTACGGTCTGAAGGCCGCCCGTCGCGCTCCCCAGTTCAGCAAGCGCTGATCGATTTGCCAACGCTTCAAAAATGCCGCCCATCCGGGCGGCATTTTTTATGCTTTGGCGGCGAAGAATAAAATCTGCACAAACAGATTGCCGGAATCAGGGGGATATGTTATAATAAATTACCATTAAAATGGGGTGGTTTCCATGATTTGAATAGAGAGTGAAGGCCTATCTTGATCCAGAGTGGGAGAGCGCCGTGGAAAGAAGGCGGCAGACCATGTGGGAACGGATGGCATTTGATTCGATCCTCGGCATGATATTTGGGGAAGGCCTCAACTATGCGACCCGAAATATGCGGAAAGCCAAGCGGAACGCCATTGTGGTGGGGATGCTGGTATGGGTGGGCATCTGGATGCTATGCCTGCTGGGTGAGAGATTGATCCCGCCCCTGCAGGCGCTGCGGCAGTACTTTGATGAACGGACCTGGCTTTTGGGCAAGTCTGTGGTGTGGCTGTTGGCTCTGCCGGTAGGCTTCCCCGTGGGCAGCGTCATCGCCTACCGGCACCTGAAGCGGAAAGCAGAGCAGGCGGAGGCGGCGGGGCTGGACCCGGAGACCGGCCTGCCGGTGAGCACTGGATCGGACCCGGTACAGGTCCGGGCACAGCGCATCCGGCACCGGTATGAGGTGCTCGTCGCGGTTCTGCTGTGGGTCTGGTACTGGTTTTTCTCCCCTGTGCGCGGCTGGCTGGAGGAGGGCGGGCAGGAGAGTCTCGGCCAGACTATGGGCCTGCTGGCGTTGTGGCTCCTCCTGGCCGCCTTGCTGGGGGGCATCGGGGGACGGATCGTCTACCGCTGTGCAGAGCGTCGTCTTCGGCGCGGGTGCTGAGCCCCGCTGGAGGGTCGTCGCCCATATTGAATCGGAAACCTGTGAAAGACAGAAAACCGCCGGTCCATCTGGACCGGCGGTTTTCTGCTTTTACGGGGCCTTACAGCAGATCGCTCCAGGGCACGGCGGAGGCATTGAAGGTGCTGTAGCTCTGAGCGAGGAGGCTGGTCATGTACTGGACCTTTTCCCGCAGAACAGTACCGCCGCCGTTTACCAGCGTGCGGACGGTGGCAGTGTCGTGCCAGAGGAAGGCCCAGGTCTCGGCCCAGTCCTCGGGCCGGGAGGTCATGGCGTAGGCGGAGACATAGTCCGAGGCGCCCGCCCGGGCGTTCATGGACTCCCAGTGGTCGCACACGGTGGACCAGCCGCCCTGGATGGCGGCGGAGCTCATGACCATGTGTCCCATCTCATGGCTGTAATACTGAGGGTTGCCAACGCCGGTGTAGAAGACCTGGTCCACCTTCACCGGGTCGTTGGAGTAGTCATACACGTGGACGCCGTAGGAGGTATAGCCGGGGAAAGTGTAGGGGCATAGGATGATCTCTGTGGAGTGGCTGCCCTTCTTGGACTCCACCTCCCGCAGGAAACCGTCGGGGTAGAGGTCATAGGCAGACTTCATCTTCTGGAGTTCGGTCAGCACCAACTGAAAATAAGTGGCGTCAATGGAAAAGTCGTTGAAGTTGGCGTAGGAGAGGAGGCCGTCGGCCTTTTCCGTGAACTCGGGAAGGTAGAAGATGGGGATGCCGATCTCCTGCTCCAGCGCACGGCAGTAGTCATAGGCCACGTCACCGGCGTAGTGGATGCGGCTGTTTCCCGCCGCATCGGTTCCGGCGGGCAGCAGGGCGAGGGGGTCCGTGATTGCCTCGGACTGACCGGGTGTCTGGCTGCTGGTATTCTCGCCCGGAGTCAGGCGGGTCTCAGGGTAGAGGAGGCGGCTGAGGATGGTGCAGGCCTCGGCCCGGGACACGGTGCCCTGGGGATTGAAGTCGCTGTTGGCGTTGACACCGCCCACGATACCTAGGGCGTAGGCCCAGAGAACACAGGGCTCCATGTCGCCGCCACGGATGCCGGCGGAGTCATAGTCGCCGATCAGAGCAGCCACCGAGGGGTCCACCGTGTCGGGGTCGCCGGAGGTGGGGAAGACATCACTGGTGAGATAGATGTTGCTGACAACATAGGTGAGCTCCATGCGGGTGAGGGGCTGTTCCCAGCGGGCCTCATCAAAGCCCAGACCGTGGACATCACGGAGGAGAAGGGACTCCAGGATCACGTCGTTGCCCCAGTAGCCGGGGTTCTCTTCTGACATGTAGGCGCGGCTCTCTGACAGCTCCTGGGCGGTAAAGTACTCCTCCAGGGCAGGACCGGGGAAGAGATCGATGCCGATCTTGCAAAGCTCCGTGAGGGAGATGGACTTTTCCGGGCCGAAAGTGCCGTCTGGAAAGCCGTTGACGGCGCCCAGTTCGGCCATGCGGCTGACGGTGTCGTAGTACCAGTCTCCCGGCCGGACGTCGGGGAAAGAGGCGGCGGAGGCGGGGACCAGGGTGAGACCGGCCACCAGGGCGACAGCGCAGAGCAGGGAAAGTGCGCGGTGGATCATGCGGGAGAGCTTTGTGGTAGACATAGTACGCTTCCTTTCCGGTCTCCGGACCGCGACAGGAGCGCCCACAGAGACCATGCATCAGTACGGCATTCCGCCGGGCCAGACCGATAGGAGAGGGGCGAAGGTGAGGAGCATCCTTCCGTTTGCCAGATAACGATCCAGAAAATGGCGCAGATCCGACTGATGGACGACGCTTGAGTCAATTTCGGTGATGGAAGATTGGAGGGGAGAGATGGCGCGTGCGATCCGACCGGCTAGCTCGTCCAGAGGGCCGTAGTCGGCTTCCTGGATGAGCTCACTCTGGATAAGACAGCCGATTTGCTCCAGCTGGGAGAACATGGACCAGAAGGTCAGCAGAAGGCGGTGGTAACGCTGGGCTTCTGCCTCCGGGAGCTGCTGGGCGTAGAGGTGGGCAGCGTGGTGGACCATGTGGAATTGGGAGAGGAGTTCACAGAAGATGGCAGAATTGAAGGGCTCCCGCAGGCTGCGTCGGATCAGATGCCAGTAGACACCCTGGAGACGGGTCATCTCCCGCAGATTGCTTTTGAACTGCTGCTCCTTGCGGTTGGGGAAGAAGAAGTGATTGACGATGAGCACCAGGACCACCGCCATGGCCAGATAGAGCAGACGCAGCTGGATGGCCTCGGATTCCTCCAGAGTGAGGGTGGCCATGGTGAGGGCAAAGGAGGTGGAGAAGATGGGATGTACCCAGGTGCCCGGTGTGCAGCAGTACATGAGAGAGATCATCACCAGGGAGAAGAGAAAGACGCCTGCCATACCCGGGAGGTAGGGGTAGACCAGGTGGACCAGCAGGCAGCCGATGGCGGTGCCGATGGGGCGGGTGACCATACGGTGGGCGCTGTCCTCATAACTGGGCTGGAGCAGCAGGAAGGCGTGGAGGGGGAACCAGTAGGTGTGCTCAAAGTTCCAGAGGTAGCTCACCGTGGAACTGATGGTCATGACCAGGCCCAGCTGGAGGGCAAAGCGGAACTCGAAGCGGTCCACAGAGCACCGCTGCCGGAAATCCAGCAGTACCGCCCGCCAGGGAATGTGCTTCCAGGGAAAGTCGGCGGAGGAAACGGTGGGCTCCTGACAGAAGAGGCAGACGATATGGAGTACGTTCCGATAGAAGATACGCAGACGGCCCTGGGGCAGGTCGGGGTGTTCCAGTTGTCCGGTGAGCTGTGTCAGCAGAGCGGCCCGTTCCTGGGCGGTGTGGGCCCGCTCACAGGCGTCCACCGCCTGGGCCAGGGAGTGGAGGGCCTGGGAAAAGACCGCGGGGGAGGCGCTGTCCTTCCAGCTCTCGTCGGCCACCAGATAGGCGGTGCGTTGGTAAAGAAGGGCCAGAAAGTGGTAGCGGTTTCGTTGCGGGTCGGGGGTGCGGAGGAGCCTCCGCCGGGCGTAGCCCAGATGGTGGAGCTTTTGGGCGGTGTCGTAGAGTTCCCGGTCGACGGACTCGCTGTTCCCCTCACAGGCCATCTGCTCCATAAGCTCGGAGAGCCGGTGGAGCCCGGCGGGGATCTGGAGGCTGGGATCGGCGGGGTGGTACCGCCGGGCACACAGCAGCAGTGCCAGCAGAAGCAGCGCCTGGCAGAAGGCCACCGCGCCCAGCTGGAGCCACAGCTCCTCCGGTTCCGGCGGGCGCAGCTCCAGGAAGACAAAGGTCATGGCAAAGCCCAGATGGCCTTTGGGCTCAAACTGGCTGCTCTTCCAGATGACCAGGAAGAAGAGAACGCCGAAGTTCAGTAGGATACACAGGACCACATTGCGGGTGGCCAGAAAAGCCAGGAGACAGAGTACAAGGGGGACAAAAAAGAGCGTGATATACTCTCTGGTATCATTGCGCTGCTTATGGCGGAGTTGAAACAGGGTGGTGGAGCCCGTGACCACCATAGAGAACTGGCTTCCAAAAACAAAGAAAACAATCAGAAATTGGATGATATAAAAGACAATGGTGGGGAGGGCAGAGATCAGGCGCGCTTGAAAGGTGTCGGCCAGTTTTTTACAGGTGCGGCAGGCTTGCAATGGAGATCCCTCCCGATTATCTTTGTATAAGAAGTATTATACGCTTTTATGTGGAAAAGACAAGCTGTATATCCGGCATTTTTATGCAGATATACTGAATGAACGGGGATGAACCGCCGCCGCTGTGGGATGGGCGGGAACAGTTCACATAATCTTCAAAAGTTGTTTAAAGTTCTGCCAACCTTTTCCCCTATGCGTGTGGTATCTTATAAGCACAGCAAGACCCCGGCACAAATCACTGCCTCTTTTGCTGTGGGGCAGACAAACAGCAACACAGAAATGTGTTCATATATATTCTCTCACACCTCACTTTTCCTCCTCTCTTTCTTTGACAAACGGGTAAGGCGTCCCGGACTCAGGTCCGGGACGCCTTACCTGTTTTACGGTCATTTATGGTTCAGCGCACCTGGATGGCGCCCAGGATCCCGCCGATGGGACCGGAGAGGATCAAATCGGCCCGGGCGTCCATGGCGGTGGGGCTCTTGTTGATGAGGACCAGCTTGCTGCCCTCATAGTAGTCGATGAGGCCGGCGGCGGGGTAGACCACCAGGGAGGTGCCGCCAATGATGAGGACATCGGCCTTCCGGATGTAATCCACCGCCCGGTACATGACGTTCCCGTCCAGAGCCTCCTCGTAGAGGACCACATCGGGTTTAATGGTGCCGCCGCAGTCGCAGCGGGGGACGCCGGTGCTCTGGGCCACCACCGAGGTGTCATAGAACTTGCCGCAGCGGTCGCAATAGTTGCGCAGGGTGGAGCCGTGGAGTTCCAGTACCTGCTTGCTGCCCGCCAGCTGGTGAAGACCGTCAATGTTCTGGGTGATGACTGCCCGGAGCTTGCCCGCCTGTTCCAGCTCGGCCAGCTTCCGGTGGGCGGCGTTGGGCTGGGCGCCGGAGACCAGCAGTTTTTTGCGGTAGAAGTCAAAAAATTCCTCGGGGTGCTGCTCGTAGAAGGTGTGGCTCAGCATGACCTCGGGGGGATAGGCAAACTGCTGGTGATAGAGGCCGTCCACGCTGCGGAAATCGGGGATGCCCGACTCGGTGCTCACTCCGGCACCGCCAAAAAATACGATGTTGTCGCTCTCGTCGATCCACTTCTGTAACTGTTCCAGATGGGCCATGTTCTTTCCTCCTGTCCGACGGGCGGTGTATGTGGGAGAATTCCTCTCATACGCTATCGTACCCTGTTTCCCGGGAAAAGGCAAGCCCCAGGCATCCCGGCGTTTTGACCGATTTTACGAAATCGGACGGTCGGATTTAGCCGAAACGTAAAACTTGCGCAAAACCATTTACCTGCCATTTACGATAGGGGAAAAGACCGGTATAATTTAGATAACAGGCACAGCAAAGGCGCTGTGCCGAAATGATGTTGATCCACGGGTGAGGGCCCGGGATATGGAGGCTTACAGGTGAATATTACCGATATCATTACTCTGGTCGGAGCCATTGCGACCTTCCTTTTCGGCATGTCCACCATGACAGACGGCTTGGAGAAGCTCTCCAGCGGACGCTTGGAGAGCATCCTGGAGCGGCTCACCAGCAACGTGATCAAGGGCGTACTGCTGGGTGCCCTGGTCACGGGACTCATTCAGAGCTCGGCTGCCACCACGGTGATGTGCGTGGGCTTCGTCAACGCCGGCATCATGCGTCTGGAGCAGACCGTGGGTATCATCATGGGCGCCAATATCGGTACCACTGTGACCGCCCAGCTCCTCCGGCTGGGTGATTTATCCTCGGACAACCTCTTCCTGGCCATGCTGAATCCCTCCGTACTTGGCCCCCTCCTGGCGGCCATCGGCGTGGTGTTCTATATGTTCATCCGGGGCGGGAAGAAGCGCATCATCGGCCAGATCATCCTGGGCCTGGGTCTTCTCTTCATCGGTATGAAGACCATGGAGGGGGCCGTTTCCGGGCTCCAGGAGCTGCCGGAATTCCAGTCTCTCTTCTCTGCCTTCTCCAACCCCCTGCTGGGCATCCTGGTGGGCGCCGCCGTCACCGCCCTCCTCCAGAGCTCCTCGGCCTCCATGGGTATCCTCCAGGCGGTGAGTTCTACGGGGCTGGTCTATTTCAACACCGCTATTCCTCTCATCATGGGCCAGAATATCGGTACCTGTGTCACCGCCATTCTCTCCTCCATCGGCGCCAGCCGGAACGCCAAGCGGACGGCCATGATCCACCTGCTGTTCAATGTCATCGGAACCGCCTTCTTCCTGGCTGTCCTCTATATCGGCAACGCCTTGTTCAACTTCCCCTTCTGGGACAATGTGATGGACATGGGCTCTATCGCCAACCTGCATCTGGGCTTTAACATCGGCTGCACGCTGCTGCTGCTGCCCTTCCACAAGGTGCTGGTGAAGATCGTGGAACGGCTGGTCCCCGGCGATACCAATGCTCCGGAGTTCAACCTCCTGGACGAGCGGTTCCTCTCCTCGCCCTCTGTGGCGCTGGAGCAGGCTAGGTCCGCAGTGATTACCATGGGCGAGAAGGCCCGGGAGGACCTGCGCCTGGCGGTGGAGCTCCTGACCGACTATGACGAGAAAAAGCTGGAGCGCCTCAATGAGAACGAGACCACCATCGACAAGCTGGAAAACACCCTGGACAGCTATCTGGTCAAGCTCACCGACCGGGCCCTCACTGACCCGGAGAGTGCCCTGGTATCCGAGTTGCTCCATACCTTGACCAACTTTGAACGCATCGGCGACTATGCAGTCAACGTCTCTGAGATCGCAACCACCATGCACCAGAGGGAGATCTCCTTCTCTGATGTGGCCCTGAAAGAGGTGAATGCCCTTACCACCGCGGTGGAGGCTACCCTGGACATTACGCTGGAGTGCTATGAGAAGCGGGACCATGAGCTGGCCCTCCACGTGGAGCCTCTAGAGGAGGTGGTGGACCTTATGGAGGAGGTCCTGAAGAACCGGCATGTGGAGCGCCTTAAGAGCGGCACCTGTACCATTGAGCTGGGCACACAGTTCCTGGAGCTCACCATCAACCTGGAGCGCATCTCTGACCACTGCTCCAACGTGGCCATGCTCATCGTCCGACAGACCACCCCCGCCAGTCAGCACCTGCCGGATACCCATGCTTATCTCAAATACCTCCATGCCGGAGGTGACCACGACTTCGACACCCTCTTTGCCAAGTACCGGACCCAGTATTTTGGACCCATCGAGAAGGACGAGAGTATGGCCCAGATTTAAATAAAAAGGAGCGCCCTCCGTTGGAGGGCGCTCCTTT
>NZ_CALXEE010000087.1 GCF_944387245.1 uncultured Intestinimonas sp. | reverse complement strand
AAGGCGCTCCGTTTTTTTGCTCGGGTTATTTCTGGTATTCAAATTCCAGATTGTAGAGGCAGACGGTGTCGCCGTCCTGGACGCCCATCTCCTCCATGCGCTGGAAGAGGCCGGATTCCCGCAGGACCCGGTCGAACCAGTTCCGGGACTCGATGTCCCCGAAGTTGACGTTGGCCATGAGCCGCTGGAGCCAGGGCCCGTCCACCATCCACACGTCGTCCACCTTCTCGATGGTGACGTCGCCGCTGGTGTCCAGCTGCGGGGGGGCGGGGACGTAGTCGGGCTCGTACACCGTGATGGGGGGCAGCTGGGAGAGCAGCCCGGCGGCGTGGCGCATGAGGGCGTCCACCCCCTGGTGGGTGGCGGCGGAGAGCTCAAAGAAGGTGAGCCCCTTGGCCTCCACGTGGGCCTTCAGCTTCTCCAGCAGGGACCGGTCCTCGGCGATGTCGGCCTTGTTGCCCGCCACCAGCATGGGCCGCTGGGCCAGCTGGGGGCTGTACTGGGCAAGCTCTGCGTTGATGGCCTCAAAGTCCTCCACCGGGTCCCGGCCCTCCCGGCCGGACACGTCCACGATGTGGATGAGCAGCCGGCAGCGGTCAATGTGCCGGAGGAAGTCGTGGCCCAGGCCGGCGCCCTCACTGGCCCCCTCGATGATGCCGGGGATGTCGGCCATGACGAAGGAGACCCCCTCGTCCACGTAGACCACGCCCAGGTTGGGGAAGAGGGTGGTGAAGTGATAGTCGGCGATCTTGGGACGGGCCTTGGAGACCACCGAGAGCAGGGTGGACTTGCCCACGTTGGGGAAGCCCACCAGGCCCACATCGGCCAGCAGCTTCAGCTCCAGGATGACCTCACGCTCCTGGCCGGGCAGGCCGGCCTTGGCGAAGTTGGGCACCTGGCGGGTGGGGGTGGCAAAGTGCTTGTTGCCCCAGCCGCCGTTGCCGCCCCGACAGAGGACGAAGGGCTCGGTGGTGGACATGTCGGCGATGATCTGGCGGCTCTCGGCGTCCCGGACCACGGTGCCCAGGGGGACCTTGATGACCATGTCCTCCCCGTCCTTACCCGAGCAGCGCTTGCCGGTGCCGTCCATGCCGTTGCCGGCCACGTACTTGCGCTTGTAGCGGAAGTCCATCAGGGTGGACATGTGGGGGTCCACCTGGAGGATCACGTCGCCGCCCCGGCCGCCGTCACCGCCGTCGGGGCCGCCGGCGGCCACATACTTCTCCCGGTGGAAGGCCACGGCGCCGTTGCCTCCCTTGCCGGACCTTACCGTGATTTTCGCGGTATCCACAAATGCTGGCATAGACAGCACCTCCTGTGTAAAAGTAAGAATAGCGAAAAAACGCCCCGAACAGAGGATACCCTGTCCGAGGCGTTATGATGCTCAAGTTACTGGGCGATCTCCACGATGGAAACCTGCTTGCGGTCCTTACCCAGACGCTCGAACTTGACCTTGCCGTCCTTGAGGGCGAACAGGGTGTCGTCGCTGCCCTTGCCCACGTTCACACCGGGGTGGATGTGGGTGCCGCGCTGACGCACCAGGATGTTGCCAGCCAGGACGAACTGACCGTCGCCCCGCTTCACGCCCAGACGCTTGGACTCGGAGTCACGGCCGTTCCGGGTGGAGCCGACGCCCTTCTTGTGAGCGAAGAACTGAAGACCGATCTTCAGCATGGTGTTACACCTCCATGTCGTAAACGATGATGTTGTCGGGATATTCCTCCCTCAGGTCGGTGAAGTAGACCATCATAGCCGTCAGAAGGGTCTGACAGGTGCTCTCATTGGTCTGCCCCAGGCCGCCGGGGAGCTTGAGGGTGATGGAGGCATCCTTTTCCCGCACCTTTACCGCGGCCTCCAGGCCAAGGATGTCGTTGACGGCGCACTCGGTGAGCCGTACGGCACTGGTGACGGCGGCGCAGAGGATGTCCTCCCCCTGGGAGGCCAGCCCGCTGTGACCCTTGACTTCAAAGCCGGTCAGGCGGCTGCCCTCCGTAAAAAAAGTAACCTCGATCATAGGTCAGGAAAGAGGGAGGCTCAGGCCTCGATCTTGCCGATGGTGACCTTGGTGTAGGGCTGACGGTGGCCCTGCTTGCGGCGGTAGCCCTTCTTGGGCTTGTACTTGAAGACGATGACCTTCTTGCCCTTGCCGTTCTTCACCACGGAAGCGGTGACCTTGGCGCCGTCCACCACGGGAGCGCCGAAGGTGGCCTTATCGCCGTCCAGCACAGCCAGGACCTTATCAAAGGTCACGGTGTCGCCGGCCTCGACGGGAAGCTTCTCGATGAAGAGGGTATCACCCTCGGCCACCTTGTACTGCTTGCCGCCGGTCTCAATGATCGCGTGCATTCTGTTTTCACTCCTTCATTACGGGCTCGCTGTCGGGGGTGGAAAGAAGCGCGGAGAAGCCGGGAGCAGGCGGGCAAGACCCGGAGCGGAGCAAACGGACCGCAGGTCCTGTGGGACCGGAGGCCGGCTTGCGCAGTCGTAGGGGCTTGGACGCCGTCGCGGAGGCTTCGCAGCGTGACAGTGAAGTAGCGCTGAGCGCTCTCTCACTTTCGTACCCAGTCAAAGCGGCTATAATAGTATATCAGTGCCTATGGTGCTTGTCAATGGATTTCTGCCCTAATTTCTCCCTTTTTTCACGATAAAAACAGGGAAAAAGCCGGTCAGAGTTCCTCCAGCCGTCCCAGGTACCAGCCGGTGGAGCCGTTCTTCTTCACCAGGGCGCCCCGGGAGGTCTCCTCCACCACGGAGAGGAGGTCGCCGGGGGCGACGGGGAGGTGGTAGTCGGTGGAGTCCAGACACCACCACTGCCCATCCCGGCACCGCAGGTACTTGGTGAGCACCCACATCTCCCTTCCCGTGCTCAGGTGGCGGCACAGGGAGAACTCCTCCCCCCGCTCCAGCACCTCCACGGCGTGGTCGTTCCAGGAGATAATGAAGGGGTCCGCGCTCTCCGCCTGGCCGTCCAGCGCCCGGCGGGTGGGGAGATCGTCGTAGGAGCACCAGGTGATGTTCTCACCCTCCCGGGGAAGGATGAGGGCGTTGAGCTGGCCGTCGGCCTGGAGGACACAGCCGCCGTCGATGCTGATGATCTTCCGGTCGGGGCAGACCAGGGGCTCACAGCAGGGGCGGCCGGTGTGGTAGAGGGTCACCGGCCAGTGCCCCACCACGCAGTAATAGGGGAAGGAATGGCCCTGGGAGAGAAAATCGTCATTTTTCATGCACTTCCAGGCGTCCAGCTCCTCCATGTGGTCGTAAGAGGGGACGCCGCCGTGGACAAAGACGTAGCCCGGGGCGGTGAGGATGGTAGGCAGGCTCCGGAGGAAGTCCAGCTCGGGGACGAATTTTTCCCGCAGGGCGGCGCGCAGGGCGGGCAGGTCCTCGGGGGAGGACACCGGTGCGCCGATCTCCATGGCCATCTGCACCACCAGGGAGCGCTCCTTCCACACATTGAGGTAGTAGCGGAAGAAGTCCCGGCCCAGGCCGGCATTCTGGTCCACAAAGTCCACTGCCAGGTTGTCGCAGTTGCCGCACAAGGCGTGGACGGTGTGGGTCTTGGAGAGCTCCATGACGTAGCGCAGGGTGGCCAGGCTGTCGGGGCCTTTTTCGATGAGATCGCCCACCAGGACCAGGGCGTCGTCGGTGGTAAAGCCCACCTTGTCCAGCAGGCCCTTCAGCCAGGGCAGGTTGCCGTGGACGTCGCTGACCGCCAGCAGCCGTCCGTTGGCGGGATAGGGGATGGGGCGGACCACCGCCTTCATGGGTCAGGACCTCCTTTTCGTGAATTTGGACTCAGAAGCGGGCGGCGTAGGCCACCCAGCCGTCCCGGTCCTTCCGGCCAAAGACGATGAGGCCGTTCTTCTCCAAGGCGGCGCGGACCTCCTCGCAGCGGGTGTCGATGATGCCCGAGCACAGGAAGACGCCGCCGGGGGCCAGAAGCTCCTCCACGTGGGCGGAGAGGGGGATGATGACGTCGGCCACGATGTTGGCCAGCACCACGTCGTATTTCTGCGCCGAGAGCTCCGCCTTCAGGGAGGCGTCGGAGAGGATGTCCCCGGCCAGCACGGTGTACTTGTCCCGGCCGATGCCGTTGAGACCGGCGTTTTCGTAGGCCACGTCCACCGCCTTGGGGTCGATGTCCACGCCGATGGCGGAGGCGGCCCCCAGCAGCAGGGAGGCGATGGACAGGATGCCCGAGCCGCAGCCCAGGTCCAGCACCTTGGCGCCGGGTTTTACCGACTGCTCGGTCCACTCCAGGCACAGCCGGGTGGAGGCGTGGTTGCCGGTGCCGAAGGTGAGGCCGGGGTTGAGGTAGAGGGCGGTCCGGCCGTCGGGCACCGGCTCCCCCTTCTCCCACTCGGGCACCACGTAGAGCCGCTCCCCGATGGAGAGGGGCTTATAATATTTCTGCCAGCTGGTGGCCCAGTCGTTCTCCCGCAGGGGAGTGGTGGAGTAGGGCAGGTCGATGCCCGCCATCCACTTCTCCAGCTGAGCCTTGCCGTCGCCGTCGTCGGTGACGTAGAACTTCACCCGGGCGGCGCCCTTCATCCTCTCCAGCAGCTCATCGTCCACGTAGTCCCAGTACTGCTTGTTCTGCTCCAGAAAGGTCTTGAAATCGTTTTCGTCTTCAATGGCCAGACCGGTGGCGCCGTTCATGGTCAGCTTGGCGCACAGGTCGTCCAGTTGAGGTTCGGCGGTCTCCACCGTGACCTCCAGCCATGTGGTATCCATAGATGCAGCTCCTTTGGAAAAATTACCGCTTGGTGCCCAGGAAGAAGAGGGCCAGCGTGCCGGGTCCGGAGTGGGCGCCGATGACGGGCCCCACGTTGTTGATGACCACGTCCTTGGTGCCGAAGCGCTTCTTCACGTCGGCGGCCACCTTCTCGGCGTCGTCCAGACAGTCGCCGTGGCTGATGAAGACGGTGTCCACGTCGGTGGCGGTCTTCTCCATGTGGTCCACCAGGGCGGTGAGGGAGGCGGCCCGGCCCCGGGCCTTGCCCATGCTGATGAGGTGGCCCTCGTCGTCCACATGGAGGACGGGCTTGATGGAGAGCATGGTGCCCACCACGGCGGTGGCGGCGGAGATGCGGCCGCCCCGCTTGAGGAAGTGGAGGTCGTCCACAGTGAACCAGTGGCACAGGTGGAGCTTGTTCTCCTCCACCCAGTCCCGGACCTCCTCCAGGCTCTTGCCCTTCCGCTGCTCCTGGACGGCCAGCCACACCAGCAGGCCCTGGCCCATGGAGGCGCACAGGGTGTCCACGGTACAGATCTTCCGGTCGGGGTACTGCTCGGCGAGCTCATTCGCCGCGATGACCGAGGACTGGTAGGTGGTGGACAGGCCGGAGGAAAAGGCCAGCACCAGTACATCCTTCCCGGCCTGGAGGAGGGGCTCCAGCATGGCGGTGTACTCGGCTACGTTGACGGCGGAGGTGGTGGCCATCTCGCCGTCCCGGAGCATCTTGTAAAAGACCTTGGGGTCCATCTCCCGGTCGTCGGGATAGTTGTGGTAGGTCTTGCCCTGCACCGTGAAGGACAGGGGCAGCACCTCCACCCCCAGCTCTTTGACCAGGCTGTCAGGCAGGTCGGCGGAAGAGTCGGTGACGATGACATAGTCGCTCATATGGTAATTACCTCCCGTATAGAATGGAGTATGTACTCCGATTTGAGATCACTTTTTCCGGCGTTCCGGCTTCTCCTCCTGGGGGGCAATGAGGGAGAGGAGGCGCTGGCAGGCCAGCTTGTCGGCGTAGCTGCGCAGGGCCAGCCGCAGGGCCAGCCGGGGCAGGTCCTCCCGGCTCAGGTCGGGGTCCAGCACCTCGGCGGTGCAGTCCAGGGCCAGGGAGAGCTCCTGGTAGAAGGCGGCGTACAGCTTTTCCGGGTCCCGGCCGGCGCTGCCCGTCTCCAGCAGGGTGCGGGTGTCCCGGACGGAGAGGACCTGCTTGAGGGCGCAGATGGCGGTGAGGTAGCCCAGGTGGGTCTTGCTGTACTTCTTGCCCTCGGCCCGGGGAAGCAGGCCGTCCTTGATATAGTTGTTCACCATGGCGGGGGTCAGAGCCTCGCCGCCGTCATAGGAGATGAGCTGGCGGGAGACGTAGGAGATGACCTGGTCCATGTAGAGGCCGATGTCGGGAAAGCTGTCCCACACCATGGGGCGCTCCTCCTCCAGCCGGCGCTTCAGTTCTTCCAGTTCCTCCACTGCGGGTCACTCCTTGTCTTTCATAATTTTAAATATGACATTTCAGCATATCGATATGAATTATACCACGATTTCAGCACTACGTAAAGGGGTGGGAGGAGTTTCCGGGAGGGCTGAAAAAAGCCCGGAGCCCTTCCGGCGAGCGGGCTCCGGGCATAGGGCTGTGTCAGGCCTCCTTGGCGTCCAGGCTGGTGGCGGCGGCGAAGAAGCCGGCCCACTGGGGGGAGCGGAAGAAGACCAGCTGTCCCGGCAGGCGGATGTCCTCCACGGTGAGGAAGCGCTTTTTCTCCTCCCGCTGGGCCAGCAGGCCGTTGAGGTGGGTGAGCAGGCCCAGGTCCAGCCAACCGCCCAGGTCCTGGGCCTCATACTGGCAGTCCTGGCCGTTCAGGGTGAAGGTGAGGGTCCGCTTGCCGTCGGCGGCGGGAGCCAGGTCGCCGCCGGAGAGGTCCGCCGCCCCGCCGGTGAGGGCGGAGAGACTTTTGAGGAGGTCCCGGTACATGGTGTCGGGGGAGGGGGACTCAGGGACCGTCACCAGGGCCTGGTCGGGCTCGTCCTGGGCCAGGCGGCAGAGGAGGGAGAGGTAGGCCGGGTCCTCGTAGGACTCGGGATGGGCCTGGAGGTGGGCCTCCAGTTCGGGGGAGAAGCGGAAGCTCAGCCGCTTGAGGGTGGCCAGCTGCTGATCCACCGGCACCGCCGGGCGGCGGAGCTGGGCGGAGAGGAGACCGGCAAAGTGGTCGAGATCCATGTGTATCCGTCCTTTCTTACTCAGGGGGTGACCCGGCGGGCCAGCTCCAGGGCCAGCCGGAAGTAGGCCTCCTTGGCGTCCTGGGGCAGCTTGCCCAGCAGGCCGGGGTCCCAGAAGTTGTCCCCAAGGTTGTCTTCGGTGTAGAGGAACTGGTAAAATTCCACGCCCCGGAATTTGCACACCGCCGCGCAGGCAGCGCACTCCATGTCAACGCAGAGGCAGCCCTCAGCCTTGCGCCGGGCCACATTCCGCCGGGTCTCCCGGTAGAGGGCGTCGGTGGTCCAGGTGCGGCCCTCCACAAAGGGCACCCCCAGCTGGGTGAGGACCTGGGCGGTACGGGGGGCGGTGTCCAGAGGGATATAGTCCTCCTCCGGGGGGAGGTAGTGGTAGCTCACGCCCTCATCCCGGCGGGCCGCCGTGGGGACGATGAGGTGGCCGTCGGGCAGGGCCCGAGTCAGGGAGCCGCAGGAGCCAAAGAGGATAAAGCGGCGGGCGCCACGGGCGATGACCTCCTCCATCATGCCGGCGGAGGCGGCGCTCCCCAGCAGGGTCTGGTAGAGGCCCAAGGTCTTGTCCTGGTAGTCGATGGCGTAGATAGGGATTTGAAAAAAGACGGGCAGGTGGACCAGCACCCGGGTCCCCGGCCAGTTGGCGGCGGTCTGGGTCAGGGAGGGCTGGAAGGTGACCACCACCGTCTCGGGAAAGCCCTCCACCGGCGCGGCGGCGTGGCTAGGCTCCAGAACCGCCTCCCGGGCGGGGTCGTAAGCGTCCAGAATGCTCATGGGGACCTCCTTTTTTCCAGCGGGGAAGCAAATGGGGCCTGAAAGTGTCTCTCCTCCGTCCGTAGGTGCCCCAGTACACACGCTGGGGCGGATGAGGGTGGGCTTCGTAGGGTGGTGGGGCATCTGGAAAGTCCCGTGCTACAATAGAAGGAACACCAGGCAGCGCCACCAC
>NZ_CALXEE010000086.1 GCF_944387245.1 uncultured Intestinimonas sp. | reverse complement strand
CGTCGTCTGCGGACGACAGAACTCTGCGAGGCTCTTGCACAAAATCTGAGGCATTCCTACTTTTTCGACAAGCTGAGACCGCCTGAAGGCGGCCTTTTTTCTTGTCACGTGAGAAAAACGGCGGTGAGGGGTTCCTCCGGCGCAGGGCAGGGCTCCGCCGGAAGGACGGTAATCTCCCCCTCTGACAGGGTCTCCTCCTCCGTGGGCGGCGTCACGGTGATGATCTCCCCCTCACGCTCCTCCGGCTGGACAGAGGGGCGGGTGAGAGAAAAGCCGGGGTCCCGGGCCAGCCATTCCTCCGGCACCGGCAGGGCAAAGCCGCACAGCGCCCCCAGGGCCAGACAGGCGCAGGCCACGGCGCCCACCCTCCAAAGTTTCCGCAAAACCATCCAAAGACCTCCTTTGCCAGTTTCTTTATGCTTTTCGACGTAAATGGGAGGAAAAGGTTCCAGGGTGGGCTCAGCTTTTCCGGGCCTCCTCCCCCAGCTGGGCGGCCTTGAGATCCCGGAGAACCCCGATGCCCATGGGCAGGGCCACCAGGAAGGAGCACAGGTCGGAGAAGGGCTGGCTGAGCTGAATGCCGGTGATGCCCAGGATGTTGGGCAGGATGAGGATAGCGGGGAGGAAGAAGAGCCCCTGGCGGCACATGGCCAGCACGGTGGCCCGGAAGGACTGGCCGATGGTCTGGAGGGTCATGCTGGAGGGGAAGAACCAGGCCAGGAGGGGGAAGGTGACGCACTGCATCCGCAGGGCGGCGGTGCCGATGGCGATGACCTCCCGGTCGTCGGCCCGGAAGACGGCCATGAGCTGGGGGGCGCAGACGTAGCCCAGCACGGCCAGGGCCACGCCGCCCACGGCGGCCGCCTTGAAGAAGAAAAAGAAGGCCTCCCGCACCCGGCCGTAGAGCTTGGCGCCGTAGTTGAAGCCGCACACCGGCTGATAGCCCTGACCCAGGCCCAGGAGGGCGGAGCTTGCGAACATAGTGATGCGGGAGACGATACTCATGGCGGCGATGGCGGCGTCGCCGTACTCCCGGGCGGCCACGTTGAGGAGGATGGTGGCCACGCTGGCCAGGGCCTGCCGCCAGAAGGAGGGCAGGCCGCCGGTGAGGATGCGGCGGTAGCGGTCAAGGGTGGGGCGGAAGGCGGCGGGGCTCAGACGCAGGTTGCCGCCCCGGAAGGTGCCGCCCACCAGCAGGCAGAAGCCCACGAACTGGCTGAGGATGGTGGCCAGGGCGGCGCCGCCGGTACCCATGTCCAGCAGAAAGATGAAGATGGGGTCCAGGGCGATGTTCAGTACGGCGCCCGAGAAGATGCCGATCATGCCGAAGACGGCGCTGCCCTGGAAGCGGAACTGGTTGTTGAGGACCAGGGAGGCCACCATAAAGGGGGCGCCGATGAGAATGTAGAAGACGTAGTCCTTGGTGTACTGAGCGCTGGTGGCAGTGGCGCCCAGGAGGTCCACCAACGGGTCCAGGAAGAGGAGCCCCAGCACTCCTAATACGACCCCCAGCAAAAAGGCGGAGTAGAAGGCCACCACCGTCATGCGCTGGGCCTCCTCCCGCTTCTGCTGGCCCAGGAGCCGGGAGACGTGGTTGCCGGAGCCCTGGCCGAAGGTGAAGCCGATGGCCTGGATGACGGCCATGAGGGGGAGGGCCACCCCCACCGCCGCCGTGGCGCTGGTGCCGATCCGGCCCACGAAGAAGGTGTCGGCCATGTTGTAGAGGGAGGTGATGAGCATGCTGATGATGGTGGGCACCGCCATGGTGGACACCAGCCGGGGGATGGGGGTCTGGGTCATCTGGGTAAATTTATCCGCTGTGGGCCGAAACAGGGACACGTCCGCTCACTCCTTGCTTTTCACGGTATCGTGCTCAGTATAGCATGCAAATGATTGCAGACACAACTATTTTGGTGGTTTTCGGCGGAAAAGAAAAAAAGGTCCGCTCCGCCCGAAGAGGGCGGGAGCGGACCGGTTTTTGTCCTCACATGATGTCGCTGTCCACAGTGATGTTGTCGGTGCCGTGCTCCTCGAACTCGGCGATATAGGCGTCGATGCGGGAGGCCAGCTCCTCGTAGTTGCTGTCGTCGATGGGCACGTCGTCCATATCCCGGCGGGCCAGGTCCTCGGCCAGAATGTCGAAGAAGACGTTGTCCTCGTAGTCCATGATGGCCTCATGGATGCCGCCCTCGGCAAAGGCCCGGGATGGGATGACCTCTCCGTTGTAGACCTCGGCCAGGATGGGCATGCCCTCCTCCTTGGCCTTGGAAAAGAGAAGGCTCTCCACCTCGTCATAGTCCGGGATTCGGTCGTCGCCGCGGGTGGAGTTGAGGATCCAGTTCCCGATATACACCATATCCAGCAGCCGCCGGTATTGTTTCCGTGTCAATTCCAGCTTCATGGTTGAGACCCTCCTTTACAGGCAGCGTACAGGCTCTGTGACGGATGGACCGGGCCGGACAAGGTCCGGCGGGGTCATGGGGCCGGAGTGTCCTCCGGCAGATAACATTATAGTATATTTTCTCCACTTGTCAAAGGGTACTCCCGGGAAGGGCCGTGGAAAATCACACTTGTTTTTCCCCGGCGTTTCGCATATGATAGTTTCTACTGGACCGCCGGAGAACGGCGGGGAATGTTTGCTGCGGCGGGAGGTTTTTTTGTGGATAATCGGCCCATTGGCGTCTTTGATTCTGGTCTGGGCGGTCTGACGGCGGTGCGGGAGCTCCAGCATCTGCTGCCGGGGGAGGACATCATCTATTTCGGCGACACCGGGCGGGTGCCCTACGGCGGCCGTTCCAAGGACACCATCATCCGCTACGCCCGGCAGGATGTGGCTTTTCTGCGGACCTTTGACCTGAAGGCCATCGTCATCGCCTGCGGCACCGTGTCCACCACGGCACTGGACGTGCTCACGGCGGAGAACGACATCCCGGTGTGGGGTGTGGTGGAGCCCGCCGCCCGGGCGGCGGCTCAGGCCACCCGGAACGGCAAGGTGGGGCTTATCGGCACCCAGGCCACCATCCGCAGCGGCGCCTACGAGCGGCGCATTGCCCAGGGTGCCCCCCAGATCCGGGTGATGGCGGCGGCCTGTCCCCTCTTTGTGCCCCTGGTGGAGAACGGCCGGTTCCGGCGGGGGGACATCGTGGCCGAGACGGTGGTGGGGGAGTACCTGGAGCCCTTCCGGGCGGCGGGGGTGGATACCCTGGTGCTGGGCTGTACCCACTACCCCCTGCTCACCGAGATCATCGGCGACTACATGGGGCCGGAGGTGACGCTCATCGACGTGGGCCGGACCTGCGCCGACGCCGTGGCCCGGCACCTGACGGATATGGACGCCCTGAGCCGGCCCGGCCGGACCGGGGAGAGCCGCTACTACGTCAGTGACAGCGCGGAGGACTTCTCCCGCCTGGCCTCGGTCTTTCTGCGGCGGGACGTGGAGGAGTCGGTAACCCAGGTGGATATCTGGAAGTATTGACCGATAAAGAGGGGGCAAACCCCGTTGGAAGTGCAAAATTGTGGAAGGAGCCTCTTTACATCGGGATACACTTATTATATAATAGCCGCCGTCCCCCGCGGCGGTACCGCGGGGTCGAATTCTGCGTAGATACCGAGGTAATTTCCCAATGGATAAAAGCGTGATCATTTCCATCAAAGGGGTCCAGAGCACCGACGGGGAGCAGCCGGAGGTCATCGAGCTGGTCACCGAGGGCAAGCTGCTGGACTGCGGCGACGCCGGTTACACTCTGACCTATCAGGAGAGCCAGCTCACGGGGCTGGAGGGCACCCTCACCACCTTCCAGGTGGAGCCCGACTGCATCACCCTGATGCGGGTGGGGGAGGTCAACTCCCAGATGGTCTTTCAGCCCGGACGGCGACATTTCTCCATGTACGAGACCCCTTACGGGGCGCTGTCCGTGGGCATCAACACCAAAAAGATGCACGCTGTCCTGGACGAGCGGGGCGGCGAGATCGAGATCGACTACGCCATCGAAATTGACCATGCCGTAGCCGGTGAAAATATGTTCCATATCGACGTAAGAGAGAAGGAACCCTTGTTCACCCAATAAAAACCAGCTCTCATGAGTCGGGATGCGATTTTTGACCGCAGATGTGCAGATGAAGAAAACCCGAACGGAGCCCAGCGCAGCGGGTCCGGTTGGGAGAGGAGGAGCAAGGAAGCGGGCGCAGTTTTCGCTGTAAGGCGGAAACGGAGCAGAGCGGACTTTGCGACGACGATGCGACAACGTAGAGAAAGGTGAAGGAAGAATATGGCGAATCTCATCCAGGCCGCCAAGGATCAGGTGGCGGCCCTTACCCAGCAGGCTTACGAAAAGGCGGCTCAGGCGGGGCAGCTTCCCGGCGGGCTGGAGGTCAAGGGCTCCGTGGAAATCCCCAAGGACGTCTCCCACGGCGACTACGCCTCCTCCTTTGCCATGGCGGGGGCCAAGGCCATGCACATGGCCCCCCGGGCCATTGCCCAGATCATCTGTGACAACCTGGCCCTGGAGGGCAGCTTCTTCCAAAAGGTGGAGATTGCCGGCCCCGGCTTTCTGAACTTCACCCTGGGCCCCAAGTGGTACGGCCAGATCATGGCCGACGTGGAGGCCGAGGGGGAGCGCTACGGCCAGAGCGACATCGGCCACGGCGAGAAGGTCATGGTGGAGTTCGTCTCCGCCAACCCCACCGGCCCCATGCACATGGGCAACGCCCGGGGCGGCGTGCTGGGCGATACCCTGGCCAACGTCCTCTCCCTGGCCGGGTACGACGTGTGGAAGGA
This sequence comes from uncultured Intestinimonas sp., assembly GCF_944387245.1. GTDB lineage: Bacteria > Bacillota > Clostridia > Oscillospirales > Oscillospiraceae > Intestinimonas. The sequence goes on along the minus strand of NZ_CALXEE010000086.1, from coordinate 3,228 downwards.
GTTCTACGTCAACGACGCCGGCAACCAGATCCACAAGTTCGCCGTCTCCATTGACGCCCGCTACCACCAGCTCATCCTGGGGGAGGAGAATTTCCCCTTCCCCGAGGACGGCTATCACGGCGACGACATCAAGGAGCTGGCCCAGGCCTTTCGGGACAAGGAGGGCGAGGGCTGGCTGGACAAGCCCGAGGCCCAGCGCCAGGAGGCCATGGCCCAGTTCGGCCTGTCCGTCAACATCCCCAAGATGAAGAGCGACCTGCTCCGCTATAAGATCGAGTACGACCAGTGGTTCCTGGAGTCCGACCTCCACAACAGCGGCTATGTGGCCGAGACGGTGGGCATGCTCACCGAGAAGGGCTGGACCTACGAGAAGGACGGCGCCCTGTGGCTCAACACCACCGAGCTGCTCAAGCAGAAGTATATGGCCGAGGGCAAGACCCGGGAGCAGGTGGACAAGCTGGACCTGAAGGACGACGTGCTCCGCCGGGCCAACGGCTTCTACACCTACTTCGCCGCCGACATCGCCTACCACCGCAACAAGCTGGAGAAGCGGGGCTTCCAGAAGGCCATCAACATCTGGGGCGCCGACCACCACGGCCACGTGGCACGGCTCCAGGCCGCCCTGGACGGCCTGGGTCTGGACGGCTCCCACCGGCTGGTGGTGGTGCTCATGCAGCTGGTCAACCTGCTCCAGGACGGCCAGCCCGTCCGCATGTCCAAGCGCTCCGGTAAGGCCATCGCCCTCCACGACCTGCTGGACGAGATCAGTGTGGACGCCGCCCGGTACTTCTTCAACTCCCGGTCCTCCACCTCCCCCCTGGACTTCGACCTGGATCTGGCCGTCCGGGAGGATTCTGACAACCCGGTCTACTACGTCCAGTATGCCCACGCCCGCATCTGCTCCATGGTGCGGAAGATGGCCGAGGAGGGGATCGCTGTCCCCGCCGCCGCCGCTGTGGACGCCACCCTCCTCACCGAGCCCGAGGAGAAGGCCCTGCTGAAGGCCCTCTCCGAGCTGCCCGAGGAGATCCGTCTGGCCGCCCGGGATTACGATCCCTCCCGGATCAACCGGTACCTGGTGGAGCTGGCGGGCAGCTTCCACCGGTTCTACAACACCTGCCGGTGCATGGTGGATAACGCCGCCCTCCGGGATGCCCGGCTGAAGCTGGCCGACACCACCCGGGCCGTCATTGCCGACGGTCTCAAGCTGCTGGGTGTGTCGGCACCTGAGAAAATGTAATGCGATATGAGCACGCCAAAGGGGCTCCGGACTTGTCCGGAGCCCCTTTTTGAGTATGCTCACCATAAAATGGCGGAAACGGCAGAGATGATATTGTTAAAACTGCACAATTTTCTAGAGGGAAAACTGGACTGTTCGGAGAAAAGAAACGGGGGCGTTGCAAATAAAAACGTGCTCATGTTATCATCGAATTGCCTTTACCAGGAAGGAGGAATGCCGGGATTTAAAAAGCCCCCGCAGGCGTCTGAGGGCGCCGGACTCAAATGAGACTATTTTTGAGTAACAGGAGGAAGGAAATATATGAAAAACCGCAAGAGCAGCAAATTGCTTGCCCTGGGCCTGGTGTTCGCGCTGGGGCTGGGTATGTCCACCGCGCTGGCCGCCGTCTCCGTCGCACCCGCCACCACCAAGGTGACCGTGGATGGACAGGCTGCGTCCGTGGAGGCGTATAACATCGACAACGGCAGCAACTACTTCAAGCTCCGTGACTTCGCGTCCAATCTGGACTTCGGTCTCACCTGGGACGCCGCCACCGATACCGCCGCCATCGATACCACCGCCCATTATAAGCCCGATCCCACTCAGCTCATCACCGGCAACTGGGCGCCCGCCACCCGTGCCCGCATCCAGTCCGTCATCGACGAGAATGCCGGCAAGGGCCGCTATGTGGTCTTCGATTTCGACAACACCTCCGTGATCTTTGACGTGGAAGAGGCCCTGCTCATCTACCAGATCGAGAACCTGGCCTTCAAGATCGCCCCCGCCGACCTGGAGGGCGTGCTGGAGACCCAGATCCCCGACCTGAACACCCCCGTGGGCAAGACCGTGGATGACAAGGACGTCACCGTTGCCCAGCTGGTAGCCGACATCACCAGCGACTACGAGTGGCTCTATGCCAACTACGAGGGCTTCGGCGCCGGCGGCAAGTATGACCTGAACTACATCCACGCCACCAACCAGTATCAGGATTTCGCCGCCAAGCTGCGCTACATGTACACCTCTGTGGGCGACACCTTTGACGCCTCCGTGTCCTATCCCTGGGTCACCTACCTCTTCACCGGCATGACCCCCGACGAGGTCTATGACCTGGCCGCCGCCTCCCACAAGTACTGGGCCGACTACGGCCGCTACGCCTCCGAGACCTGGACCTCCCCCGTGGAGCTGCCCGGCGAGGCCGGCGTGGTGTCCATCAGCTTCACCACCGGCCTGACCTTTACCGATGAGCTGAAGGACCTGTACGCCACCCTGATGGCCAACGACATCGACGTGTACATCATCTCCGCCTCCTTCATCGATGTCATCCGCGCCGCCAATGAGACCATGGGCTACAACGTCCCCGAGGATCATGTCTTTGCCATGCGCAACGTGCTGGTGGACGGCAAGTACACCAACGAGTACGACTACAACTGGGGCGGCGAGGGCAAGTATGCTCAGACCCAGGCTGCCGGCAAGAGCACCATCATCACCAACTTCATCGCCCCCCAGTATGAGGGCGTGGGCCCCCTGATGGTCTTCGGCGACAGCGCCGGCGACTGGAACATGATGACCGACTGGATGGACGACGGTGACACCGTCCTGGGCGTCATCTTCAACCGCTATCGCAAGCCCAGCAGCGATCCCATCTGGGAGGGCTCCAACGAGGCCGCCCAGAGCATCGGCAGCGCCGATGCCCGGTTCGTGCTCCAGGGCCGCAACGAGAACACCGGTGAGCTCCGTCCCAGCGAGAAGTCCATCCTCCTGGGCACCACCGAGGAGGTTCTGGTCCGTCCCGCCGAGTAAGGCGCCGGACCGGTCCCTGAAAAAAGGAAAGACAGCAAGGAAGGCGCCCCGGCCGATGGCCGGGGCGCCTTAGGTTTGTGCAGAAGCCTCGCAGAGTTCCGCCGTCCGCAGACGGCAGAATGAAGTTGAGTCTGTTTTTTCCGGGGACTCGGGCCGCCTCCGGGCAGCATAGCTGCCCGGCCTACGCTAAAAATGTGCCACCGGCACAT
>NZ_CALXEE010000085.1 GCF_944387245.1 uncultured Intestinimonas sp. | reverse complement strand
GACCCCCTGATGTAGTACTTCCATTTTCCTACATCAGGGGGGCTTTTGTCACTGTCCGTTTTTACTGGACCTGTTCAACCAGCGACAGGGGCTTTTGTAGGGTCACCGTTTTCGTGCCACCGCTCCCGCCCTCCAGCGTCACCTGCTGGATGCTGTTGTAGACGCCGTTGTGGTAGACCACCAGATTGGTGCCGCAGCCAAAACTGTCCGACGGGTTGTACTGGAACTGGATACCCGTCAGCGTCCCGTTCCCCACCGCCGTCTGGACGCCCGTGGTGCAGCCCTTGTCACCCAGGAAACAGGTGTTTCCGGTGGAGGACGAGCTGATGTTCCCCTGGCCGCTCTTGCTCAGCCGGGCCGCTTGAGAATTGATCTGGATATCGCTGCTTTTGGACGCAATCTGGCTTTCATCCGCAAAGCCGTCGAACAAGAGGGCTCTCTTGTACCCTGTATGCTTGTTCTCATAGTCCGCTTGCAAAAGCAGGTTATAGATGTTGTAGCTCTGGTTCTCCAGCCCGGACAACGCCCGGTCCGCCTTATCCTCGGCCCGACCCAAGGCCGCGTCAATTTTCGCATTGTCCTGATTGAACTCCTCCCGTAAAAACTGATCTGACCGCTGCCACTGACACAGCCCGTAATTTGCGGTATATCCGCTCGCCATAAAAGCATCCCTCCTCATCCCTGGGCCCTTCCCTGCCCTCGCGCCGCACAGAGCCCGTTATCCCGGTCTCAGGGCGAATCTTTCGTCCGGCTCCGGCTGGAAAGGGCAGCAAAATCTGGCGCTCCACTTGAAAACATACTATTCCTGTGGTATTATAGGAACACATACTTGCAGACTGCAAAAAAATGAGCGAGGAAGGTTCCCATGAAAATTTCCACAAAGGGCCGTTACGCCCTGCGGCTGATGCTGGATCTGGCGCTGTCGGACCCCGGCGTCCCCGTTCCGCTCCGGGACGTGGCCCAGCGGCAGGATATTTCTGATAAATATTTGGAGCAGATCGTCACCCCCCTCTCCCGGGCCGGACTGGTTCGCAGTGTCCGCGGCGCCGGGGGCGGCTATCTCTTGACCCGCGATCCGGCGGAATACACGGTAGGAGAGATCCTTCGGCCTCTGGAGGGCAGCCTTGCCCCGGTGAGCTGTGTGGACGGCAGCGAGTGCTGCTGCCGTGCCGACCAGTGCGTCACCATGGAGGTGTGGCGGGAGATCCAGCAGGCGGTGACCGGTGTGGTGGACCACATCACCCTGGCCGACCTGGTGGCGCGCCAGCGCAGGAAGGCGGACCGGGAGGGTTGAACGGCTTGACAGGCCATGACCTGTGGGCATACAATACCCTTTGTGTCCGTGTGACAGAGAGAAAGTAGGGAGGAATCCATCCCGTGATTGAGCTCAAACACATTTCCAAGATCTTTCCCACCGCCGACGGGGAATTTCAGGCCCTGACCGATGTGGATCTCACCATCCCCACGGGGGATATTTTTGGCATTGTGGGCATGTCTGGTGCGGGCAAGTCCACCCTGGTCCGGTGCATCAACCTGCTGGAGCGGCCCACCACGGGCCAGGTCCTCATTGACGGCCTGCTGGACGAGAGCGGCAAGGCGGTGGATCTGTGTACCCTGTCCCCCGCCCAGCTGCGGAAGGCCCGCCGGGGCATCAGCATGATCTTTCAGCAGTTCAACCTGCTCATGCAGCGCACCTGCCTGGACAACATCTGCTTCCCCATGGAGATCGCCGGGGTGAACAAGGCCAAGGCCCGGGAGCGGGCCCGGGAGCTGCTGGACACCGTGGGTCTGCCCGACAAGGCGGATGCCTATCCCTCCCAGCTCTCCGGCGGCCAGAAGCAGCGCATTGCCATTGCCCGTGCCCTGGCCTCCAATCCCAAGATTCTGCTCTGTGACGAGGCCACCTCCGCCCTGGACCCCACCACCACCCGCAGCATCCTGCGGCTCATCCAGGACATCAACCGCCGCCTGGGCATCACCGTAGTGGTCATTACCCACGAGATGGCGGTGGTAGAGGAGATCTGTACCCACGTGGCCATTCTGGAGCACGGCCACATGGTGGAGACCGGCTCCGTGGCGGAGGTCTTTTCCAATCCCAAGACCGAGGCCGGCCGCCGTCTGGTCTATCCGGAGGGCGTCCAGATCGACCAGCTGCCCCCGGCGGGTGTGGTCCGGATCGCCTTCAACGGTGGCTCCTCCTACGAGCCCTTGATCGCCTCTCTGGCCATCGACTGCGGCGTGAAGGTGAACATCCTGGGCGCCGATACCCGGAACGTGAATGGCCAGGCCTTCGGCACCATGCTGCTGGGCCTGCCCGAGGACCAAAACGAGGCCGCCAAGGCTATGAACTACTTAAAAGCCCAAAAAGATGTGACGGTGGAGGAGGTGCGTGACTACCATGGCTGAATTTCTCGCTTTTCTGGGCCCTGACGCAGCTGAAGAGGTTCAGTACCTCATCAGCAACGTGCCCTTTGCCATCTGGGAGACTCTCTACTCCACCGTACTGGCGACGCTCTTCGCCTATATCATCGGCCTGCCCCTGGGCGTGCTGCTGGTGGTGGGCGAGGAGGGCGGCGTGCTGCCCCTCCCTAAGGCCCTGATGACCGTGCTCAACGTGGTGGTCAACCTGCTGCGCTCGGTGCCCTTCCTGATCCTGATGGTGGTGGTATTCCCCCTCTCCCGTGTTCTTTTGGGCACCTCCATCGGCACCAAGGCCACCATCGTCCCGCTGTTTATCGCCGCCTTCCCCTTTGTGGCCCGTCTGGTAGAGGCCTCCATCCGTGAGATGGACCGGGGCATCATCGAGGCCGCCCAGTCCATGGGCTGCTCCCCCTTCCAGATCATCACAAAGGTCATCCTGCCCGAGTGCGTCCCCTCCCTCCTCACCGGCTTCGCCACCGCCTTCGTCACCATCCTCAGCTACGGCGCCATGTCGGGCGCCATCGGCGGCGGCGGTCTGGGCGCCATGGCCCTGAACCGGGGCTATACCCGCCACCAGAACATCGTGCTGTGGGGTGCCGTCATCCTGCTGGTCATCCTGGTCCAGATCTTCCAGACCATCGGCACCCGTCTGGCCGTGGGGCTGGACCGCCGACTCTCCGACAAGGGAGGCAAAAAGCGTGGCCGCAAGGCAGCCATGAAAAAGATCAAACAGGACCGCCGCATCCCAGACGGCATGTAAAATTCTATGGGTCGGACAAACACATTGGTTTGTCCGACCCTCTTTTTGGTGCAGAATACCCGCTTGACAGGAGCTCCTTCCGGTTGTAAACTAGGTGCAACCCAAGCGGAACTGAATAACGCCCCTCAAACGCGAAGAAGAGGAGAGTAGGCGGGAAGATACGTTGCAGAGAGCCCGGTATGGTGGGAACGGGTACGGAAGGTCCTGTTGAAGATGGCCTTGGAGCGGTGCGGCTGACTGCGGGAACGCATAGGTCGTGACGGGTGCGCCCGTAAGCGCGCAGGAGTATGCTTGTACTCCATAAGGCCCCTGTCGTGAGGCAGAGGTGAAGCAAGGTGGTACCACGAAGCGTTGGCTTTCGTCCTTGAATTTGATTCAAGGGCGTTTTTTTATGCTCCGAACTGGGAAAGATCAAAAACAAAAAGGAGAATGAACCATGAAGAAATTTGCCTCTCTGCTCCTGTCCGGCGCCCTGACTGTGGGCCTGCTGGCCGGCTGCTCCGGCGGCACCACCGCCACTCCCACCCCCACCTCCACCGCTGACGGGGATTGGATCGGGCCCACCGAGAGCGTGACCCCCACTGAGACCGTCGCCACTGACCTCTCCGGCACCACCCTGAAGGTGGGCGCCTCCCCCGCTCCCCACGCCGAGATCCTGGAGGTGGTGAAGGACCTGCTGGCCGAGCAGGGCATCACCCTGGAGATCGTGGAGTTTGACGACTACATCCTGCCCAACCAGGCCGTGGAGGACGGCTCTCTGGACGCCAACTACTTCCAGCACATCACCTACATGAACAACTTCAACGTGGAGTACGGCACCCACCTGGCCAGCGCCGCCGAGGTCCACTACGAGCCCTTCGGCATCTACGCCGGCAAGACCGCCAGCCTGGATGAGCTCCAGGACGGCGCCCAGATCGCCGTGCCCAACGACACCACCAACGAGGGCCGCGCCCTGCTGCTCCTCCAGGAGCAGGGCCTCATCACCCTCACTGAGGACTGCGGCCTGGAGCCCACCAAGGACGACATCGCCGAGAACCCCCACAACTATGAGATCGTGGAGCTGGAGGCCAAGCTGCTGCCCACCACCCTCCAGGACGTGGACATCGCCGTCATCAACGGCAACTACGCCATCGACGCCGGCCTGAAGGTGTCTGACGCTCTGGCCATCGAGGCCGCCGACGGCACCGCCGCCACCGCCTACGTGAACGTGCTGGCCGTGAAGGAGGACCGTGTGGATGATCCCGCCATCCAGGCTCTGGCCAAGGCCCTGTGCAGCCAGGAGGTCAAGGACTTCATCGACCAGACCTATGACGGCGCTGTGGTCGCCGTGTTCTAAAGAACCTCAGAAACCCGCTTCGGGAGCACCGGAGCGGGTTTCTTATTTTTCCTTAATTCCTATTGAATTTATCGGATTTTTGTGATAGACTGAGAAAAAATTTAGGAGGCATGTTCCATGCGTATCGCCCATTCCATTCTGGACCTCATCGGAAACACCCCGCTCCTGGCCCTGGAGCGGTACGCCCCCGGCGCCAAGGTGCTGGCCAAGCTGGAGTCCTTCAACCCCCTGTCCTCGGCCAAGGACCGGGCCGCCCTCTACATGATCCGGGACGCAGAGGAGCGTGGGGTGCTCAAGCCCGGCGCCACCATCGTGGAACCCACCAGCGGCAACACGGGTGTGGGCCTGAGCTACATCGGCCGCATCCTGGGCTACCGGGTGGTCCTCACCATGCCGGAGACCATGAGCCAGGAGCGGCGGAGCCTTCTGGCCGCCCTGGGGGCCGAGCTGGTTCTCACCGAGGGCGCCAAGGGCATGGGGGGCGCCATCGCCAAGGCCAATGAGCTGCTGGAGACCCTGCCCGGAGCCTGGATGCCCGACCAGTTCAACAACCCGGCCAACGCCAAGGCCCACTATGAGACCACCGGCCCAGAGATCTGGCGGGACACAGAGGGCAAGGTGGACGTACTGGTGGCCGGGGTGGGCTCCGGCGGCACCATCACCGGCGCCGGCCGGTACCTGAAGGAGCAGAACCCCGCCATCCAGGTGGTGGCGGTGGAGCCCGCCGAATCCCCCGTCCTCTCCGGCGGCAAGCCGGGCCCCCACAAGATCCAGGGCATCGGCGCCGGCTTTGTGCCCGGCACCCTGGACCGCTCGGTGGTGGACCGGGTGGTGACCGTCCCCGGAGACGAGGCCATGGCCGCCGGCCGGGCTCTGGCGGAGACCGAGGGCCTGCTGGTGGGTATCTCCTCCGGCGCCGCAGCCTGGGCCGCCAAGTCCCTGGCCGCCCAGCCGGAATTTGCCGGCAAGACGATCGTCACCGTCCTGCCCGACACCGGTGAGCGTTACCTCTCCACCGCCCTCTTCCAGAAGGGGTAAGATTAAAACTGAGGTCTTTTGACAAGCTGAAAGGCGCTCCGGACTGCAGTCCGGAGCGCCTTTGTTCTGCTTAGGATGCCTGGAGCATGTTGGTCATGTCCATGGTGATCTCAGTGGTATAGGGATTGAGCATGGTGTTGAAGATCTCCAGGCACTCCTCCCGCTCCAGCTGATAGCACCAGGAGGTACCCCGGTAGCGGACAGTGCCGTCGCCGGGCAGGGTGGCGGTGGTGACGCCGTTGTCCAGGTCCAGGCCCGCAGCCTGGGTGGCCAGCCAGATGATATCGGTGGCGGAGAGGTCAGTCTTGACATTTTTGAGGAAGATGTCCACATAGTCGGCGATCTTGACCGGATTGGCCAGCACCTTTTTGCCCACGGCGATGAGAAGCTTCTGCTGGGTCTGGGAGCGGCCCACGTCGGTGTAGCCGCTGCCGTCGTTGTTGTGGCGGAACCGGACCACCTCCATGGCCTCCTGGCCGTCCAGGTGGGTCATGCCCTCGGTGTAGTGGATGGAGAGGGGGGGATCGGCGGTGGGGTCGTCGTAGTTCATGTCGCAGGGGACATAGAAGTCCACGCCGCCCACGGCATTGACCAGCCGCTGGAAGCCGTTGAGGTTGACCGTCACATAGTGGTCGATGGGGATGCCGATGAGATCGGAGACCACGTCCTTGAGTCCGTCAATGCCGTCAGAGGCGTAGACACTGTTGATCTTGGGGATCTTCCGGTCCACCAGGGTGTCCCGGGGGATGGAGACCACCCCCATCTTCTGGTTGGCCGTGTCATAGGCCACCACCATGATGGTGTCGGTGTTGCCGCCGCCCTCGTCGGTGGCCGCCAGCAGGAAGGTGTAAAAGCCCTCTTTGCGTACCAACGGCGTAGGAGTGGGGAGGGCGCTCTCGTCCTCCTCGGTATGCGGGTCATCGGTCGCGGCGGTGGGCTGTGGCACCGCCGCTGTGGGAGGCGCCGCCTGTTCGGGGGGCTTCACCAGAGCCTTGTAGGCACAGAAGAAGACCACGATGAGAGCGGAGAGGACCACCACCGTCCGGTAGAGGGTGCGAAATATCCGCCCCAGGGGAGAGCCTCGCCGCTTCTTTTTCTTTTTGATCAGCCGCTTCGCCAACGCACATCCAACCTCTCGATTATGTCAACGACTATCAGTATACTGATTTTGACGTGGACAGGCAAGCAAAAGTTTTCGACGATCCCCGTATTTTTCAAAAAATCTCTTGACAGAGGTGGAGCCGCTTCGGCCGTTCCGGCGTCTACTGGCAAGTTATCTAAAAATACAGGGGGAAATTCGGCATGGGTTCTCCTTGACGGTAGCAGGCAGATAGAGTATCATAGATTCACCGCCGCAAAAGAAAACCACAATATATAGTGTGTAGTTGCATTTACATAATACCAAATAAACGGGCCCTCTGCGGAGGGCTCTTTCCATGGAAGCACGAAGGAGGAACGCAAAGAAATGACCATGACCAGCATCCGAAAGCGGGACGGCCGCATCGCCCCCTTTGACGAGGGGAAGATCGCCGGCGCCATCACCAAGGCCTTTGACGCCACCTATAAACCGGGCTACGGGGAGACGGCCCTCCGCCTGGCCGACGAGGTGGTGTCCATCCTGGAGCTGGAGGGGGAGCCCCAGCCCGACGTGGAGCACATCCAGGACCTGGTAGAGCGGGTGCTCATGGACAACGGCTATGTCCAGACGGCCAAGGCCTACATTCTGTACCGGAACGAGCGGAGCAAGGCCCGGGAGATGAACACCCGGCTCATGAAGGTGTATGAGGATATCACCTTCTCGGCGGCCAAGGACTCTGACATCAAGCGGGAGAATGCCAACATCGACGGCGACACCGCCATGGGCAGCATGCTCAAGTTCGGCTCCGAGGGGGCCAAGCAGTTCTACGACATGTTCGTCCTGAACCCGGAGCACGCCCGTGCCCACCGGGAGGGGGACATCCACATCCACGACCTGGACTTCCTCACTCTCACCACCACCTGCTGCCAGATCGACATCCAGAAGCTCTTCAAGGGGGGCTTCTCCACCGGTCACGGCACCCTGCGGGAGCCCAACGACATCTCCTCCTACGCCGCCCTGGCCTGCATCGCCATCCAGTCCAACCAGAACGACCAGCACGGCGGTCAGTCCATCGTGAACTTCGACTACGGTATGGCCGACGGCGTGCGCAAGACCTTCAAGCGGGTGTACCGCCAGAATCTGGCCCGTGCTCTCACCCTCCTGGCCGATGACGCCGACCCCGAGCAGGCCCTGAAGGGGATTATGGCCCAGATCGAGGCCGACACCGGCCTGTGCCCCACCCTCAGCGGAAACGAGGCCTATTTTGCCGCCGAGCGCGCCGCTCTGGTGCCGGAGTTCGGGGACGAGGCCACGGTGGCCAGAGCCCAGGCCTTCGCCCAGCAGCGGGCGGAGAAGGAGACTGACCGGGCCACCTACCAGGCCATGGAGGCCCTCATCCACAACCTGAACACCATGCACTCCCGGGCCGGCGCCCAGACCCCCTTCTCCTCCATCAACTACGGCATGGACACCTCCCCCGAGGGCCG
>NZ_CALXEE010000084.1 GCF_944387245.1 uncultured Intestinimonas sp. | reverse complement strand
TGAGAGGGCGGGTCCACTCAGTGGACCCGCCCTCTTTCTGTACGGTTCTCAATTACTGGATGGAGACCACCTGGTAACCGGCCTCCTCCACGGCCTTCTTCAGCTCCTCGTCGGTGGCGGGGCCGCTGACGGTGGCGCACTTGTCCTCCAGGGACACGGTGGCGGACTCGCCCGGCAGACCGGTGAGGGCCTTGGTGACATGGGCCACGCAGTGCTGGCACATCATACCTTCGATCATGATTTTCTTTTCCATAACAGACACTCCTTTTTCATTTTGCGGTGTGGATTTTATGGTTTCGGGCTTCGCGGGGACCTCCGGGGAGGCCGGGGCGGTGTGCTTGGGCTTGAAGAGCTTGAGCCGCAGGGCGTTGGACACCACGCTCACCGAGCTCAGGCTCATGGCGGCGGCGCCGAACATGGGGGAGAGCTGCCAGCCCAGAATGGGGAAGAATACGCCGGCGGCCAGGGGGATGCCGATGGAGTTGTAGCAGAAGGCCCAGAAGAGGTTCTCCTTCACGTTGCGGATGGTGGCCTTGGAGAGCTCCACGGCGGTAACGGCGTCCATGAGGTCGCTCTTCATGAGAACGATGTCGGCGGACTCGATGGCCACGTCGGTACCGGCGCCGATGGCCAGGCCCACGTCGGCCCGGGCCAGGGCGGGGGCGTCGTTGATGCCGTCGCCCACCATGGCCACCTTTTTGCCCCGGGCCTGGAGGTCGGCGATGACCCGCTCCTTGTCCTGGGGCAGCACCTCGGCGATGACGGTGCTCACCCCCAGCTCCCGGCCGATGGCGTCGGCGGTGCGCTTGTTGTCGCCGGTGAGGAGGACCACGTCGATGCCCAGGTCACGGAAGGCGGAAATGGCGGCGGCGCTGGTGGGCTTCACCGTGTCGGCCACGGCGATGACGCCCAAAAGTTTGCCGTCCTGGGCGAAGTAGAGGGGCGTCCGGCCGTTTTCGGCCAGGGCGTCGGCGGCGGCCAGGTGGCTGCCCAGGTCCACCCCGTGCTCCTCCATCATGGCCCGGTTGCCCGCCAGGAAGGCGGAGCCCTGAAGGTCGGCCTGCACGCCCCGGCCGTGGAGGGCCTGGAAGCCCTCGGCGGGGACCAGGGGGATGCTGCGCTCCTCCGCCTCGGCCACGATGGCCTCGGCCAGGGGGTGCTCGGAGGGCTTTTCCAGGGAGGCGGCCACGCAGAGAAGCTCCTCCTCGGTGACGCCTTCGGCGGGCTGGATGTCGGTGACCTTGGGCTTGCCCTGGGTGACGGTGCCCGTCTTGTCCAGGACGATGGTCTGGATGCTGTGGAGGGTCTCCAGGGCCTGGGCGGACTTGATGAGGATGCCGTTTTCGGCGCCCTTGCCGGTGCCCACCATGATGGCCACGGGGGTGGCCAGGCCCAGGGCGCAGGGACAGGAGATGACCAGCACGGCCACTCCGGCGGTGAGGGCCCGGGTGATGTCGCCGCCGGTGGCGATGAGCCAGACGATGGCGGTGACGGCGGCGATGGTCATGACCACGGGGACGAAGACCCCGGCCACCTTGTCGGCCAGCTTGGCGATGGGGGCCTTGGAGGAGGCGGCCTCGTCTACCAGGGCGATCATCTGGGCCAGGGTGGTGTCGTCGCCCACCCGGGTGGCCCGGAAGGTGAAGGAGCCGGACTTGTTGATGGCGGCGGAGACCACCCTGTCGCCGGGGCCCTTTTCCACGGGGATGGACTCGCCGGTGAGGGCGGACTCATCCACGGAGGAGCTGCCCTCGGTGACCACCCCGTCCACGGGGATGGAGGCGCCGGGCCGGACCAGGATGAGGTCGCCCACCGCCACCTCCTCCACGGGCACCTCGGTCTCCACGCCGTCCCGGAGGACGGTGGCCGTCTTGGGGGCCAGGTCCATGAGGCGGCTGATGGCCTGGGAGGTCTTGCCCTTGGACCGGGTCTCCAGAAACTTGCCCAGGGTGATGAGGGTGAGGATCATGCCGGCGGACTCAAAGTAGAGGTCCATGGCCCAGTGGTTGACCCGCTCCATATCGCCGTGGCCCAGGCCGTAGCCGATCTGGAAGATGGCGGCGACGCCGTAGATCACGGCGGCGGCGGAGCCCACGGCGATGAGGGAGTCCATGTTGGGGGCGCCGTGGAAGAGGGTCTTGAAGCCCACCCGGTAGTACTTGTCGTTGATATACATGATGGGCAGCACCAGCAGGAATTGGAGGAAGGCGAAGGCCAGGGCGTTCCGGCTGTCATGGAAGAAGGCGGGGAGGGGCCAGCCCATCATGTGGCCCATGGCGATGTAGAAGAGGGGCACCAGAAAGCACAGGGACACCAGGAACCGGCGCTTCATGCCGTTGAGCTCCTCCTCCATCTGCCTGGCGGCCTCGGCCCGGGTATCCACCCGGGCGTCGCCCTTGCTGGCTGCCGCCTGGGGCAGGGCACAGCCGTAGCCGGCGGCGTCCACGGCGGCGATGATGGCCTCCGGGGACTCAGCGGCGGGGTCGTACTCCACCGTCATGGAGCCGCCCAGCAGGTTCACGTTGACCTCGCTGACGCCCTCCAGCTTCCGTACCGCCTTGTCCACGTGGGCGGAGCAGGCGGCGCAGCTCATACCTGTCACGGTAAATTTTTGTTTCATAAATACCTCAGTCTTTCCGTGTTAAAAACTTAAAATAGAGGAAAATGGCCTGAGATTTCACCCAGTTGAAAGCTTAAAGTTCTTTTTGCTTCTTTTTCTTTCAAGAAAAAGAAGGAAAGAAAAAGAACAGGGAACTACTTCAAAATCTTGCCCAGCATGTCCACCAGCTCGTCGATCTTCTCCTCCCGCTCGGCCTGGGTCTGGGCGGTGTTGACGCAGTGCTTCAGGTGTGCGGTGAGGATCTCCTTGTTGGCCCGGTTCAGCATGGCCTCGGCGGCCATGACCTGGGTGGAGATGTCGATGCAGTACCGGTCCTCCTCCACCATCTTGATGATGCCGTCCATCTGTCCCCGGGCCGTCTTTAAGAGCCGGAGCACCGTTTTCTGATCTGCCATCATGGCCGGTCCCTCCCATGTTAGATGGTTCTAAGAACACCCCCCAGGGGTGGGGGGCATCTTTATAATACCCCCCGGGGGTGTCCCTGTCAAGCCTTTTTTGCGCTGCAAAAGCAGAGCAAAATGGGCCATGCGCCCCTTTCAGCGGCGCGGCCATGAAATTTCTTGCTATTTTTTCTGTTCTAGTGTATTATTTATATAGAACACTAAGACACAAGGAGAGGAGCACTATGCAGTTCAGCAACAGCGTACCCATTTACCTCCAGGTGATGGAGGACATGAAGCGGGAGATGGTGACGGGGGGCCTGCCGGCGGGGAGCCGGGTGGACTCGGTGCGGGCGCTGGCTGCCCGGTACGGCATCAACCTGAACACCATGCAGCGGGTGTGTTCCGAGCTGGAGCGGGAGGGCCTGCTGGAGACCCGGCGGGGGGTGGGTTCCTTCGTCACCGGGGACTGGGAGCGGCTCTCCGCCCTCCGGGAGGAGATGGCACAGACCCTGGTGGAGGCCTACCTGAAGGGCATGGCGGGGCTGGGCTTTTCCCGGCTGGAGGCCGCTGAGCGGCTGAGTGGGGAGGAGGGAGACGGTGGACAGTCTGCTGGAAGTCAGAGGGCTCTGTAAGTATCTGGACGGGCAGATCGTGCTGGGGGCGTGCAGCTTTTCCCTGGCCCCGGGGCACATCACCGGCCTGCTGGGTCCCAACGGGGCGGGAAAGTCCACCCTGCTGCGGACCATCGCCGGGCTGTGGCGGCCTGACGGGGGCGAGATCCTCCTCCACGGGCGGCCCATCTCCCGCCGGGACCGGCCCAAGGTGGCCTATATGGCCGACCATACCCTGCTACCTCGGGAGCTGACGGTGCGGCAGGCCGTCAGGTGGTATCGGGACCTCTTCCCCGGCCTGGATCTGGACCGGTTCCGGGCGGTGTCGGGGAACCTCCCGGAGGGGGAGCCGGTGTCCCGGCTGTCCAAGGGCCAGGCAGAGCGGCTGGACCTGGGCCTGCTCCTGGCCCGGGATGCCGACCTCTATCTCCTGGATGAGCCCCTGGGGGGCGTGGACCCGGTGGAGCGGGCAAAGATCCTGTCGGCGGCGGCGGGGGTTATGGAGGACCACAATGCCCTCCTCATGGCCACCCACCTGGTCCACGACATCGAACCCATCCTGGACGACGTCCTTTTCCTCCGGGCGGGCTATGTGGTCCTGTCCGCCTCCGCTGAGGGGCTGCGGCAGCGGGAGGGCGTGTCGGTGGAGGAGAAGTACATGGAGGTCTTTGGAGGTGGCGACCGGTGAAGGGACTGTGGAACAGCGCCAAGTGGGAGCTCCGGGAGAGCGGGGTACTGCGCGGCCAGACGCTCTTTTTCCTGGGACTTTGGCTGGTTTATGACTTCAACGCGGCCGCAAGCTGGAACGGCAGCGGAGTACCGCTCCTCCTGAGCCTTCATTTGCTTACATTTACCAGCCTGGCGGTGTACCGGGGGCTGAAATGGCCCTTCACCGGGTCCTTTGACCTGGAGCGGACCAGCGACAGGCCGGCCTGGCAGCCGGTGCTGGGCCGGACCCTGGCCTGGACGGTGGTCATCGCCGTGGGTGCGGCGTTGCAGCAGGCAGCTTTCCGGCTCTGCCTGAACGAGATGAGGGATGTCTGGCCCAGAATCTACTCCGACGGCGATCAACGGGTGGCCCAGTTGGAGTCCTGGACCGGTTGGGTTCCCTTTCTAGTGATCACTGGGGCGGGAACGGCGGCCTACGTGCTCCCTCTCGCTGTGACCTTGTGGTGTCGGAGCGGGCGGTTCCGGCACCGTGCCACCATGGCCAATGCCGCTGTCTGGCTGTTCGCAGTGGTGGTACTGGCATACCTTGTGCTTCGGAGCATCCCCCTGAGCATCTCCATACCTGCCTGCATCGGTATTTGTCTGTCGGTGAGCATCTGGCTGCTGGCCTATAAAGTGGAATAGACAGACAAAGACCGCCGCGTATACCCTTGGGTATGCGCGGCGGTCTCGTTCAGGTCTGCTTTCCGGCGGTGGTGTCCCGGAACAGGAGGGAGATACACCACACGGCGGCGAGGCCGATCAGGGTATAGATTACACGGCTGATGGCGCTGCCGGAGCCGCCGAAGAAAAAGGCCACCAGGTCAAAGCCGAAGATCCCGATGCTGCCCCAGTTGAGCCCGCCCACGATGGCCAGGATCAGGGCGATCTTATCCACGATCACGGAAAAAACCTCCTCATTTTGGTATCCGGGTCTTAGGATAGCCAAAATGGGGAGGTTTTATGCAGCCGTCAAAAAAACGGGTTTACAGCAGGGA
The DNA here is from genome assembly GCF_944387245.1 of uncultured Intestinimonas sp. Classification (GTDB taxonomy): domain Bacteria; phylum Bacillota; class Clostridia; order Oscillospirales; family Oscillospiraceae; genus Intestinimonas. The sequence continues at coordinate 2,908 of NZ_CALXEE010000084.1, read as the reverse complement.
TTTGGGGCCAAAGCCGTGGGCCAGGAGCTCCCGGAGGGGGAGCTTTACGTATTCGTGGTCCTCCCGGGCGATGAGGCACTCCAGGTCGGGGGCGAACTCGAAGAGAAACTGGCGGCAGGCGCCGCAGGGCCAGCAGTAGTCGGTGGAGTTGCCCACGATGGCGATGCGGACGAAGTCGTCCCGGTGCCCCTCGCTGATGGCCTTCACCGCGGCGGTGCGCTCGGCGCAGATGGTGGAGCCGTAGGCGGCATTTTCCACATTGCAGCCGGTAAAGACGGTGCCGTCGGCACACTCCAGGGCGGCGCCCACGGGAAAGTGGGAATAGGGGGCATAGGACCGGTCCAGCATGGCAAAGGCGCGGTCCACCAGTTCCTGTTCCGTCATAAAAATACCTCCCATCTCATTCTGTCACTGGATGTGAACGTGGTTGTTGATGTGGTTCATACAGTAGCAGTAGTAGCCGTTGCACTTGGAGCAGTAGCGGAACTCCATGTTGGGGTCGTCGGCGTCGGTAATGCCGCAGACGGCGCACTTGTGGAGGTAGCCCTTGTCCTTCCTGGCCTCCCGGGCGGCCTTTTTGAAATTGATGGTCTGCCGGGAGTTCTGATGCTGGGCCCGACGGAAGGTACGGAGGGCGAAGTCGCGGAGGAAGGACCAGAAGAAGAGCACGTAGTTGAGGATGGCAACAAGAGGCAGCAACGCCCCCACGAAGTTGAGGTTGATCAGGTTGAAGAGAACGGTGAGGGCGAAGAAGGCGGCGTCGATCCACGCCAGCCACTTGACCTTGACGGGGATGATGAAGAAGAGCAGCACCTGGAGATCGGGGTAGAGGCTGGCGAAGGCGAAGAAGAGGGAGAGGTTCAGGTAGGTGGCGCTGGTGCCTCCGGCCAGGAAGCCGAAGATGATGTTGAAGAGCACTCCGCAGGCGTAGAATACGGTGAACTTGACGGTTCCCCACTCCTGCTCCAGGCTCCGGCCGATCCACCAGTAAAAGTACAGGGAGAGGACCAGGGTAAAGGGCTCATAGCTCAGGGGCACGAAGAGGAAGGTGACCAGACGCCAGAGCTGAAAGCGATGCAGGATGGCGGTGGGGGAGAAGTAGAGCATGGCAGAAAACATGCCGTTGCTGAAAAGGTCCATGAGGTAGACCAGCGCGGTGCCCACCACCAGAATGGTCATCAGATTCGGAATCCCCAGTTTGGGGTGTTTGTAGCAGAAGCGGTCCAGCCAGCTGTCCACGGAGCGCATGAGGGAGCCTCCTTCAAGTGTAATGAATTCGTGTGCAAAGTATTTTACCCTCTTTCGCCTGGGAAGTCTATAAGAAATTGTGAACTTTCCAATTTATTGCCGTATGGTCCCAGGTAAGAGGCCTTGACATCTTCTATGAAGATGCTATAATGAGGGTACAACTCCATAACCTTATCAAGAGTGGCGGAGGGAACGGCCCGATGAAGCCCGGCAACCTGTGGGAGACCGCAAGGTGCCAAATCCGGCGGCAGTGTTCGAAAGATGAGGGTAAGATCTCGTGCGCTCCGTCGGTGGGAGCGTTTTTTTGTTGCTGTTTTTCGCCGCCAACGGAAAAAAGAAAGGAAATGTTTATGAGTCACCGCGTATTTACCTCTGAATCCGTTACCGAAGGACATCCCGATAAGGTCTGCGACCAGATCTCCGACGCTGTTCTGGATGACATCCTGGCCAGCGATCCCCATGCCCATGTGGCCTGCGAGACCTTCACCACTACCGGCATGGTAACGGTCATGGGTGAGATCACCACCAGCCATTACACCGATATCCCCTCCATCGTCCGCCGCACCGTGGAGCGCATCGGCTACACCGATCCCGCCTACGGCTTCGACTACCGCTCCTGCGCCGTCATGACCGCCATCGACGAGCAGTCCCCCGACATCGCCATGGGCGTCAACCAGTCCTATGAGGTCCAGCAGGGCGGCGACAGCGATCCCCTGGACCTGGTGGGCGCCGGCGACCAGGGTATGATGTTCGGCTACGCCTGCGACGAGACCCCCGAGCTTATGCCCGCCGCCATTTCCCTGGCCCACCGGCTCACCCGGCGGCTGGCCCAGGTCCGCAAGAGCGGCGAGCTCAAGTGGGTCCGCCCCGACGGCAAGAGCCAGGTCACCGTGGAGTACGACGAGGAGGGGAAGGTGGTCCGCTGTCCCGCCATCGTGGTCTCCACCCAGCACGATCCCGACATCGCCCTGAAGGACCTGCGGGAGGCCATTGTGGAGACGGTCATCAAGCCCATCATCCCCGCCCAGTACATCGATGCCGGCACCAAGTTCTTCGTGAACCCCACCGGCCGCTTTGTCATCGGCGGCCCCGTGGGCGACACCGGACTCACCGGCCGTAAGATCATCGTGGACACCTACGGCGGGGCCGCCGCCCACGGCGGCGGCGCCTTCTCCGGCAAGGACCCCACCAAGGTGGACCGCTCCGCCGCCTACATGGCCCGCTATGCGGCCAAGAATCTGGTGGCCGCCGGCCTGTGCCGCAAGTGCCAGATCGAGCTGGCCTACGCCATCGGCGTGGCCCACCCCGTCTCCGTGCTGGTGGATACCTTCGGCACCGGCGTCCTCCCCGAGGAGGAGCTCTCCAAGATCGTGGAGCGCCACTTCGACCTGCGTCCCGCCGCCATCATCCGTGACCTGGACCTGCTGCGGCCCATCTACGAGCAGACCGCCGCCTACGGCCACTTTGGCCGCACCGACATCGACCTGCCCTGGGAGAAGACCGACCGAGTGGAGGCCCTCAAGCAGTACCTGGCCTGAATCATCCAATCATAAAAGGAGGTCCGGAGCATGGCTCCGGGCCTCCTCAGCTTGTCGAAAAAGTAGAAACGCCTCAGGTTTTGTGAAAGAGCCTCGCAGAGTTCCGTCGTCCGCAGACGACG
>NZ_CALXEE010000083.1 GCF_944387245.1 uncultured Intestinimonas sp. | reverse complement strand
CGACACAAAAAGCGGACTTCGAAAGAAGTCCGTTTTTTTGCATGCCTGAAAAAATGTGAGGCGGCTCTGCCGCCTCATGAATCCACCAAGCACATGGGTAAGATCGAGTGGTTCAAAAAAGCCTATTGGCGGTTTGAAGTCCCATAAAGATCCCTGGTTAAGTTTTAATCGGAGAGGCGTTGCAAGCGCGGCATCCTTCCCCCGCCTGTCGCACAACGGGGGCTATAGCACAGCCTTTTACCATGTACTTGCCCCAGCGCTCTGCTATTTCCTGTTGGGCTTTCTCCTTTAAAATTTTCTTTGCCTCTGGCAGCAGAATCTGGGCATAGTTGTCATTCCGCTACCCCATAACAATACCCCCTGATGTAGTTGATTTTCCTACATCAGGGGGTATTTTGTCACGATCCGTTTTTACTGGTTCAGTTCACTTACAGGTCATATTCCTTGGCCAACTTTTGGAAGATGGGGAGAGCCTTTTCCACCTGCTCGGTGGTGGTGCAGAAGGCGATGCGACACCAGCCGGGGCAGGCGAAGTCATCGGTAGGCGGGAAGAGGAGGTCGTAGGCCTGGGCCCGTTTGCAGAACTCGTTGGCGTCGGGTACGAGAGACTTGAGGAGCAGGTAGAAGGTGCCGCCGGGCTCCACGCAGGTATAGCCCATGGAGGTAAGACCGTTGTAAAGCAGGTCCCGGTTGGTCTGATAGATGGTCAGGTCGGAGGTCAGACCGTCACAGGCGGCGGCCACCCGCTGGAAGAGGCTGGGGGCGTTGACATAGCCCAGCACCCGTCCGGCACCGCAGATGGCGGCGTAGACTTCCTTGTGATCAGCCACCTTCTCGCCCACCAGCACGTAGCCGATACGCTCACCGGGGAGGGAGATGGATTTGCTGTAGGAATAACACACCAGGGTGTTGTCGTAGAAGGCAGGGATCCAGGGCACGGTGAAGCCCTGGAAAACGATTTCCCGGTAGGGCTCGTCGGAGATGAGGTAGATGGGGTGTCCGTACTCCGCGGCCTTCCGGCGCAACAGGTTGGCCATGGCGGTGAGGGTCTCGGCGGAGTAGATGGCGCCGGAGGGGTTGTTGGGGGAGTTGACCACCAGGGCTTTGGTCTTGGGGCCGATGGCAGCCTCCAGGGCCTTCATGTCGGGCTGGAAGGTGTCGTAGTCCGGGGGGACCACCACGGGGATGCCGCCGTTGCCCCGGACGAAGATGTCGTACTCGGTGAAGTAGGGGGCCATGAGGACGAACTCATCCCCGGGACAGGCCAGAGCCCGGAAGCAGCAGCACAGACCGGCGGCGGCGCCCACGGTGATGTAGAGGTCGTCGGGGCCGTAGTGCATGCCGAAGCGGCGGGTGAGGGAGGCGGCCAGGGATTCCCGGACGGACAGGTCGCCCTGGGCGGAGGTGTAGGCGTGGATGGAGTCCCCCTGAGGGCCGTCCAGAATGGCCCGGATGGTGTCGTTCACCTGGGGCGGTGGGGGGACGCTGGGATTGCCCAGGGAGAAGTCCAGCACATTCTCTGCGCCCACCTCCCGGGCACGGATCAGGCCGTACTCCCGGATCTCACGCATGATGTTCCGGCGGCTGCCCAGCTGCACCATATTTTCAGGCAAATTGCTCATTCAGACACCTCCAGATCCACGCAGCAGCGCTCCTTCAGGTGTTCCTTTGCCCAGCCCTGAAAGGCGACATGCAGGGGGTGAACCCGGTAGATCTCCAGAGCCTCCATACTGTCGAGATCGCAGCACAGTCCTGCACCGTGAGTACCCTGCCCCACATCGAGACCGATGTGGGCAGCCCGCAGGCCCGGAATGGCACTCACCATTTCAGAAAACGAAGTTTTCATAAATGACTCCAGTGCGCGGAGATCTTCATCGGGTTTGGCTAGATTCCAGAAAATCATATGACGGATCATGTTTTCTCAGCTCCTCCACAAGATGGGATATTGTGTGCATTATAGCACAGTAAAGCAGAAAAGAAAAGAGGAACTTAGTTGGGCAGGATGGTGAGGAGGAGCTCGCCGGACTTGACGGAGGTGCCGGCGGAGGCGAGGACCTGGTCCACGGTGCCGGAGATGCGGGAGACCACGCTGGTCTCCATCTTCATAGCCTCGATAACGGCCACCACCTGATTCTCCTCCACCTGATCGCCGGGCTTGACGCTGATCTTGGAAACCATGCCGGGGATGGAGGCGCCCACCTGGCCCTTGTCCTCGGGGTCGGCCATGACCACGGGGTGGACCTGGACCTGGGCGTTGGGGTCGGGGACGGCCACAGTGCGGCCCATACCGTTGAGGTCAAAGTGGACGTTCCGGGTGCCGTCCTCATTGAGGTCGCCTAGGCCCAGGTACTTGATGACCAGGGTCTTGCCGTCCTCGATGCTGATGAGGTTGGTCTCGCCCAGAGCCATGCCGTTGAAAAAGACGTGGCTGCCCATGCGCATGATGTAGCCGTATTCCTGGCGGTGGCTGCGGTATTCCTCGTAGACCTTGGGGTAGAGGCAATAAGAGAGGATGGCACGCATGTTGATGGGGTCTTTGGTCACGTTCTGGAGCTTTTCCCGAACGGCGTCGAAGTCGATGGGCTCCAACAGCTCGCCGGGACGGCAGGTGATGGGCTGTTCGCCCTTGAGAACCACCTTCTGGAGGGCTTCGGGGAAGCCCCAGGCGGGCTGGCCCATCATGCCCTTGAAGTAGCTCACCACCGAGTCGGGGAAGGTGAGAGCCTCGCCCTTTTCCACGATGTTCTCGGGGGTCAGATCATGCTGGACCATGAAAATGGCCAGGTCGCCCACCATCTTGGAGGAGGGGGTCACCTTTACAATGTCGCCCAGCATGTGGTTGACCTGGGTGTACATGTTCTTTACATCGTCGAACTGACCGCCCAGGCCCAGGCTCTCCACCTGAGACTTCAGGTTGGAGTACTGGCCGCCAGGCATCTCGTAGCGGTAGATATCGGTGGAGGGGTTCTTCATGCCGGTCTCGAAAGAGGCATACCGCAGGCGCACGTCGGACCAGTAGTCGGAGAGCTCCTGGAGACGGACCGGGTCCAGACCGGTGTCCCGCTCCTGGCCCTGGAGAGCGGTGACCACGGCATTGAGGGAGGGCTGGCTGGTCATGGAGGACATGGAGTCGATGGCGCAGTCCACGATGTCCACGCCGGCCTCAGCGGCCATGAGGTAGGTGGCCACCTGATTGCCGGAGGTGTCGTGGGTGTGGAGGTGGATGGGCAGGCCCACCTCTTCCTTCAGGGCCTTGACCAGCTTCTTGGCGGCGTAGGGCTTCAGCAGACCGGACATGTCCTTGATACACAGGACGTGGGCGCCCCGCTTCTCCAGCTCCTTGGCCATGTTGACGTAGTATTCAATGGTATAGCGGTCCCGCTTGGGGTCCAGGATGTCGCCGGTGTAGCACATGGTGGCCTCGCAGACCTTGCCCTGCTTGAGGACCTCGTCCATGGCCACCTCCATGCCGGGAATCCAGTTGAGAGAGTCGAAGATACGGAAGATATCGATGCCGCTCTTGGCCGCCTCCTGGACGAAGGCCCGGATGAGGTTGTCGGGGTAGTTGGTGTAGCCCACGGCGTTGGCGCCCCGGAGGAGCATTTGGAAGGGGATATTGGGAATCTTCTTCCGCAGCAGGTCCAGCCGTTCCCAGGGGGACTCGTGGAGGAAGCGGTAGGCCACGTCGAAGGTGGCGCCGCCCCACATTTCGAGGGAGAAGGCGTCGGCGAGGATCTCAGAGGTACCGTCAGCGCCCAGCAGCAGGTCCCGGGTACGCACACGGGTGGAGAGGAGGGACTGGTGTGCGTCCCGCATGGTAGTGTCGGTGATGAGGAGCTTCTTCTGCTCCTTTACCCAGTCCCGTAGGGCTTCAGGCCCCTTTTCATCCAGCAGAGACTTGAGGCCGGCGCCACGTTTCCCGGTGACGGTGGGGAAACGGGGGATATCGAACTGAGGCCGCTCAGCGGAGGGATTTTCGATCTGGCGCTGGGCAATGTATTTGAGGACCTTAGTGGCACGGTCCTTGCCGTACTGCATCTCGAAGAGCTCAGGGGTCTCATCGATGAATTTTGTATGGCACTTCCCGGCCAGAAAAGTGGGGTGGCTGAGGATGTTGCTGATGAAGGGGATGTTGGTCTTGACGCCCCGGATGTGCTCCTCTCGGACGGCCCGGGCGGCACGGCGGCAGGCGCCCTCAAAGGTGTTGTCCCAGGTGGTGACCTTGACCAGCAGGGAGTCGTAGTAGGGGGAGATGACGGCGCCGGTGTAGGCGTTGCCGCCGTCCAGCCGGACGCCGCAGCCACCGCCGGAGCGGTAGGCGGTGATCTTGCCGGTGTCGGGGGCGAAGTTGTTGGCGGGGTCCTCGGTAGTCACCCGGCACTGGATGGCATAGCCATTCATCCGGAGGTCGGACTGCTTGCCCATGCCGATGTAGGGGTGGGAGAGAGGGTGTCCCTCGGCGATGAGAATCTGGGCCCGGACCAGATCCACACCGGTGACCTGCTCGGTGACGGTGTGCTCCACCTGGATGCGGGGGTTCATCTCAATAAAGTAGTGGTTGCCGTCCCGGTCCACCAGGAACTCCACGGTGCCGGCGTTCACATAGCCCACGTACTTGGCGATCTTCACGGCGTCGGCGTGGAGCTTGTCCAGGGTGTCTTTGGGGACGCTCCAGGCGGGGGCGAACTCCACCACCTTCTGATACCGGCGCTGGAGGGAGCAGTCACGCTCTCCCAGGTGGACCACGTTGCCGTACTGGTCGCCCAGGATCTGGACCTCGATGTGCTTGGGCTCCACCAGGTATTTTTCAATAAAGATGTCGTCGTTGCCGAAGGCCTTCCGGGCCTCGCCCTGTACCAGCTCGAAGGCGGGCTTGACCTCCTCCGGGGTGTCGCAGCGGCGCATGCCCCGGCCGCCGCCGCCGGCGGCGGCCTTGAGGATGATGGGGAAGCCGTAGGAGACGGCCTTCTCCAGGGCTTCGTCAGCGCTCTTCAGGGGCTCGGTAGAGCCGGGGATGGTGGGGACGTTGCAGGCCAGGGCAGTGGCCTTGGCAGCCAGCTTGTCGCCCATCTGGGCCAGAATCTTGGAGCTGGGGCCGATGAAGGTGATGCCGGCGTCCTCACAGGCCTTGGCAAACTCGGCGTTCTCAGAGAGGAACCCGTAGCCGGGGTGAATGGCGTCCACGTGCCGGCGCTTGGCCAGATCGATGATGCCCGGGATATCCAGATAGGCCCCCAGGGGGGATTTGCTCTCGCCGATGCGGTAGGCCTCGTCGGCCCGGGTGCGGAACAGGGCAAAGGTATCCTCGTTGGAGTACATGGCCACGGTGCGTAGGCCCAGGTCGTAACAGGCGCGGAAGATGCGGATGGCGATCTCTCCACGGTTTGCAGCCAGGACCTTCTGGAACTTGCATTCTGACACTTCGGGGTCCCTTCCTTTCATTCAAAGGTGGGTCGTGTTGCGAAAAAAAGGGCGGGCGAAAAACCGCCTGCCCCGCCGCCAGGCAACCCTTGCCGGCGTTTCACGACCGATTATAACTGTGTATGATTATACGCCGAAAAGGTTAGATTTGCAATCTGTTTCTTCCGATGATGCAAAACTTGTCAGAACGCACAGCCCTAAAAGGGACTTTTCCGCCCTGTTTTGTTAAAGTGGACAAAGGTCCGTGATAGGCGGACAATTCGGGCTTTCAAGAGAAGGGGAGAACTATTTCGAGAGAAAACAGGGCAGGACCGGTCGATGTGGACGGGGCACAAAAAGACCGGAGGCAGAGATTCAATGTCATGAAATTCCACCCTGTGGGGATAAAATAAAAATCCCACAAGCGTGTGGTTTTTTCTCAAAATCTGCGGGAAACGATCCCGAGACAGGACAGCGCGCATCACTTGATATGAAATACCTGTATTGCTATAATATCTCAAAAAATAGAAGGAGGAAATTTTGTGAAATTATCCCGTATTGTTACCGGATGTGCTCTGTCTCTGGCACTGCTCCTGCCGAGCGCCGCCCTGGCCGCCTCATCGGAGGATATTCTGGTGAAGGACAGCGCCGGAAATCTGGTTTATAGCGGCACCTTCCTCAATGTGCTGGGCAAGACCCAGGGCACGCTGGGTCAGGACTTTGCTGACAAGTACGAGGATACGCCCTATACTTATGGAGTGCCCGGCCCCGTCACCATCTATGAGGTGGCCCCTGGCGAGATCTTCCGCAGCGATATCCTCTCTCCCCCCAATGTGGTGCCCCTGAAGGTGGAGGCGGACGGCGCCCTCTATTGGGATGCCTCCAAGCAGAACACCGACTATTACAGCGGCTATGTGGACGAGATGGAGGGGCTGACCGGGTTCAGCATCACCGAAGAGGGCTACTACTTCCTCCATCCCGATGATCCCACCTACCTGGGCAATGAGCTGGTATTCATCTTCCATGTGACCAATGGCCAGGAGGAGGCCCCCGCAGAGGAGAGCTTTGCCGGCTTTACCGATGTGAAGGCGGACGACTACTTTGCCCAGGCCGTCCAGTGGGCGGTGGAGACGGAGATCACCGCCGGCACCAGCGCCACCACCTTCAGCCCCGACGCTGACTGCACCACAGCGCAGATTCTGACCTTCCTGTGGCGTGCCAACGGCTCCCCGGCCCCCGCTGGCAGCAGCGATTCTGTTCCCGCCGGACAGTATTACTCCGACGCGGCCAACTGGGCGCTGGAACAGGGCTTAACCGACGCCTTTTATCCCGAGGCTCCTGCCACCCGTTCCGCCACCGTGACCTACCTGTGGAAGCTGGCAGGTAAGCCCGCCGTAGACGCCGCCGCGTTTACCGATGTGGACGCGGGCGCGGAGTATGCACAGGCCGTTGCATGGGCGGTCAAGGAGGGCGTTACCTCTGGTACCAGCGCAACCACATTCAGCCCTGATAACACCTGCACCCGCGGGCAGATTGTGACGTTCCTCTACCGCGATTTGGCACAGTAAACCGAAATGTCATAGCCGCCCCTGCCTGGTGTTCAGACAGGGGCGGCATTTTGTATACAGAAAACCACGCGTTAGGCGAATGGTCCCAAAGAAGCCGGATGGAGATGATGAAGGAAGAAAAACTCCCTTTGCCATCTTAAAAGTGCGGTCTGCCAACTGCACAAGAAAAAGCAAAGGGAGGTCATCCAGGTGAATGATGTAAATCGTTTGTCTCATACCCGGTGAAATCGCAAATATCACATTGTATTTGTCCCCATGTAGAGAGGGAAAGTATTTTATGGGGAAAGGCGCGAAGAGAGGGGAAAAATACTGCGCACGCTGTGTAATTGGAAAAACAGCCGAATGATCTACCCAAAATATCCGGAACTGAGATACAAATGCCGGAACAGAAGGTCTTGTTCCGAGGCTATTGTGTAGATTGCAGAAGAGAAGAATGCGAAGAAGATAGAAGCGTACATCCAGCACAAATTGGATGAAAATAGGGCTGGAGAACAGTTGACGATGGGAAACTTTTAAACCTGTTTATGGGCAGTAAGTAGCAGAACTCTCGCGGCTGACAGAGCGTACTTGCATGACGTGACGTGCAGGCCAGTCACAAAGGTATTTTTATTCGTGCCTATGGGCAGAGCATGGAGAGCAGGTCCTCTGCCGTGCTGCTGGCAATGTAGTCCCCCAGGGGGAGGGAGCGGAGGACGGGGAGAAGGGCCTCCCGCCGGTGAGGGAGCCCCACCAGCCGTTGGGACAGGCCGGCGCTGTCCAGCTGTCCGAAATAGTCCCCGTAGAGGACGGCGGAGCGGATGACGCCCCGGTCCACATCCAGCCGGGCGTCTACCAGGCCAAAGGGGAATTTGGCCGCCCTGCTCCAGGTGTACCTGGGGGCGGAGCCAAAGTTCCAGTCCCAGGTGCTGTATTTTTCCGCCCGCAGGGCGTCCACGGCGGCCCGGTCGGCCTCTGTCAGGACGTAAGGTGTCAGGTCAGGCAACGTTTTGAGAGAATAGGCCCGGAGCCGTTCCAGAAATTCCCCCACCGCCATGGGGAAGGGGAGATGGGAGGCCAGATTGGTCACTCGGCTGGACACCGACTTGACTCCCTTGCTCTCCAGCTTGATGTCCCTTGGCCGGAGGGCGCCGGAGAGCCGGGACATGTCGGCGGAGAAGAGGAGGGTGCCGTGGTGGAGGATGCGCCCCTCCCGGACAGCCTGGGCATTGCCGGAGAATTTTTGGCCGTCCACCAGCAGGTCGTTCCGGCCGGAGAGCTCCGCCGTCACCCCCAGGGTGGCCAGAAAGTCCACAATGGGCTTGGTAAACTTGGCGTAGTTGTTGAAGTCGCCCGCCCCGCAGGGCTGGACCAGAGTGTAGTTGATATTCCCCAGGTCGTGGAAAACCGCCCCGCCGCCGGTAAGCCGCCGGACCACCGGGATCTGGTGGGCACGGACAAAATCCAGGTCAATCTCCTCCAGGGCGTTCTGGTTCTTGCCGATGATGACCGAGGGGCCGTTCCGCCAGAGGGTGAGGACCTCCCCGGGAAAGCGGGTGAGCAGGTATTCGTCCAGGGCCAGATTCCAGGCTGGGTCGGTGCAGTTGTTTTCCAGAAGGTACAAAGGCGCCCCCTCCTTTCTTTTTTCCATTATGGGGGGTAGGAGGGGGTTTGTCAACGGCCCTGAGATGTGGTATGCTTAGTGGCAAGAAGGAGCGTGAGCACACAATGGAACTCAAACAGATCGCCAGCTTCCAGGTGGACCACCGGAAGCTCACTGAGGGCATGTACACCTCCCGGGTGGACGGGGATGTGGTGACCTACGACATCCGCATGGTGCGGCCCA